>NZ_CP047026.1:1800000-2137500 GCF_009796785.1 Polaribacter sp. L3A8
AAGGACATTATGAATTAAATGTATTTAAACCAGTAATGGCTTCTAACGTTTTACAGTCTGCTCAATTAATTGGAGATGTTTGTAAATCTTTTGATGAAAACTGTGCTGCTGGTATAGAACCAAACCAT
Organism: Polaribacter sp. L3A8; assembly: GCF_009796785.1. Classification (NCBI taxonomy): domain Bacteria; kingdom Pseudomonadati; phylum Bacteroidota; class Flavobacteriia; order Flavobacteriales; family Flavobacteriaceae; genus Polaribacter; species Polaribacter sp. L3A8. The sequence continues at coordinate 1,800,129 of NZ_CP047026.1, forward strand.
GCAAGAATAACAGAGCTAGTTAACAACTCTTTAATGTTAGTTACTGCATTAAATACAAAGATTGGTTATTATAAATCTGCAGAAATTGCAAATACGGCGCATGCAAACGGAACTACTTTAAAAGAAGAAGCGGTACGTTTAGGTTATGTAACTCCAGAACAATATGACGAATGGGTAAAACCAGAAGAAATGATTGGAGCATTAAAATAAAAATTATTATTTTTATAAACTATAAAGCTGCATACATTATGCAGCTTTTTTGGGCTTAAAGAATTAAAATCATAATAACAGAAAATGAAGATGAATACACACGAAGAATTTATGAGTGAGGCTGTAAAAGCAGCTTTAAAGGGAATGAATAATAATGAAGGTGGCCCTTTTGGTTGTATTGTTGTAAAAGACGGAGAAATAATTGGCCACGGAAATAACAAAGTAACTTCTACAAACGACCCAACTGCGCATGCAGAAGTTACTGCAATTAGAGATGCTTGTAAAAATATTGGTTCTTTTCAGCTAGATGGTTGTATTATTTATACTTCTTGCGAGCCTTGCCCTATGTGTTTAGGGGCTATTTATTGGGCTAGACCAGACAAAGTTTTTTACGGAAGTAACCAACAAGATGCTGCAAATATTGGTTTTGATGATGAATTTATCTATAAAGAAATTCCATTACCATATGAGAAAAGAAGTATTCCTTTTGAGCAAATAGGAAGAGAAATTGCACTAGAACCATTTAACAAATGGTCAGAAAAACAAGATAAAACAGAATATTAAATTCATAAAAAAACCGAAGTTTTAACTTCGGTTTTTTTAATTATAAATATCTTTCTTTTACAACATTTAAATGATGTATCTGATGACCAGAAAACAAATACCCTAAAGCTCTTACAGACATTTTATTTTCTGATGCCACTCCTACTCTTAACAAAACATCATCAGAAAAACTTTTGTATAATTGAATGGTAGATTTTCTTAAAGTTGCCATTTCATCTAATAATTCTTCATAATCTCTGTCATTGGCAGTATCGTTATTCACAAATAAATCTTGATCAAAACCGGGTAAAGACGTTGTATCATTTCTAGCAAAGCACAAAGCTCTGTAGCTAAATATACGTTCTGTATCAATAATATGCTGAATCAATTCTTTCAATGTCCATTTACCTTCTGCATACGCAAAATTTTGTTTTTCTTTTGGAAGCTTTCTTAACAAGCTTTCAAAGTCATTTTGAGAGTTTATAAGACATTCGATAATTGATTTTGTATCAACAGCTATTAACTTCATATAATCACTAAAATAGGCAGCGTATTCTTCTTGTGGAATCTTCATAATATTATAGTGTTCTATTATTTTTTGTAATTCGGACTAAAATAAAAAAGCATCGTTAACACGATGCTTTTTTATTAACTATTTCTTTTAAATAAACTTGAGATTCTTGAGAAGATACCTTTTGCTTCTTCATTTTCATGATAACCGTTTCCGTATTTCCCATAACCATAGCCGTAACCATAACCGTAGCCATAACCGTAGCCGTAGCCATATTTATTTTCAATAGAAAAATCGTTAAGCACATAACTAATGTTACTAACTTCTTTATTTTTATACTTATCATCTATCATTCTCATCATTCCTTTTTCTGAATAATTCTGACGAATCACATAGATAATTGCATCACCATATTTAAACAACTCTAAAGCGTCAGAAACTAAACCAACAGGAGGTGTATCAATAATAACATAATCATATCTTTCTTGAAGACTCTTAATCATCTTATCTGCCGTTTCATTTAACAACAACTCAGAAGGATTTGGAGGTATTGGCCCAGATAAAATAAGATCTAAATTTGGTACTTTGGTATTAATTATAATTTCATCTAATGTTTTTTGATTGATTAAGTGATTTACAACACCAATATCATTTGTTAAATCAAAATCATCATAAATTTTAGGTTTCCTTAAATCTAAACCAACTAATACCGTTTTCTTACCACTTAAAGCAAAAACAGTTGCCATGTTTATAGAAACCATTGTTTTCCCTTCTCCACTCACAGACGAAGTTAAAATTAAAGTTTTTGACTTGTTATTTTCTACATTTTTAAACAAGAATTGAATATTAGACCTAAGCGCTCTAAAAGATTCTGCTACAGATGATTTAGGCTTGTTAAAAACAGCTAAATTATTGTTATCATGATTTTTACCAACAACACCTAAAACAGGAATTGCATAATTATTTTGAATTTCTTCTGCTGTGTGAATTTTATTATCTAAAACCTCCTTAGTTATTATGTAAAATAAAGGAAAAACAATCCCCAACATTAAACCTACTAAATAATTAAAACTAGGTATTGGGTATACAGGACCATTTCCTAAATCTTTAGCCGTATCTATAATTTTAACATCAGATACATTTGCAGCAATTGCAGAACCTGCTTCGTAACTTTTTTGCTTCAAATAATTATAATTTGCTTCAGAAATTTGATAGTTTTTTTCGAACTTTAATAAAACTTGTTCTGTTTTAGGTAATTTTTTAAGTTGACTCTTATAAGTATATAATTCAGCATTTAATTTGTTTATTTTATTCTGATTAACAACTTTTAAAGTAGATATGTTTTCTAACAAATTAGTTTTAGAAATATTAATGTCATTACTCAACTTTATAACCTCTGGATGGTTATCTGTTACAGAACCTCTTAATTTTTCTCTTAAGCTAGATAGTTGAATGAGCGTAGAAATTTCTCCAGAAATCTTACTATCCTGAACAGCTATTAAAGCTGGAACAGGAATATTTTCCCCATAAGTATCGTGAGAAAGTATATAACTTCTTAAATTATTAAGATAGTCATTAAATTCTAAAATATTTTTTTTGTCTTGTTCTATTGTAATTGTTTCATTAAAAACTAGACTCCCCTCAGCAGAAAGGTTATAAATATCATTTCTCTCTTTATAGAGCCCCATTTCCTTTTCAATTGTCCGTAAACTATCTTCTAATTTGGTAAATAAAAGCTCTATATATTTCTTCGTCTTTTTAGCATACAGAATTTTTTGTTCTTGTTTGTCTTCATCAAGAATTACAACAGTTGCATTTAAATAATCTACAATCCTATTTTTATTTGTACCTCCTTTAGATAACCTAAGCATAGAGGCTCCATTTGCAATACCTGCTACACCAATAGACCTATTACCTCCTACAGTACCATCAAAACTTACAAATTGAATATAAAATTTTTCTCCAACATTAAATTTTTTTGTTTTTTGCAATGAAAAATTTAAAAACTCAGTATTTATCTGTTCATCTATTTTATACTCTTTAGAAAAAAGAGGAGAAGAAAAGTTGTGAACACTTGTTGTATTTGTATCATAGGTAATTAAAGCATTTGAAGTACTCTCTTTAAGGTCAAAAGATAATTTATAAGTATCTTCACCTGTAATTTCTACTTGTATAAGTTGTCCATATAATTGAGGTTTACTAGTATCTAAATCTACCACAAACGGAGTGTAACCATAAACATCTTCTAACCGATATCTACCTTCTTTTAAATAATTTATAAAGAAATTTAATTTTTTAACAACCTTTTCATTATGTGTTCTAGAAGTTAAAACTACTTTTATAGTTTCTACTGCATCACTTGCTCCTCCCCAATTAAAAGCAATATTTGTTCCTGTAGAAAACAATGGATTATTCTCTTCTTTTACAGAGATTACGGTATTTAGATTATAAATTTTTGTTTTATAATCATTCATAAATTTAGCTACAATCAATGCTATAATGATAGTTACAAAAAAAAGTTTCCAATAAGATAAAACTTTAAAAAGATAACCTTTAACATCTACATTAGCTTGAATACTATTAGTATTAATTTTATTTAAATTATCCATAAATATCTATAGGTTTCTTGCTAAAATAAATGTAGTACTAATCAATGTAAATAATGAAACTATTGTTGTAAGAGCACCTAAACCAGTAGTACCAGTACCCCATGTTTTCTGTTTTAATGGAATGATATTAATGATATCATTTGGTTTAATATAAAACACTTCTGATTCGAAAGCACTTATTTTTGTTAAATCAATTTCAAATTTTTCTGTTCCAGTAATTGAATTTCTAATAATTTCAACTTTTTTTCTATTACCAACCGCAGTTATATCTCCTGAGTTAGAAATTGCATCTATAATAGAGAGCTTATTTTGAAAAATAGTTTTAGGCCCTGGACTACCAATTTCTCCTATAATTGTATATTTAATACCAGATAATTTTACAGAAACAAAAATTTCTTCTTGAGTTTTAATGTATTTTTTTAATTCATTTTCAATCTTTTTCCGAACCTCTAGTTCTGTATATCCTAGAACATTAATTTCCCCTAAAGTAGGCATTCTAATATTTCCATAACTATCTATACTATATCCAGAAAAGTACCCGTCTCCTCCCCCAGTAGCTCCTACAGACTGTTTTTTAAAAACAGAAACAAGAGATTCTTCATTAGATTTAATATCAATATTTAAGATATCATCAACTTGTAATTTATAAGGTATATTATTTATTCTTTTAATTTCCTTTCTAGCAATTGGTTCTCCTTGTAAGTAAATAATATCTTTACTTGGTATGCACGAAAAAAAGAAAGAAATTGATAGTAGTAATAGAAGGTGTTTTTTCATTGTAATTTTAATCATAAATAGTGACAAATATACTTTTTAAAAGTGATTTACTATAATTTTATTTTACTTTCGTTTTTTTATATAAAAAATTAAACATTTGATAACAGAATACTTAAAATTTCTTGCAAAATCGTCCAATCAACATGGAGTGCACTCTCCTTTTGTGTATGATTTAATAACCAAATGTTTTTACAAAAAAACAGACACCGCTTTCATTAAATTATTTTCTGAAACGAAGCAACAATTATTAGACAACAAAACCCACATAAAAGTCACAGATTTTGGTGCAGGATCTAAAATTTTTAAAAATAATGATCGTCAAGTTTCTAAAATTGCTAAAATAGCTGGTTTATCAAACAAAAAAGCAAAGTTATTAATCCGTTTAATTCAATATTTTAAACCTAAAACCGTTTTAGAAATTGGTACATCTTTAGGTTTAGGTACATCTGCAATTAAAATAGGAAACAAAGAATCTAAGATTACAACATTAGAAGGTTGTCCTGAAACAAGTAATGTTGCTAATCAGTTATTTTCTACAAATAATTATAAAGACATAAGTGTAATTACAGGAGATTTTAAAGAAACGTTACCCTTAGCAATTGAAAATCAAAAATTAGATTGTATCTATTTTGACGGAAATCACACAAAAAAAGACACTTTACATTATTTTGAAACTTGTTTAAGTACCATAAATAATAATTCAATTTGGGTTTTTGATGATATTTATTGGAGTGAAGAAATGAAAGAAGCATGGACCCAAATTAAAAACCATAGCAAAGTTACAGTTACAGTAGATGTTTTTTACTGGGGAATTGTTTTCTTTAGAAAAGAACAGGAAAAAGAACATTTTAAAATAAGAATATAAAAGATTCTTTATATCTTTTTTTACACAACTGTTAAATCGTGTTAATTATAAATGCTACAGCTCACAAACTTTGTAACTTTGTTACTATAAAAAATTTGCAACACAATTAAAATGAAAATATATACAAAAACTGGTGATGCAGGCACAACTGCCCTTTTTGGAGGAACTAGAGTAAAAAAATACAATTTACGAATAGAGAGTTACGGAGATATAGATGAACTTAATTCTTACATTGGTTTAATAAAAGATCAAGATATAAGTTTATCAATTAAAGAGACTTTATTAAAAATTCAAAATGAGTTATTTACTCTGGGAGCAATGTTGGCTACTCCACCTGAGAAAGAAACGTTAAAAAACGGAAAAGAAAGGCTTAATATTCCTAAAATAGACGAAGCTTCTATTCTTTTTTTAGAAGAAGAAATAGATAAAATGGATTTAGAGCTTCCTCAAATGACCCATTTTATTCTTCCAGGAGGACATCAATCTGTGTCATTTTGTCATATAGCAAGGTGTATTTGTAGGAGAGCAGAACGTTTAGCTGTAGCATTAAATGACGAGGAAAATATTAATGATGACATACTAAAATACTTAAACCGCCTTTCTGACTACCTTTTTACGTTGGCACGAAAGTTGTCTAAAGACTTATCAGTAGCCGAAATTAAATGGATTCCTGAAAAAAAATAAATACGTTCTTTTTTTTATCGACAAGAAGAAATTTTATATTTTATTTACCCCTTAAAACATTCGTTTTAAGTTATTAACAAAATAATAAAACAACTTCTCTATATATTTCTTAAAAAAGACTTGTATAATTCAGTAAAAAAATTATTTTTGCACAAAATTAAACATTAAGAAATGTATTGGACATTAGAATTAGCATCTTATTTAGCAGATGCGCCTTGGCCAGCAACCAAAGACGAATTAATAGATTACGCTATTAGAACCGGATCTCCTTTAGAAGTAGTAGAAAACCTACAAGACATAGAAGATGAAGGTGACGCGTATGATTCAATTGTTGAAATTTGGCCAGATTACCCAACCGAAGATGATTATCTTTGGAACGAGGATGAATACTAAACATAATAATAAAATTTAAAAAGTCTCTAAAGAGGCTTTTTTTTTGTTTTCTCCTAATCTAGAAAACTATTTTTAAAGGTTTAAAAAAACCGAATACGGAACTATAATGTAGTTATTAATTTAACTAAAAATAACATAATAATGAATATTTTAAATTCAGTAATCAAACTTTTTGTTGGTGATAAACAAGAAAAAGATTTAAAAATTTTACAACCAATTGTTGAAGATGTCAAAAAATTCGAAATAGAGTTCTCTAAACTTTCTAATGATGATTTAAGGGCAAAAACTATAGAATTTAAAGAGCGAATAAAATCAGCTACCAAAGAATTTGATGATAAAATTACTGAATTAGAAAAAGAAGCTAAAACAGCAAATATAGACCGTCAAGAAGATATTTATACACAAATAGATACTTTAAAAGATGATGCTTATAAAGTTTCTGAAGAGACTTTGGTTCAGATAATGCCAGAAGCTTTTGCAATAGTTAAAGAAACAGCAAAACGTTTCGTAGAAAATAAAGAAATAGAAGTAACTGCAACTCCTTTTGATAGAGAATTATCTGCAGAAAGAGATAATGTAACTTTAGATAATGACAAAGCAATTTGGGCTAATTCTTGGGATGCAGCGGGTAAACCTGTTACTTGGGACATGGTTCATTACGATGTTCAATTAATTGGTGGCTCTGTTTTACATCAAGGTAAAATTGCAGAAATGATGACAGGAGAAGGAAAAACTTTAGTTTCTACCTTACCAGTATATTTAAATGCATTAACAGGAAATGGAGTTCATTTAGTTACTGTAAATGATTATTTAGCAAAACGTGATAAAGCGTGGATGGCACCTATTTTTGAGTTTCATGGTTTTACAACAGATTGTATAGATTACCATCAACCAAATTCTGATGCACGTAGAAAAGCTTACAACGCAGACATTACATACGGTACAAATAACGAATTTGGTTTCGATTATTTACGTGATAATATGGCTAGCTCTAAAGATGATTTAGTGCAACGTGCACCAAATTATGCTATTATTGATGAAGTAGATTCTGTTTTAATTGATGACGCTAGAACTCCGTTAATTATTTCTGGACCAGTACCACAAGGAGACAGACATGAATTTAACGATTTAAAACCTTTAGTTTCTGATTTAGTTACTTTACAAAAACAACATTTAGTAGGTGTATTTGCAGAAGCAAAAAAATTAATTGCAGAAGGAAACGATAAGGATGGTGGATTTTTATTATTAAGAGTGTACAGAGGTTTGCCTAAAAACAAAGCCTTAATAAAGTTTTTATCACAAGAAGGTAATAAACAAATCTTGCAGAAAACAGAAAACTATTATATGCAAGATAACAACAAATTAATGCCACAAGTAGATGAAGATCTATGGTTTGTTGTTGAAGAAAAAAATAATCAAATTGATTTAACAGATAAAGGGATTGCAGATTTATCAAAGAAAACAGATAATGATAACTTTTTTGTACTACCCGATATTGGTGTAAAAATTGGTGAGATTGACAATTCTGACATCAGCAAGGAAGAAAAAATCACTCAAAAAGAAGAGTTATACAAAGACTTTAGCATAAAAAGTGAGCGTATCCATACCATGAATCAACTTTTAAAAGCATACACTGTTTTTGAAAAAGATGTAGAGTATGTTGTAATGGAAAATAAAGTAATGATTGTTGATGAACAAACAGGTCGTATTATGGACGGTCGTCGTTATTCAGACGGATTACACCAAGCAATTGAAGCAAAAGAAAATGTAAAAATAGAAGATGCTACGCAAACATTTGCTACGGTAACTTTACAGAATTACTTTAGAATGTACAGAAAACTGTCTGGTATGACAGGTACTGCAATTACAGAAGCTGGTGAGTTATGGGAAATCTACAAATTAGATGTTGTAGAAATCCCTACAAACAAACCAATTCAAAGAGATGATAAAGAAGATTTAATTTACAAAACTGCACGTGAAAAATACAATGCAGTAATAGAAGATATTGTAAAGTTAGTTGAACAAAATAGACCTGTTTTAGTAGGTACAACTTCTGTAGAAATCTCAGAATTATTAGGTCGAATGTTACAAATGCGTAAAATTCCTCATAATATTTTAAATGCAAAATTACACAAACGAGAAGCAGACGTAGTTGCAGAAGCAGGTAAACCTGGTGTAGTTACAATTGCAACAAACATGGCAGGGCGTGGTACAGATATTAAATTAACCAAAGAAGTAAAAGGCGCTGGTGGTTTAGCTATTATTGGTACAGAAAGACATGACTCTAGACGTGTAGACAGACAATTACGTGGACGTGCAGGTAGACAAGGTGATGTTGGGTCAACTCAATTTTATGTTGCTTTAGATGACAATTTAATGCGTCTTTTTGGTTCTGATAGAATTGCAAAAATGATGGATAGAATGGGCTTAAAAGAAGGTGAAGTAATTCAGCATTCTATGATTAGCAAATCTATTGAAAGAGCACAAAAGAAAGTAGAAGAAAACAACTTCGGTATTCGTAAACGATTATTAGAGTATGATGATATCATGAATGCTCAACGTGAGTTTGTATACCAAAGAAGACGTCATGCATTAGATGGTAAACGTTTGCAAGTAGATATTGCAAATATGATTTTTGACACTTGTGAGTCTATTATTAATACAAATAAAGCGGCCAAAGATTTTCATAATTTCGAATTTGAATTGATCAAATTCTCTTCAATGACATCTCCTTTTTCAAAAGATGAGTTTGAGAAACTTTCCGAAAGTGAATTAGCAGATAAATTATACGATATTGTAACTGAACATTACAAAAACAAAATTGAAAGAAATGCCGTTTTAGCATTTCCTGTAATTAAAGATGTTTTTGAAAACGAAGGTGATAGATACGAGCGTATTGTAGTTCCTTTTACAGATGGCACAAAATCTTTACAAGTTGTAACCAACTTAAAAGAAGCTTATGATAGTGAAGGAAAAAGCTTAATTACAGATTTCGAAAAAAACATCACTTTAGCAATTATTGATGAAAACTGGAAAGATCATTTACGTAAAATGGATGATTTAAAACAATCTGTTCAGAATGCGTCTTATGAGCAAAAAGATCCTTTATTAATCTATAAGTTTGAAGCTTTTGAATTATTTAAAACAACCGTTGATGAAATAAACAAAGAAGTATTGTCTTTCTTGTTTAAAGGCGAGTTGCCTGAGCAAGACAGAAATCAAATATCTGAAGCTCGTCAACAAAAAAGAGTAAGTTTAAATACTTCTAAAGCAGATGTTCAAAATTCTACAGAACAAGCCATAGAAAATTCTAAACCACAACAATCTGAACCTATTGAAACAATAACTCGTGATCAACCTAAAATTGGTAGAAACGAGCATGTTACCATTAAAAACGTAATCAGTGGAGAAGAAAAAGGTGTAAAATATAAACAGGCTATTCCTTTAATAGCAAAAGGAGAATGGGTGTTGGTAAATTAGAATACCAAAACACACATAATGCACATATTAAAAAAAACCGTTTAGAAATTCTAAACGGTTTTTTTTATTTTAAGTTTTTAAATTTAGAAAAACGGAATCTACTCAAATTTTGTCCCCATTTTAAGATAGTCTAAAAACTCTCTTTTAGTTTCTTTTTCTTTAAATTTACCACCAAATTCTGCAGTAACTGTAGAACTTTCTATATCTTTAATTCCTCTAGAATTTACACACAAATGTTTTGCATCAATAACACAAGCTACATCTTCTACACCTAAAGCTTCTTGCATTGCTTGTACAATTTGCATGGTTAAACGTTCTTGAACCTGAGGTCTTTTAGAAAAATATTCTACAATTCTGTTCATTTTAGAGAGCCCAATCACCTTCCCATCAGAAATATAAGCAACGTGTGCTCTACCAATAATTGGCAATAAATGATGTTCGCAAGTAGAATATACAACGATATTTCGCTCTACCAACATTTCACCATAATTGTAATTATTGTCAAACGTAGATGCTTTAGGCATATTTTTAGGATCTAATCCCATAAATATCTCATTTACAAAAGATTTAGCAACTCTTTTTGGAGTTCCTTGTAAACTATCATCTGTTAAATCCATTCCTAAAGTGATTAAAATATCTTTTACACTTTCTTGGATTCTTTCAATTTTTTCTTCGTCAGAAATATCAAAAGCATCTGCTCTTAATGGAGTTTTGGCTGATGTACCAACATGATCCTCTCCTATTTCTTCTATTCTTTCGTCATTCATTTTGCTGCTTAATTCAAACATTTCATTCTTTATTAAAGTGCAAATTTACGTGTTTGCAACGTATTATTTTAATTTACGAATCAATAAAAATTATAAAACTATAATTTATTACGCTTTTAGCTTAGTAATCAAATCTATTAGAGTACAATCTGTTTGTTCTCCAGAAATCATATTTTTTAACGTAAAAGCATCATTTTCTACGTTAGACACTACAAATTCTATTTCTCTAGAAGTTACGTATTTCCATTGTCGTTTTTGCGCCTTATTACTTTCTCCTAAATCAGGATAAAATTCTGATTTTATACCATTATCTCTCAAAACTTTAATTGCTTTCATTTTTGCAACCTCTGTAGAGGTTTCAAAATTTAAGAAAATTACTTTTGGTTTTGGCAAATCAACAGCTTTAAACAGGCCTAATTCTTCTAAAACTAAATAAATTCTATCCAATCCGAATGACACTCCAACCCCAGAAACATCTTTTAATCCAAAGATACCTGTTAAGTCATCATATCTTCCACCACCTCCAATAGACCCCATCTTTACACCTTCTGGAGCCGCAACTTCAAAAATTGCACCTGTGTAATAATTTAATCCTCTTGCTAAAGTTACATCTACTTCTAAAGCAGCTGTTTCTAAACCTAATTGTTCAATAGAATTAATTACAAAACGCAACTCTTCTACTCCACTTGTTCCTTCATCTGAAGTTGATAACATGCTTTCTAAAGAAGCTAACTTATCTAAATTAGAACCCGTAAAATCGAACAAAGGTTCTACTTTTTCTATGGCATCTTCTGTAATTCCTTTAGACAACATTTCTTTAACAACACCGTCTTTACCTATTTTATCTAACTTATCTAAAGCTACTGTAAAATCGATTAATTTATCTTGTGCTCCTATAACTTCTGCAATTCCAGAAAGTATTTTTCTATTATTAATTTTAATCGTTGTTCCTGCTAAATCTAACTTTGTAAAAACGGTATCATACAACTGAATAAACTCTACTTCTTGCCATAAAGATTTACTTCCAACAACATCTGCATCACATTGAAAAAACTCTCTAAAACGTCCTTTTTGTGGTCTATCTGCTCTCCAAACTGGTTGTACTTGATATCTTTTAAAAGGAAATGTAATTTCATTTTGATGTTGTACAACGTAACGTGCAAAAGGCACTGTTAAATCGTAACGCAACGCTTTTTCTGATATTTGAGTTGTAACTTTTAAACTGTTTTTTTCTGATAAAAGTGTAGCATCTGCTTTCTTTAAAAAATCACCAGAATTTAAAATCTTAAAAATTAAACGATCTCCTTCTTCTCCATATTTACCCATTAAGGTAGATGAATTTTCAAAACTTGGAGTTTCAATAGGTTGAAATCCAAATGTTTCAAAACTAGTTTTAATCGTATTCATGATATAGGTACGATTTGCTACTTCTGTTGGCGAAAAATCTCTGGTTCCTTTTGGTATGCTTGGTTTCATATAAATCAGTTATCAATGTTCATTTATCACTTATCAATAAACCAGATCACTGATAATTGTTAAATGATAATCGCTTTTAGCGAGCGCAAATATCGTGAAAAACTTAGAAATGTTATAAAATAGAATCAATTTTATTTCTGAATCTTAAAGCGTAAATAGCAGCATTTAACTCAAATCCTAACAATAAGATAATTGCATTTAACCACACAAACAACATCAATATTAAAAGCGTACCAATAGAACCATATAATTGATTGTATTGTGCAAATTTTACTACATAAATACCGAATAAATAAAACGTACATAAAGACACAACTGTAGTTAAAATTGCACCTGCAGAAAAGAATTTTGTTTCTTTACCTTGCTTTGTACCATACCTAAAAAGCAAAGAAACAATAGTAAAAATCATTACTAAGAAAACGGCGTTTTTACCCAAAAGAAAAAGATCTAAATCACCCGTATCTAACCAACCTGTTTCGTCTATTTTAGACAGTGCTACTTGATATAAAATTAGAGTGGTAATGGTAACAATTAAAAAGAATGACATTAATAGAGAAACTCCCAGTGAAATGAAATAAGCTCTAAAAACATTTCTAACATCGGTTATATGATATGAATGTTCAAAACCACCAAAAATAGCATTTACCCCATTTGTCATTAAAAAGATAGACAGTAAAAAACCAAAAGAAAGCAAACCTCCATATTGGTTATTTATAATATCCTTTAACACAACATCTACAGCCTCAAATGTTTGTGGTGGTAAAATTTCTTTTATAAATGAAAATAACCCTTCTTGAAAACCTTCTATTGGAATGTATGGAATTAATGTAAGAATAAATAGCATAAAAGGAAAAACTGCCATAAAAAAGCTGAATGCAATTCCGCCTGCTCTCGTGGTTAAAGCCCCTTTTACAATACCAATAATGTACATTTCTATAACATCATACAAAGACATCCCCTCTAAACCCGGAACTTTTATTTTCTTCCCAAACTTTACCAAGAGATTTACAATTGGTATTTTTTCGAGTTTGTCTTCTATTTCTTTTGTCATTAATTTAGTTTCAAAGGAACAAATTTGTAGCGATTTACAGTTTTATAAGTTACAAAGGTTAAAACTTTAAATTAGTTCCTTTGTGTTTTTATACTTCTAATAATACTTAATAACATTTGTTCTATTTCTCTTGATAATTTATTCAACCACAATTTTATATTCTGATAAAAGACCTACAATATTTTCCTTACTAAACTTTGCGCCTTTTAATTGATTTTTTTCTGGGTTGATATTAAAATTATATGCAGTTCTAAAATCTGACTTTTCTATATTAGTTCTGCCAAAAACAGCCCCTTTAAAATCGCAATTATCAAAAACAGCATTTGTTAACATACTTTCTGTAAAATCTACTTCTTGTAAGTTACAATCTTTAAATTTTGTTTTTGGTATTTTTAGTTGATAAAAACTAGCAAAACTTAATTGACATTCCTTAAAATTAAACTGTAATAAAAAAGGATCACATCCATTAAATTTTATGCCTATCATTTTACAGTTACTAAAACTTACATCTTTAAAAGCAGTATGATCTACAATCGTATTACTAAAATTGCAATCTACAAATTCACATTCTACAAACTGAATATTTGATGCATGAATTCCCTCGAAATTACAATTTAAAAACGTACAATTATCATATTCTCCTTTTTGAATTTTTGTGTCCGTAAAATCAATTTTTGTGTATTCCTCGCTATCAAAATAATTGTCCGTCATTTATAAATTACTCTTGTTTTATCAATTTATAATTTAAATCACTTTTAATTATATTTCCATCAATATCTAGTAATTCTATATAGTTTTCGTCAATTTTATACTTAAAAGGAGACGCTTTTAAATCTAAAACTAATTGTCCTTCTGTAACTGTATATTTCCCTGACTCCTTAAAAATAGTTCCGTTACCTTTCCCTTTGTAAACTTTTTCTAATACAAAAGTACTATCCGTATTCAACGTCATTTTATTATCAATTCCGGTACAATCTCCACAAGGAAATTCGCCCTGATAAACACCTGTAATATCTTTTACTTCATTGCTTTTACAAGCTGAAAAAATAAGACAAGCAATGACTAAAATTTTTAAAAATTGTTTCATGTAAACCTCTATTTTAATCCTCTAGCTTTTAACATTGGTGCTGCTTCTGGATTTCTACCTGCAAAGGTTTTATACATTTCTGCATAATCCATTGTATTTCCTTTTGATAAAACTTGATCACGAAATTTTTGTCCGTTTTCTCTTGTTAATAAACCATTGTCTTTAAACCAATCATAGGCATCGTGACTTAACATTTCTGTCCATAAATAAGAATAATACCCTGCAGAATAACCTCCACTAAAGATATGTGCAAAGTAAGTTGAACGATATCTTGGTGGAATTTCATTTACATTTAAGTTCATGCTTTTTAATGCTTCTGCTTCAAACTTAGCAACATCTTCAATTTTATCATTTACAGAAATTGTATGCCATTTCATATCTAAACTAGAAGAACACAAGTTTTCTATCATAGAATACCCTTGGTTAAAAGTACCAGCATCTTTAATTTTTTGCAATAATTCTGCAGGAATTACTTTTCCTGTTTTGTAATGAATTGCATAATTATTTAAAATTTCTGGATGCGTAGACCAGTTTTCATTAAACTGAGACGGAAATTCTACAAAATCTCTAGCGGTACTTGTTCCTGAAATAGAAGCATATTTTTGATTTCCGAAAAAACCGTGTAATGCATGTCCAAATTCATGAAACATCGTTTCTACTTCATCAAAACTAATTAAAACAGGCTCTCCTGCTGCTGGTTTTGTAGAATTACAAACATTATAAATTACAGGTTTTTGGTTACGTAATTTAGATTGTTTTACAAAACTACTCATCCACGCACCACCACGTTTGCTATCTCTTGCAAAGTAATCTCCAAAAAATAATCCTAATTTACTTCCATCTTCTTCAAACAACTCGTATACCACAACATCTGGGTGATATGTTGGTATGTCTGTACGTTTTTTAAAGGTAATTCCGTATAATTTTGTAGCTGCGTAGAAAACACCTTTTTCTAACACATTGGTCATTTCAAAATAAGGTTTTACCTCATCTTCATTTAAGTTATATTTAGATTTACGCACTTTTTCTGCATAATGATTCCAATCATAAGCAGCCAATTTAAAGTCTTTTCCTTCTTTATTTATTTCTGCCTGAATCTCTTTAATTTCTGAGTTTGCTTTTTCTAAAGAACCCGGAATTAAGTTTTTAAACATATTAAAAACCGTTTCTGGATTTGATGCCATGGTACCTTGTAAACTCCAGCTTGCATAATTATCAAAGCCTAAAATTTGTGCTTTTTGAGCTCTTAACAGCACCATTTTCTTTACTAAATCACTAGTATCATAATCCCCAGCATCAGCCCTATGAATCGATTTTTCGAACAATTGTTTTCTAACTTCTCTATTTTCTAACGTTTGTAAAGAAGGTTGTTGCGTTGTATTAATTAACTGAATTTCATATTTACCATCTTTTTCTAAAGAAGCTATTTTTTCTTCAGAAAAACCTTTTAATTGTGCTTTGTCAGAAATTACAATACCACCTTTTTTACTAGCATCTAATAGTTTCTTTCCAAAATCATTAGACAAACTCGCTATTTCTGAATTAATCTCTTTTAATTTCTCCTTTTTTTCTTCGGATAAATTTGCACCTGCTTTGGTAAAATCTTTAAAATATTCTTTTACTAAGTGTTCTGATTCTGCATCTAAATTAGCTGTTGACAAATTATTATAAACCGTTTTAATTTTCGCAAACAACTTTGTGTTTAACAAAATATCATCAGAATGTTTAGAAAATTTTGGAGCTAATTCTTTTTGATTTGCTTTTATTGTATCATTTGTATGTGCACCTGCCAATCCAGAAAAAACAGCAGTTACTGCATCTAACTTTTTGCTACTTTCTTCTAAAGCTAAAATCGTATTTTCAAAAGTTGGAGCGTCAGTATTCTGAGTGATTTTTTCAATTGCTTCATTTTGCAATTTCATCCCTTCTAAAATAGCTGGTAAAAAATGTTTTGCTTTAATTTTAGAGAAATCTGGCGTACCATATTCTAGTGTACTTTGCACTAATAGAGGATTTTTAGAGATATCCATATTATTTTCTTTTTTAGCTTCTTTAGTATTGCAAGAAATTACAAGTAATAAAGAGGCAGCTATTGTTATATATTTTTTCATCCTTATTAGTCTATTGCTTTTAAACTTAAATCTAAATTATAAACCGAATGTGTTAATGCCCCAGAAGAAATAAAATCTACACCACATTCTGCATATTTTCTAATCGTTTCTTCATTAATTCCGCCAGAAGACTCTGTTAAACAAGTATCACCAATTAAAGCAACTGCTTTTTTAGTATCTTCATAATTAAAGTTGTCTATTAGAATTCTATAAACGCCTTCGTTAGATAAAATTTCTTTAATTTCTTCTAAACTTCTTGCCTCTACAATAATCTTAATATCTAATTTTTTATCGGCTAAATATTTCTTTGTTTTTGTTATTGCAGCTGTAATTCCGCCAGCAAAATCTATATGATTGTCTTTTATCATTACCATATCATACAACGCAAAACGGTGGTTTTCTCCTCCTCCTATTTTTACAGCCCATTTTTCGATTGCTCTAATTCCTGGAGTTGTTTTTCTTGTATCTAAAACCTTTGTTTTTGTGCCTTTTAATAAGTTTGCAAAAAAGGCTGTTTTTGTTGCAATTGCAGACATTCTTTGCATAGCATTTAACACCAAACGCTCTGCCATTAAAATCGATTGAGATTTTCCGGAAACATGAAAAACAATATCTCCATATTTTACATCCTCTCCATCATTAATAAACGTTTCTACTTGTAAATCTTTATCAACATAGCTAAAAACTTGTTTTGCAAATTCTACTCCAGCTATAATTCCATCTTCTTTTACCAATAATTTTGCTTTCCCTTCTGCATCCGCAGGAATACAAGAAAGTGACGTATGATCTCCATCGCCAATATCTTCTCTAATGGCATTTTTTATAATTAAATCTAACTCGTTTTGAAATTGTTCTTTTGATATCATAATTATTGAATTCTGATGTAAAAATAACAATTTAATTATGAATTACTAATTATCAATTACGCTAATTAATTCATAATTATACATTGATAATTCGTAATTTTGAACTATGAAAATTAAATTACTTGCCATTGGTAAAACTGATAACAAACAGTTAATTCAGTTAATTGACGAATATCAAAATAGATTAAAACATTACATAAAGTTTGAGTTAGAGATTATTCCTGACATTAAAAATGTAAAGAATTTAAGCGAAATTCAACAAAAAGAAAAAGAAGGAGAATTAATTTTATCTAAACTACAAAACACAGATCAATTGGTGTTGTTAGATGATAAAGGGAAACACTATACTTCTATAGAGTTTTCTAAGTACTTACAAAAGAAAATGAATGCTGGTACAAAGCAATTAGTTTTGGTTATTGGAGGTCCTTATGGTTTTTCTGATGCGGTTTATAAAAAATCAATTGGAAAAATATCTCTTTCTAAAATGACTTTTTCTCACCAAATGATTCGCCTTTTTATTGTAGAACAATTGTATAGAGGTTTTACAATTCTTAAGAATGAGCCTTACCATCATGAGTAAACTCTATTTTACTCTTTCTTTACTTTATTATAATCTTGTGGAGAATACGTTGTAATACTTTTAAAAGCAATAAAAAAAGGATTGTAAGACGCAAAACCCGTTTTATAAGCTAAAGACTCAAAGGTTTCTGTATTTAAAAAACCACCTTCTATAAGTTTAAGAGCATCTTGGATTCTACTATTTTTTCTATATTCTGTAAAAGAAATTTTAGAATGATATTTAAACAAATACACTATATGACTTGTAGGAACTCCTAAAGTTTCTGCAATATCACTCTGAGAAACTTTTTGACTTCGAAAAATAAATTTTTCAGTACTTAATTTATCAACCTCCTTAATATAACTTACAATATTGGTTCTTATATTCTCTTGTAATCTATGATCTTGACTGTCTTCTTTAATAGCGACTTCTATAACCCAGTTATTACCAACAACATTATTAACTAGAGTTACACGCTCTTTCTTATTTATTGGCGTTTCATTAAATTTTAACAAGGTTTTATTTAATATAGGAAGTCCGTATAATATTTCTGGCGAAATTAAAATTTTAAAAAAAGCTGATAACCAAAAAATCATTGAAAAAACTGCCATTGTCTTTCCTGAAACTTTTTCTCCTGTTTTAAACTCTGTGTATAAAGAAATAAAAACCATAATACTACAAAGTATATTAATTACAAAAAAGTAAATGGTCCAATTTTTAACCAAGTTAAAATGATGTTTATTTAAAAGCAAGTTCTTTCTAAACCATACTTCTTTTTTTAATAAATTAAAAATAATTACAAGATAAAATATTACAAAAATTGAGATTAAATAAAAATTAGTCATAGCTCCAAAGTAAAACAGAAAGCTATTGTGTAAAACTTCAATTGAATTAATGAGATACAAAAATATTATAAAAAAAAGATGCTTTAAATCTTTAGAATCGTACGCTTTTTTCTGGTTTACTAAATGCTTATAATATAAATATAAAGAAGGTGCAAGAATTAAAAACAACAAAGAATACAAACCACTATCTGGTTTTAAAACGGCTTGCAAACCTAAATCATAACTACCATGAAAAAAATAACGAAAGGAAATTACACTTATAATAAGCACTAAAAAAAGATTACAAAAGGGATTAGAATTATAAGATCTAATCATTAAGCTAACCGTAACAAGCCCAATAATGCCTGTAAATAAAAATAAGAAGGCTTCTATCAAACTATTTAGAGGGAATTTAGTTTATCAAAACTACAAAAAATTAACTAATCTTCTTTGTCTTTTATTACTGATTTGCTAAAATTCTTACTGATTTAGCTAAAATAACGACTCTTTAAACTTTTAAACGAAGTTTGCTTTATTTATTTTTTTAAGTTTGACATAAATAAAAAACAACGTACAGTAAATATACTTGTCAACTTAATTTTGTGTTTATAGAAAATATAAAAAGTAATTTTTTATGAATTTGGGGAAATAGTAAAATAGTTTCTTTTAATTTTCACATAAACACATGTTGACAAGCTATAAAGTCATTAACTACATAAAAACTTTATTTTACATCTTTAGTTTTATAGTTCTAAAAAAAGAATCTTACAAAAGAACTTTCATTAATGATAAGTTTACAATAGCAGAACTCTTTAAAATTACACTGTTAAATTTCTTACATTTGCTAAAATGAAACAGATGAAATTAGTTTTCGCTACCAACAATCTAAACAAGCTTGCTGAGGTTCAAAAAATGTTACCAGACTCAATACAATTATTGAGCTTAAAAGACATTAATTGTTTTGATGAAATTGAAGAAACCGAAACAACTTTGCAAGGAAATGCTAAATTAAAAGCAGATTATATTACCTCTAAATTTGGTTTTAATTGTTTTGCTGATGATACAGGCCTAGAAGTAGAAAGTTTAGATGGAAAACCAGGTGTTTATTCTGCTCGTTTTGCTGGAGAACCTTCCAACTCTGATAACAATATGCAAAAACTTTTAGAAGATCTAAAAGATAAAACCAATAGAAAAGCACAATTTAGAACGGCAGTTGCACTTAATCTAAATAACGAACAATTTATTTTTGAAGGCACTTGTAAAGGTGAAATATTTAAAAAAAAACATGGTGAAAAAGGATTTGGGTATGACCCTATATTTAAACCAGAAGGTTTTGAAGTTTCTTTTGCTGAAATGAGTTCTGAACAAAAAAACAAAATTTCGCACAGAGGAATTGCTATAGATAAATTAGTAAACTTTTTATCAAATTATAAATCTTAAACTGGTCTCCTAAAATTAATTGAGAGGTTTTAAATAGGTTTCGATAGCCATCAACCTGACATTTATCAATGGAAAAAAAAACGTACAGAAAACACTTTATATTTTTATCTATTTTACTGCTGTTTTTCTTTTTCTTAAACGTCAGCTTAGGATCTGTTTCTATCCCTTTTAAAGATATTTTTAATAGCATTATTGGAGGAAATGTTACTAAAGATAGTTGGGAAACAATAATTATCAATTTTAGAATTCCGAAAGCAATTACAGCTATTTTAGTAGGTTCTGGCTTGTCTATTTGTGGTTTATTAATGCAAACATTATTTAAAAACCCTTTAGCAGGTCCTTTTGTTTTAGGTATTTCTTCTGGAGCAAGTTTAGGAGTTGCTATTTTAATTTTAGGGTCATCTGTCTTTGGTGGCTTTTTTTTAAATGCATCTATATCTAACTGGTCTTTACCTATTGCAGCTAGTTTAGGTGCTTTTTTAGTTTTATCCGCAGTTATTATAGCGGCTAATCGAGTAAAAAACACCATGTCCATTTTAATTATTGGGCTAATGTTTGGTTCTTTAACCTCTGCAGTGATTAGTGTTTTAGCTTACTTTAGTGAAGCTGCTCAAATACAACAATACCTGTTTTGGAGTTTTGGAAGTTTGGGTAATTTAACTTGGAATGAGATTACCGTTTTTGTTATTATTTATTCCATCGGAATTTTAGGAACAATTTCCGTTATAAAACCATTAAACAGTTTTTTATTAGGAGAAAATTATGCAAAAAGCTTAGGAATTAACGTAAAAAAAAGTAGGAACATTATTTTACTAATTACTAGTATTTTAACCGGAGTAATCACCGCTTTTTCTGGACCAATTGCCTTTGTGGGATTAGCGGTTCCGCACATTGCAAGAATGTTATTTTCTAGTTCTAATCATAAAACATTATTACCAGCTGTTGCCCTTATAGGCGCTATTGTTTTGTTAATTTGCGATATGATTGCGCAATTACCAACAAGCGAGTTTACGCTTCCTATAAATGCAATTACATCCTTATTTGGTGCACCTATAGTTATTTGGTTGTTAATTAGAAAAAAGAGGTTATTTGTTTAAAGTGTGTAGAGTAATAATAAGAAGTAGCAAAGTAAAAATGAGTAACAAAGCAGTAAGGCTAACAAGCAAAACTTTGAAACTAAATTAAAAAATTACGTCATTAAAAAAACAAACGAAAATATCATTTTAAGAACTGAAAATCTATCTATAGGTTATCAGCAAAAAAAGAACGCCAAAGTTGTAGCGTCTGATATTAATTTAGAAATTGAAAAAGGAAAACTAGTAACCGTTTTAGGTAAAAACGGAATCGGAAAATCTACATTATTAAGAACGCTTTCTAAAGTACAAAAACCTATTTCTGGTGATATCTTTATCCATCAGAAAAAACTAAAAACACTTACAGAAAAAGAATTGTCTACACAATTAAGTTTGGTTTTAACAGAACGTTTGCCAGAAAGTCAATTAACGGTTTACGAGCTAATTGCCCTAGGTAGGCAACCATACACAAACTGGATTGACAAACTTTCTCCCAAAGACATTGCAAAGGTAGAAACTGCGATTCAACAAACAGAAATTGAACACCTTAAAAACAATCGTTTTTACGAATTAAGTGATGGTCAACTACAAAGAGTTCTTATTGCAAGAGCACTTGCGCAAGATACAGAGATTATTATTTTAGATGAACCTACTGCGCATTTAGACATGCATCATACCATTAAAATATTTTCGTTATTAAAACGACTTGTAGCAGAAACTCAAAAAACAGTTATTATTTCATCACACGAAATTAATTTGTCCATTCAATTGGCAGATGAAATTATCCTTTTAACAGAAAACACGTTTCACGCTGGCACTCCTGCAGAATTAATAGCAGCCAATGCTTTTGATACTTTATTTCCGAAAGAATTGGTTAATTTTAACAAAACGTTACAACAATTTGTAATTAACAAAAGTTAATTTTGATCATCTTTTTTTTAAATTTAAAATCACTTATTTTTTAATATTTACTTAACCAATTCAATGAAAAAATTACTTTATTCTTTTAGTCTTTTATTTTTTATAGCGTGTAGCTCTAGTCAAAATGCATCTAAAGAAGATAAAAACACAGATTATTCGGCAAAATATGCCGCAACAATTACAGCAGAAAACTTAAAAACACATTTGTACATTTTTGCTTCGGATGAATTTGAAGGAAGAAATACAGGAGAACCTGGACAAAAAAAAGCCATTAAGTATTTAAAAGATTTTTATGTAAGTCAAGGAATTGCATCTCCATTAGGAGGCGATGATTATTATCAGGAAGTTTCTGTAGAATTTTTAAACAAAAACTCTAGACGCGGTCAATTAAAAGATTCTGAAAATGTTTTAGCGTATATTAAAGGAACTGAAAAGCCAGATGAAATTGTTGTTATTTCTGCACATTTAGATCATGAAGGTATAAAAAATGGTGAAATTTATAATGGTGCAGATGATGATGGCTCTGGTTCTATGGCTATTTTAGAAATTGCAGAAGCGTTTCAAAAAGCAGTAAAAGCAGGTAAAGGACCAAAAAGATCTGTATTATTTTTACATGTTACAGGAGAAGAAAAAGGATTACTCGGATCTAAATACTACACAGAAAACCCTGTTTTTCCATTAGCCAATACAGTATGCGATTTAAATATTGATATGATTGGTAGAGTTGATAAAGCACATACTATCGATTCTAATTACGTGTATTTAATTGGTGCTGATAAGTTAAGTACAGAGCTTCATCAGATTTCTGAAAATGCAAATACAAAATACACCAACATTAATTTAGATTATAAGTATAATGATGAAAATGATCCAAATCGTTTTTACTACAGATCTGATCATTATAACTTTGCAAAACACAATATACCTGTTATCTTTTATTTTAACGGAACACATGATGATTACCATAAACCTTCTGATACACCAGACAAAATTGAATATGATTTATTAGCAAAAAGAACACGTTTGGTATTTCACACTGCTTGGGAAGTTGCCAATAGAGAATCTAGATTAATTGTTGATAAAGTGCAACCAATAAAGAAATAGATTCAATAAAACTTATTGATCAAACAGTAAAAACCTCACAAATTTGTGAGGTTTTTTTTATATAAAAAGAAGTTTTTAATTCATTCTACAAGCACTACTCCATCGCTTTTTTGTAATTATTTAAAAGCTTTTGCACTTTTTTATTATCATAAACAATAGGATACAATTCTTTTAAAACAATGTTGTAATTGTAATCTATTTTTAAAGCTGCAATTAAATGATTGTAACCATACTTTTCCTTATCCAAAAGAAAAAACAAACCTGCTAATCGATATTCTATTTCAGCTGTATTTTTATATTTTTTTTGTGCTTTAATTAAAATGCTAATTGCATCGTTAAATTCGCCCAAGAAAGACAAAACATCCGTTAAACCAATAAAGTTAACTAACGCATCATCATTTAACGCTAAGCACTTTTTAAATCCCGTTACTGCTTCTTCATAGAAATTAAGTTTTAAGTTTATTTCTGCATAAAGCTTCCAATACAAAGCATTGTCTTCTTCAATTTTTAATGCTTTAGAGATATAATATGCTGCCTTTTCATAATTTTCTTCTATAAAATATAAATTAGTTAATAGCACCCAAGCTTTATCTAACAAAGGATCTTCATGAACTGCTTTTTTATAAAATGAAATTGCTTTATCAAAATTTAGTAATTTTTCATAACACTCACCCACTCTAGTATATACAAAAGCAGTTGCGTCATCTAACTCTAAAGTAATTAGATAATTATCAATAGCTTCATTATAACGCCTTAGCTGTTCTAATGTTTTTGCTTTTTCTAAATAACCACCAATAAAAGACTCGTCAATTATAACAGCATAATCAAAAGACGTTAAAGCTTTTTCATAGTTTTCTAAAATAAAATATTGCCTTCCTAATTGATGCCAAGCAACTTCACAATAAGGGTTTATTTCTATATAAGTATTTAAATATGTAATGGCTTCTTCATGATCTTGTTCCATATCGAAACAATACACCACGTTATACAACGCCGAATAATCTTCAAAATCTACATTTACACATTTAGAAAACGTTAAACGTGCATTTTTAAAATCATCTAAATACAAATATTCCATCCCTAAAAGAGACCAAACATCTACTTTATCATCTGTAAATGTTAATGCTTTTTTTAATAAATCTATGGCTCCTTTATGATTTCCTTTTTTAGAACTAATGGTCGCTTTTTGAATAAAAACCTCATCATTATTGGGTTCTAAACGCTCAATAATCTTTAGCAACATAGAGGCTTTATCTAACTCATCTTCAAAAACATAAATTTCTACTTGTAGTAATTTTAAATCTACAGAAGCAGGGTGTTGCTGCAACCCAAGCTTTACAGCCTTTTTAGCCAACGCATGTTTACCTGCATCTAAATAATGTACAATTATTTCTTCAAACTCTACCAAGTCAAAAAAATAAACCGCATTGGTTTTAAGCATCGATTCAAACTTTAAGAGGGACATAACTATGAGTTTTACATTACTTATTAAAGATACTACAACTCTTACCGCCCTATGTATTTAGACAGATTTGTTTTCAACAATTTAATTAACATTGAAGTGTTGCCATTTTAGTAGGTATAAATTTTGCACATACATTTATTTACAGTAATTTTGATTTTCAATAACTATCAGGCTAAATTGATAGCTTTCTTATGAGCAAAAAAACCTTACTTAACTCAAAGGATATTGAAATAATTTTACATCGATTAGCGTGTCAGTTAATCGAAAATCATAACGATTTTTCTAATACCGTTTTAATTGGTCTACAACCAAGAGGTAGTTTTTTAGCTAAAAGATTAGCTGATTTATTAAAAACTACTTATCAAGTGGAAGGCTTACAATTAGGGCTTTTAGATATTACCTTTTACAGAGACGATTTTAGACGAAGAGATGCTCCTTTAGCAGCAACCGCAACTGAAATGGACTTTATTATTGAGGGTAAAAATGTAGTAATTATAGACGATGTTTTGTACTCTGGTAGAAGTGTAAGAGCTGCATTAACGGCAATGCAAGCTTACGGAAGACCAGATAATATAGAGTTATTAGTATTAATTGACAGACGTTTTAGTAGACATTTACCTATTCAGCCTAATTATAGAGGTAGGCAAGTAGATGCTATTAATAAAGAAAAAGTGTTGGTAACTTGGGCTGAGACCCATAAAAAAGACGCAGTTTATATAGAATTAAAATAATTATGTCAGAATTAAGTGTAGAACATTTATTGGGAATAAAGTATCTAAAATCAACTGATATTGATCTTATTTTTAGAACTGCAGATCATTTTAAAGAGGTAATTAATAGACCTATTAAAAAAGTGCCTTCTTTAAGAGATATTACTATTGCCAACTTGTTTTTTGAAAACAGCACCCGTACAAAGTTAAGTTTCGAATTGGCGGAAAAAAGACTTTCTGCAGATGTAATTAATTTTTCTGCTGGGCAATCATCAGTAAAAAAAGGAGAAACTTTAATAGATACCGTAAACAACATTTTGGCTATGAAAGTTGATATTGTTGTAATGAGACACGCAAGTGTTGGTGCAGGAGTATTTTTATCTAGACATGTAGATGCTAAAATTATCAATGCTGGTGATGGCACGCACGAACACCCAACACAAGCCTTATTAGACTCTTACTCTATTAGAGAAAAATTAGGAAATGTAAAAGGTAAAAAAATTGTTATTGTAGGTGATATCTTACACTCTAGAGTTGCTTTATCTAACATATTTGCATTGCAATTACAAGGTGCAGAAGTAAAGGTTTGTGGACCTACAACGTTAATACCTAAATACATTTCTAGTTTAGGTGTACAAGTAGAAACCAACCTAAAAAAAGCACTAGAATGGTGTGATGTTGCCAATGTTTTACGTGTTCAAAATGAAAGAATGGATATTAAATATTTTCCTTCAACTAGAGAATACACGCAACTTTTTGGAATTAACCAAGAGATTTTAGACAACCTTGGTAAAAAAATTGTAATCATGCATCCAGGGCCAATAAATCGTGGTGTAGAAATTACAAGTGATGTTGCAGATTCTGATCAATCTATTATATTAAATCAAGTAGAAAACGGAGTTGCGGTTAGAATGGCTGTTATTTATTTATTAGCGCAACAAGTTAAAAGATAAATAAATAGACTATTTATAGTGGCTTTAAAAAATCAGTGAAATGAAAATTGAAAAACAAGAAAATTATATACTTTTCACATCCGAAGAAAAGCTACTTGGAAAATTACTTCCATTATTTTTAAAATCTGTAGAAGATTATAAAAACTCTAATATTATTCTTCAAATTTCGGATAACATTAACGCTTCAATAACAGATTTTTCACTATTTTTGAGAATAGCAGAACAAAAAAAGGAAAATGGCACATCATTTGTAATAGTAAATTCTAATGTAAATATAGACGATTTTCCTGACAATTTTAATATTACGCCCACTTTACAAGAAGCTATCGATATATTAGACATGGAGGCTATGGAAAGAGAATTAGGATTTTAAACAAGAAACAAATGATAAAAAAATTACTTTTAATTTTATTTTTAAGTAGTATTACTTTAGGTTTTTCTCAAGAAAAATCTATTGATGGTTTATCTGCTGCTCCAAATCCTTTTACAAATTCTACAAAGATTAGTTTTTTATCAGCTACAAACTCAACAGTCTACTTTACGGTTAAAAACGTTTTAGGAAAAACCGTATTCAGAAAAAACATTTTAATAAAACCTGGTAAAAATAGCATTCCTTTTTATAAGAATGATTTACCTACAGGAATGTATATTTACAGTATTCAAGATAAAGAGAAAACGATTTCTAAACGACTTGTTATTAGATGAGTATAACACTAACTATTTTAGGTTGTCATTCTGCAACACCAAGACTAAACGCTTTTCCTACTTCTCAATATTTAGAAATTAACAATCGTCATTTTTTAATTGATTGTGGTGAGGGTACACAGCGCCAAATGAGAAAATACAAAGTAGGTTTTTCTAAGATTAATCATATTTTTATATCTCATTTACATGGAGATCATTTTTATGGTTTGGTTGGCCTATTAGCTACTTTTGGTATTTTAAACAGAGAAAAAGAACTTCATATTTATGGTCCAAAAGGCATTAAAGAAGTCACTTTATTACAATTAAAAATTTCTCAGTCTCACGCAAAATATACAATGATTTTTCATGAATTGACTTCTAAAAAAAGTGAACTCATTTTTGAAGATGATAAAGTTTCTGTACGTACTATTCCTTTAACACATAGAGTGTATACTAACGGATATTTGTTTACCGAAAAAGAAAAATCGAGAAAATTAAACATGCTAAATATTAGCGGATATCCAGAAATTGACAAAGCAGATTATTTAAATATAAAAGCAGGTAGAGATGTTACTTTACCTTCTGGTGAAATTGTGCCAAATGCAGCATTAACATTAAACCCGCCTAAACCTTTAAGTTTTGCTTTTTGTAGTGATACTAGCTATAAACCAGATATTGTACCTATTATAGAAAATGCTGATTTATTATATCACGAAGCTACTTTTTTAGAAGATAGAGAAGATTTAGCAAAAAAAACAAGGCATTCTACAACAAAACAAGCCGCTGAAATTGCAAAACAAGCAAACGTAAAAGAATTGATTATTGGTCATTATTCTGGCAGATATAAAGACATCTCTTTGTTTAAAAAAGAAGCGCAAGAAATTTTTGAAAACACAAAATTGGCTGAACCTGGAAAATCATTTACGGTATAATTAATCTAATTCAGTTTACTTTTTAATATTGATTTGTACTCAATAAAACTAATGTACAAGCAATTTCAGACTCAATATTATTCTCGTTTAACAACTTTACAAACTCCATATTTTCTGTTCCTGGGTTAAATATTACCCTTCTTGGTTTTAAACCAATTATATAGTTATAATACTGTTCTTGTCTTTTTGGGTTTAAATACAAAGTTACCGTATCTATATTTGTATAGGCTTTCTTTTCATCATCAATTACGACTACTAAAACAGTTCCCTTTCTTAAGCCTAAAGCAGCAACTTTTATTTCTTTATCAACCAATCTTTTAATAGCAATATTAGAATATCTATTTGGGTTTATGGATGCTCCTATAACTAAAGTTACGTTTTTCATTTCTATAAAAATTTAATTACATCACCAATATAAACAATTAAAAATTTAGTTCAAAGTGAATTGAGCACATTTATTTAAGGAAACAAAAAAACAAATATTGTATTTTATTATAGAAGTTCAACACCCCAATTATGCAAACTAAAAAGTAACTGAATAAAATTAAACAAAAAAAGATGCTACAAAATATAGCATCTTTTTAATATTATCTAAAAGAAAAACTTACCATCTAATAATAACGCTTCCCCAAGTAAAACCACTACCAAAAGCTGCTAAAACAACTAAGTCGTTCTCTTTTATTTTACCTTCTTCCCAAGCTTCTGTTAAGGCTATAATTACAGAAGCTGCAGTTGTGTTTCCATATTTTTGAATATTATTAAAAACCTGATCATCAGATAACTTAAACTTCTTTTGTATAAATTGAGCAATACGTAAATTTGCTTGATGCGGAATTAACATATCAATATCTTCCTTGTCTAATTTATTAGCTGTTAACCCCTCTACAATTGCCTCAGAAAAACGTGTTATTGCATGTTTAAACACAAATTGACCATTCATATAAGGGAAATAAGAAACATCATCTGGATCATTTCTTTCAATAATTCCAGGAACCCATTTTCCTGTAGACGGACCTTCTAAAACCAATTCTTTAGCATGTTTTCCTTCCGAATGTAAATGAGTAGATAAAATTCCTTTTCCAGCTTCTTCACTTCTAGAAAGTACCGCTGCCCCTGCTCCATCACCAAAAATAACCGAAATATTTCTTCCTCTTGTAGATTTATCTAATCCACCAGAATGATTTTCAGCTCCAATTACCAAAATATTTTTATACATTCCTGTTTTTATAAACTGGTCTGCAACAGACATTGCATATATAAAACCAGAACATTGGTTACGTACATCTAATGCAGGAATTGTACCCATATCTAACATTTCTTGCACTTGTACACCACCACCAGGAAAATACATATCCGGACTTAAAGTTGCAAACACAATAAAATCGATATCATCTTTAGTTAAACCCGCTCTTTCAATTGCAATTCTAGATGCTTTTGCTCCCATAACTGCTGTAGTATCACCCGATTTAGGATCAATCCAACGTCTTTCTTTTATCCCTGTTCTTTCTTGAATCCATTCATCTGAAGTATCCATGAATTCTTTTAAATCGTTATTCGTAACAATATTTTCTGGGACATAATATCCAAGTCCGATTATTTTTGAATTATACATATTTTTATATTGATTATTTGATTATTTGCAACTTTATAGTACATAAAAACACTAATTTATAAAAATAAATAAGATACTTGCCATTTAAAATAATAATTCTGTCATCTTGTCACAAAAGCATTTTTGGTATTTTTTTTGACTATTGAACAATATCAATAATAAATTAAACAAAACGAACATAAAATGGCAAAAGGAAATATTAATGTATCGGTAGAAAACATTTTTCCACTGATTAAAAAATTCTTGTATTCTGATCACGAAATTTTTTTACGTGAGTTAATTTCTAACGGAACAGATGCAACTTCTAAACTAAAACACTTAATTGCTATTGGTGAAGCAAAAACTGAATTAGGTGATGCTAAGATTGAAGTAAGCATCGATAAAGAAGCAAAGACTATTACAATTAAAGATCAAGGTTTAGGAATGACTGCAGATGAGGTTGAAAAATACATCAACCAAATTGCATTTTCTGGAGCTGAAGAATTTTTAGATAAATATAAAGACAACGAAGCAGGAATTATCGGTCATTTTGGACTTGGGTTTTACTCTGCATTTATGGTTGCAGAAAAAGTAGAATTAATTACAAAATCTTTTAAAGACGCACCTGCTGCACATTGGACTTGTGATGGTTCTCCAGAATTTACGTTGGTAGAAAGCGATAAAAAAGATAGAGGTACAGAAATTGTTTTACACGTTGCAGAAGATTCTTTAGACTTCTTAGAAGACAGTAAAATTGAAGGTTTATTAAACAAATACAATCGTTTTAACCAAGTGCCAATTAAATTTGGAACAGAAGAAATTAACGATCCAGAGTTTACACCTGCAACTACAAAAGATGCAGATGGTAAAGAAACTACAGAGCCTCATAAACAAATTACTGTAGATAAAATTATTAACAATACAGAACCTGCTTGGACAAAAGCCCCTGCAGATTTAAGTGATGAAGATTACGAAAATTTCTACAGAGAATTGTATCCAATGCAATTTGAAGAGTCTTTATTTCACATTCACTTAAATGTAGATTATCCTTTTAACTTAACAGGAATTTTATTTTTCCCTAAGTTATCTCCATCAATGGATGTACAAAAGGATAAAATTCAATTATACCAAAATCAAGTTTTTGTAACGGATAATGTAGAAGGGATTGTACCTGATTTCTTACAGATGTTAAAAGGTGTTATCGATTCTCCAGATATTCCTTTAAACGTTTCTCGTTCTGGTTTACAAGCAGACGGAGCCGTAAAGAAAATTTCTGGTTATATTACTAAAAAAGTAGGTGATAAATTAGCGTCTCTATTCAAAAAAGACAGAGCCGATTTTGAAACAAAATGGAACGATATTAAAGTAATTATTGAATACGGAATGTTGTCTGAAGATAAATTCTTTGACAAAGCAAAGAAATTTGCCTTGTACCCAACAGTTGCAAATTCTTATTTTACGTTTGATGAGTTAATTGAAAAAACAAAAGATTCCCAGACTGATAAAGAAGGAAATCACGTTATTTTATATACCTCAAACAAAGAAGCACAACACAGTTATATTCAAAATGCAACAGCAAAAGGATATGAAGTATTGTTATTAGATTCTCCTATTATTTCTCATTTAATGCAGAAATTAGAAGGTGGTGATGCAAAAGTAAAATTCTCTAGAGTTGATGCCGATCATGTAGAAAACTTAATTAAGAAAGACGAGAACGTAATTTCTAAATTATCTGATGATGAAATTGCAACTTTAAAACCAATTATTGAAGGTGCAGTAAATTCTAAAACATATACAGTACAATTAGAAGCAATGGATTCTGATTCTTCTCCGTTTATGATTACAGTACCAGAATTTATGCGTAGAATGAAAGAAATGCAAGCTTCTGGTGGTGGCGGAATGATGGGTATGGGTAATTTTCCAGACATGTACAACTTAGTGGTAAACACAAACAGCCCATTAGTTTCAGAGATTTTAAATAATAAAGATGAAGCTACACAGAAAGGTTTAGTTTCTCAGGCTTTTGATTTAGCTAAATTATCTCAAAACCTTTTACATGGAGAAGAGTTAACAAACTTTATAAAACGTTCTTACGAGTTGATAAAATAGTAAAAACGTCATTATGAAAGAGGAACCAATGAAATAATCTGTTTCTTTAAATTTACAGATTGCTTCGAACCTCACAATGACTTATAATACCATAACCTCTCTGAATATACAGAGAGGTTTTTTTATTTGCCTTTTTTATCAGAATAAACAGCATCTAACCTCCTTTCTATTAAACTTAAATATTATATTTTTTTCTTTTGATATTTTTAATGTTTTGTACTTTTGGGCTAAGAATTAAACCTCACAATGAAACTAACACATACAAACAGTTTACCAGAAATAGGTGTAAGCCATAACACAGATATTAAGAAAAAGGTTTTTATAGAAAAAGGAGCCGTACCACAATTAATGATGTTTGGTTCTGCAACTTTTACACCAGGGCAAACTGTAGAAACACATAAGCATGACACCATGTATGAGGTTTTTTACATACAATCTGGTAAAGCAGAATTTATTGTGAATGATAAAAAAATGATATTAATTTCTGGTGATTGTATCACTATAGAACAAGGTGAGTTTCATTCTATGAACAATCCTTTTTTAGAGGATGTAACTTGGGTTTATTTCGGAATTGCAACAGACAATCAAGACTAAACAGTAAGATTTGTTTGTACTTTTTGATTTTAAAGATAAAAACGAGTAAATTCGTTATATCTATGTTTATAAAGATTATAAACTGCTTTTAAATTACTGAAATGAAAAAATACATACTACTTTTAATACTAGGTCTTTTAATATTAAGTTGCAAAGAAGAGAAAGAAGTAAGCTCTATGAATGTAAAAAATTGGACCAAAAGATATGCGAATATCAATCCAAAAGATTCTTTAGAATACGGAAAATCGTACCTTTCTATATACTCTCAAATCTATAGTGTTTCAGAACACAAAACACATAGTTTAACCGCTATGGTTAGTTTAAGAAATACAAGTGATACAGATACTATTTACCTATTAAATGCGAAGTATTATGATACCCATGGTAAAACGGTACGCACGTATTTTAAAAAACCTATTTATTTAGCGCCATTAGAAACTACAGAAATTATAATAGACGAAGTTGATACTGAAGGAGGAACTGGCTCTAACTTTATTTTTGAATGGAAAGTACCAAAAGGCTGTCCGGAACCTTTATTTGAAGGCATTATGAACTCTACAAAAGGACAACAAGGTTTGTCTTTTTCTACACAATCTAAACGAATTAAATAGATATTTTTTAAAATACCTATTTCAGTAAACTAACTCAAAACGATACTTTACCGTTAAAACAAACCTCATTACTCAATCTTACTTTTAAACTTCTACGCTATTCAATAGCTTTGATATGTAACTATTAAAAAACATATCATGAAAACGCAATTTAACTTATCAATAAAAACACCTTGTTCAGAAAAGTTTAACAATTTTACAAAAACGAACAACGGAGGCTTTTGTAATTCTTGTAACAAAGAAGTTATCGACTTTACAAAAATGACTTCTCATCAAATTATTCAATATTTTAAGAAACCTAAAAATGACACTTGCGGTGTTTTTAATAAAACGCAATTAACTTCATATCAAGAAAAAACGATTCCTAAAAATAGATGGCAATTTAGAACCCTTGCAGGATTCAGTTTATCTATTATTTCTTTGTTTTCTATAAATGAAATAAAAGCACAAGAACAGAAAAACAATACAGAAATTCATAAAAATATTCTAACAAATAAAATTGTTTCTACAGAGCAACAGAAACCGCAAATTGTAAAAGGAGTTATTAGCGATGCAGACGGAGTTTTACCTGGTGCTAGTATTGTTTTAAAAGGAACTACAATTGGTGTTGTTACCAATTTTGATGGCGAATTTACGTTTCCGAAACCTTTACAGAAAGGAGATATACTAATGGTAAGTTACTTAGGCTACAAAACAGAAAACGTATTTATTAAAGAAAATAAATTAGATATAAAACTAAATTATAACTTAGAGTTAAAACTAGATTCTTGTATTATAATGGGTAAAGTTGCTACTAAAGAAGTCTTTAAAACCAAACGTTCTTTATGGAGAAAGTTAACTTCTAAAAATTAAGTATGAAAAAGAGTCTTTTCTTTCTTTTTTCTGATGATTGCATGTTATTCGAACGCCCAAAAAGATAATTTTAAACACATCAACTTTACAAAGGCAGACAGTATTGCTCATATCTATAAGGATAAAAGTGTAAATAGTTTGCCCATACTTTCTCTTCTTTTAACATCTAAATTAGATACTGATGTAGAAAAATTTAGAGCTATTTATAGTTGGGTTTCTAGAAATATAAAAGGCGATCATGCGGCTGTTTCTAAAAACACAAGAAAAAGGAAAAGATTTAAAAATGATAGCACAAAACTTACTCAATGGAACAATTCTTTTAACAAAGTCCTCTTTAAAAAATTATTAAAAGATAAGAAAACGGTTTGCACAGGTTATGCTTATTTAATTAGAGAATTATGTACACTAGCAAATATAGAATCTAAAATTATTGATGGATATGGAAGAAGTGCAGTTGTAAATATTGGTAAATTATCAATTCCGAATCATTCTTGGAATGCTGTAAAATTGAACAATAAATGGTATTTAGCAGATGCAACTTGGTCTACTGGTTATACAGATTTAAGTACAAATACTTTTATTTTTGATTATAATGATGGTTATTTTTTAACCGAACCTCAATTATTTATTAAAAGTCATTTTCCTTTAGATAAAAAATGGAGCCTTCTACAAAAAGAGACAATATTAACAGATAAATTTGTTAATGCTCCCTTAATTTACGGAGCGACTTTTAAACATCAAATAGTGCCCATTTATCCAAAAGAAATGATAAACAACATTTCTAAAAATGGAGAAATTATATTTCAACTTCAGGCAAAAGAAACTATCGATTTAAATAAGATTGAAATTCAAATAGGAAAAAGTATATCTGCAATAAAACCCTCATTCATTTCAAGAAAAAACCAGTTCATCTTTATCAACTATAAATTTAAAATAAAAGGTTTTTATGATGTTCATTTACGCTATAAAAATAATGTAATAGCTACATATACCTTTAAAGTAAATAGCTAAATCTTACTTTCTTTAAGATGCAATTATATCAACTAAAAAATAAACAGTAAATTTATCTTTTTAAAGATAATGATATGAAATGGAAAGGAAATAGAAAAAGTGCTAATGTAGATGATAGAAGAGGTGCTTCTTCTGGCGGAAGTTCTGGTGGTGGACTAGGTGGTTTAAGTCCTATGTTAATTGGTCTTTTATTAAAGTTGGTTACGTCTAAAAAAGGACTAATTATTGTAGGTATTGTTTTGGCTGTAATGTATTTTACAGGTAACAATCCTTTAAACTTTTTAACAGGTAATACAAACAACCAAATACAGTCGTCTACTACTTATAAAGGAACTGCAAAAGAGAATGAATTGGCAGAATTTAGTGCTACCATTTTAGCAAATACAGAAGATGTTTGGAATAAAATAATTCCGAATTACAGAGAGCCTACTTTAGTTCTTTTTACTGGTTCTGTAAGTTCTGCCTGTGGAAACGCATCGAGTGCAACAGGACCTTTTTACTGTCCTGGTGATGAAAAATTATACATAGATTTAAGTTTTTTTGATGAAATGGAGAAGAAACTAAATGCCCCAGGAGATTTTGCGCAAGCTTATGTAATTGCACATGAAGTTGGGCATCATATTCAGAATATTACAGGTATGAATAGAAAAGTACAAGCCATGCGAGGTAAAGTAAGTACAACAGAATATAATAAATACTCTGTAATGTTAGAATTACAAGCAGATTTTTATGCAGGTGTTTGGGCAAATCATTCTCAAAGAATTAATAAAATGATGGAAAGCGGCGATTTAGAAGAAGCATTAAATGCAGCAAACGCCATTGGAGATGATCGTTTACAAAAAAATGCTACAGGAAGGGTTGTACCCGATTCTTTTACCCACGGAACTTCTGCCCAACGTATGCGTTGGTTTAAAAAAGGTTTTGAAACAGGCGATGTAAATCAAGGAGATACTTTTAACGCAAGATCTTTGTAAATTACAAACCTAAACTTATATAAAACAAAAAAGCTTCAGATATCTCTGAAGCTTTTTTTATCCTTATAAATAAAAAGATTATTTCTTAGCCATTGTCATTGTTATTTTCGACTTAAGCTCTTGTCCGCTAACAGATAGATCCATATTTATTAACGAATTTTCAGGTATTCCAGACGCTCTATCAACATCCATATTTCCAGAAATTTTTCCTGTAGCCATACCAGTAACATCACCAGATAAATCTAGTATTACTTTATCACCAGTAATTGATTTAACAGTGTATAAGAAATCCATTTTCATTCCTTTTTCTTCTTTAGTCATCGTCCAAGTACTACCAACATTTAATGCTTCTTTAGGGTAAACCACGTTGCTAGATTGTTTTGCCATATCACCTACACCAGGAACGTTTGGCGCTACTGTTACCTCTAAAATTTCACCTAAATTATTCCCTTTAGCAGAAATTAAAGTTTTAAGCATTGGTCCCATTTGAGCTTTCATCATTTTACCAGTCTCATCTAATTCCTCATCACTTTTAGTAGAATCAAAGCTCATTACTTGACCACCCTGTAACATATCCATGGTCATTTTTGTAAATTTCATTTCACAATTATACGTATCATCTTTTACATCTGTCACTTTTATTTCCATATCCATAACCATCCCCATAGACATCACAGTACCCATTTCTTGAGAGACATTCATAGAAACACCATAAGTAGCTCCTTTTTCATAATTTAATCTAAGCAATATAGCTTCTTGCGCAAAGCTTAAGTTTGCTGATACTGCTAGAAATAAGATTAACAATTTTTTCATTTTTTTTTATTTTTAAATTTATGATTATTTATAGGTAACGAATATAATATTTTGTAACAAAAAAACGCTCACAAATTGTGAACGTTTTAGTATAATTATATTTTTAAAAAACTAGAAATCTTGATTTAAATCCCAAGCTTCTAAAATATCTTTTAAGGTTTTAATAAACATTCCTCCTAAAGCTCCATTTACTACTCTATGGTCGTAAGAATGAGATACAAACATTTTTTGTCTAATTCCAATAAAATCGCCATCTGGTGTTTCTATAACTGCAGGTACTTTTCTGATAGCTCCTAAAGCTAAAATAGCTACTTGTGGTTGGTTTATAATTGGTGTTCCTATTACAGACCCAAAACCACCTACATTTGTAACAGTATAAGTTCCGCCCTGAATTTCGTCTGGCTTTAAAGCATTATTTCTGGCTCTAGAAGCTAAATCATTTACAGATTTTGTAATACCTACCAAATTTAATTGATCTGCATTTTTAATTACAGGTACAATTAGGTTGCCATCTGGTAATGCAGCTGCCATTCCTAAATTAATATTTTTCTTTTTAATAATTTTATCACCATCAACTGCAATATTAATTAAAGGGTATTTTCTAATGGTACTTGCAATTGCTTGCATAAATATTGGTGTAAATGTAAGCTTCTCTCCTTCTCTTTTTAAGAAAGCATCCTTAACCTTATCTCTCCATTTTACAATATTTGTTACATCTATCTCTATAAACGATTGCACATGAGCAGAAGTCTGTACAGAATCTACCATGTGTTTAGCAATCAGTTTGCCCATTCTACTCATTTCTATAATTTCGTCTCCTCCATTTACAGAAATTGGTGTCGCTTTAGCTACCGTTTTTTCAACTTGTTTTACAGCTTCCTTTTTAACAGTAGCAGCAATTGGTGCTTCTTTAGTTAATGTTCCTCTATTTTCAATATACAAAAGGATATCTTCTTTTGTTACTCTTTCATCTTTACCAGAACCAGAAATTGATTCTAATTCTTGCATAGAAATATTTTCTGTCTGCGCAATGTTTCTAACTAAAGGTGAGTAAAATTTACCAGAATCTGAATTTTTAGCAATTGGAGTTGATACAACTTCCACAGCCTTTTCTATTGTTTTTTCAAGTTCTTCTACTTCAACTTTTTCTTCAGCATCCTTAACAACTAATTTCTTATCATCAGAACCTTCACCATCAACCTCAATAATTGCAATTGTTTCTCCTACAGCTACAACATCATCTTTCTGAAATAAAATTTCTATTAAAGTACCTTCTACTTCAGAAGGAATTTCAGAATCTACTTTATCTGTAGCTATTTCTACCACAACCTCATCTAATTCAATGGTATCTCCAACTTCTTTTAACCAAGAAGTTATCGTTGCTTCTGCAACACTTTCTCCCATTTTAGGTAATTTCAATTCAAATCTTGCCATTTTTATCTCTTTTTTCAGAATGCAAAAGTACTAAAATTCGTTGATTTTTTGACATTTTTAATCCTTAAAATAATATTAATTATCAACATCATTTTACATTATTCACAACAAAACTATTTTATATCGTATTTATAATAAATAAAATTGAATAAAAAATAGATTATAATACTATTTACATAAAATAACACGTTCCTATAACCGTTAAAATTATCAAACTAAAATCTACAACTTCTTTAAGTAGTTGGCTTTAATTTTTACTTTATATTTGATTTTAGATTTAAAAAAATTGAACTCACCACTACATCTACATAATTTAAATTTCATTTTCACTTGGCGACCTTATCAAGCAAAAGTTTTAAAAAACTTTGATAAGTTTATGCACGATAATCATTTTCATATTATTGCTCCACCAGGTTCCGGAAAAACTATTTTAGGTCTAGAGTTAATAAAAAGAGTCCATAAAAAAACACTCATATTAACACCTACTTTAACTATTAGAAATCAGTGGGAAAGCAGATTACAATCTTTTTTTACAAAAGATGCTTCTTTTACTCATTTTTCTTTTGATATAAAAAAACCAGATATACTTACTTTTTCTACGTATCAATCTTTACATTCTCTCTATAAATCTTTTAAAGATAAAGCTGATTATTTTAAATTTTTCGAAGACCATAATATAGAAGTATTAGTTTTAGACGAGGCGCATCATCTAAAAAAAGAATGGTGGAATTGCTTATACGAACTAAAAAAACAATATAATAAAACAGTAATTTCTTTAACCGCTACTCCTCCTTACGACAGTTCAAATGCTGAAATTAAAAAGTATTTTAGTTTATGTGGAAATGTTGATGACGAAATTGTTGTACCAGATTTAATTAAAGAAAAAAACCTTTGTCCGCACCAAGACTTTGTTTATTTATCAGAGCCTTTAGATCACGAGATAAATTTTATTGTTGATTATCGTTTTAAAATAGCCAATTTTGTTGATGAACTATTGCTTGAAACTGCTTTTATCAATTTTTTAAAACAGCATCGTTTTTATACTGAAACAGAAAAATATATTGACGACATCTATCAAAATATCGAATTCTTTTCATCTCTATTAATATTTCTCAATCAAACATCAACACACATTACGCAAGAAAAGTTAAGTGTTTTAGGTTTTGACAAGAATGAAACTATCGAGTTTCCTAAAATAAATAATAGTTGGATAGAAATTTTATTACAAAACGTATTTGTTATAGATCGATTAAATCTGACTAAAGATGAGAACTACATACTTTTATTAGAGAAAAAGTTAAGAAGAATTTCTGCTTACAGACATCACAGAGTAAACCTTAAAGGGAATAAAACACTTTATAAATCTTTAACTTCTAGCCCAAGTAAATTAAAGAGTATTTGCAAAATTGTACAACACGAACAAGAGAATTTAAGTGATAATTTACGTTGTGTAATTTTGTCTGATTATATTAGAAAAGAATATTTAAATGCCAACGATACTGAAATTGAAACCATTAATAAATTAGGAATTCTTCCTATATTTCATAAATTAAGAAAAAGTGTACGTCATAAAAACACCATTGCAGTTTTAACAGGTTCTTTAGTTATTATACATCAAAGTATTTTGTCTAAATTAAAAGAAAAAGAACCTTTAAACACATACAATGCAACTTCTTTATCTTCGGATAGAGAGTTTTTAATAATCAATTCTAATAGTTCTAAAAACCATATTGTAAATAGCATAACAGAACTATTTGAATCTGGAGATATAAAAATTTTAATTGGTACAAAATCGTTATTAGGTGAAGGTTGGGATGCACCTTCTATTAATTCTTTAATTCTAGCTTCTGTTGTTGGCTCTTTTGTTACTTCTAATCAAATGCGTGGTAGAGCCATTAGAGTTCAGCAAAATAACCCAAATAAAGTGGGTATTATTTGGCATTTGGCATGTGTAGATTTATCTGATAAACATGGAGGAAAAGACTTAGAAATTTTATCGAGAAGGTTTACTGCTTTTCTTGGAATTACGTATTCAGAAAAAATAATTATTACCAACGGAGTCGATCGATTGCAAATTCCTACAACATTAAATTCTGATACAATTAAAACGTATAACCAAGAGAATTTTGAAAAATCAAAAAACAGGAATCAAATAAAAAATAATTGGGAGAAAGCAGTTTCTATAGGTAAAAGTATTACACAAGAAGTACTTTTATTAAACCAAGAAAAAGAGCTACCAATCACTAAGAAAAAAGTGTTTTACAAAGACTTAGTGAAGCATTTATCCGTAGAAATAATTATTGGTATTTCTTATTTTTTACCTAATTTTCTTCTAAAGAATTTAAACATCTTCTTAAATAAAGGTCTTTTAGCTTTTTTTTACTCTTTGTTAAGTGCTTTTGCACTAACCTTCGGCTACAAATTATTTAAAATCATTCAACTATATATTCGCTATGGTTTTATTTATAAGAAAATTCACAAAATGGCCTTAACTATTCTAGATACTTTAATTGCTCTAAAACTAGTTACAACCGATAAAAATAAAATACACATTTCTACAGAAAAATTAAATAACGGAAACATTTCTTGTAACATAGAAGGCACCAACAAACTAGAAAGTCAACTTTTTACAACTGCCTTAGACGAGTTATTAAAACCGATTGAAAATTCTAAATACTTAATTGTAAAAACGAATTGGTTTCGAAAAAAATTAAATATTTCTAACTTTTTTGCAATGCCAGAAATATTTTCTAACAAGAAGAAAACAGCTTTATTGTTTCAAGAAAATTGGTTACAGCATTTAGGAAAATCAAAATTAATTTACACCAGAAATAAAACAGGTAGACGCTTATTAATAAAAGCAAGACTCTCTCACATATATAATAAGGACAAAGAAATAACGAAAAAGAATGTTATTTGGAAATAACAAAGTAGTTATACTATTTTGTAATCGTCTATACTTTCTTTTAAATCTTGCGATAAACTATTATCAAAACCAATAAAAAAGAGTTCTCATAAATAAAAAAAGCAGCTTATTATAAGCTACTTTTTTTTTATTGTAAAACCAGTTTTGGAAGATAAAAAAATTGGGGGATTATTTTATTAAAACTTACTCAAATGTAATTCTTTAAGAAACAGTTGCTCCAAAAAAAAAGGTTACAAAAAGTAACAATATTAAAAAAAACAAGTAACAATAAGTAACAATAAGTAACAAAAAAAGCATAAACAACTATAAAACAAACAACTAAAAATAAATCATTATTTAGCCATTAAATTTTTAATTAATAATAAAAACAAACTACACTCCTAAATTCTGAATAAATACCTCTAAATTTTGATTTTTAGGTATATTCATTTTCTTTCTTATTCTGTAACGAGTAACTTTTATAGCATCTGAACTAGAATTTCTAATAGACGCAATTTCTTTAACAGATAAATTTAACCTTAACAAAGCACAAACCTCTCTTTCTGTTTTAGTAAGTTCTTTATAAACCGTAAGTAACATATTATCAAAACCGTCATTAACAGAATCTATTTTTTTCTTTAGTAAAGTTAGTTTACTTTCCGTGGTAATTTGTTGTTGAATTTTAAAAGATAAATCTTTAATATAATTTTTTACTTCAACAGAATTATACGTTTTTCTTTGCTCTTTAAGTTGTGTTAAAAGTTGTTTTAAAAACTCTAATCGCATTGAGTTATCTGCTACTAAATTTTTTACTTCGATTTCTGATCTTTTAAATTTCTCTAATAAAACTTCTTTTTTAATTTTTTCTTTCTCTAAGTTACCTTCTATTATTTTGTTTTTATTTATAGAATTTCTATAAAGTAAAACAATCATAGGAATACCTAATAATAATAAAGCTGAAATTATAATTAAATATATTTTTTTGTCAAAAGCTTGTTTTTGATTTATTATTTGTAAATTTTTTGTTTCTATTTTAAATTTATTTTGCAGCTCTACCTCTTCGATTGTGTTTGATAATTGTGACTGAAAAATAGAATCTGAATAGATTTTATGTTTTTCTAGATACTTATAAGATTTTTTATAATTTTTAAGCATATAGTTCAATTTTGCTAAAGAATTATATGATTTTGATAAGCGTATCTTAAAATTATTTTCTTTTGCCACTACAATAGCAGAATCTAGATATTTTAAAGCTAAATTATAGGATCCTAACTCGCTATAAGCAGCTGCTAGGTTATGGTAATTAACGGTTATAAGTAACTTACTATTTTCTTTTTTAGCATAGTTTAAAACCAAGGTTCTAATATCTATTACTTTTTTATATTTACCTTGCCTATAATAGGTATTAGACACATTATTATAAACATTATAAATTCTATCGTCTTGGTTGTTTTTTTTAAAAACTTCAAGTGCTTTATCATAATAATAAATAGAGGAATCTAACTTTTTAAGTCTGGTATAGTACCTACCTAAATGTAAATAACCTTTCCCCATCAGTTCTTCATCCTTTTCCTTAATGAATTCTAACCCTTTTTTATAAAATTGAAGTTCTTTCTCTTTTTGATTTTTATAGCGGTACACATAGCCCATATCAAAATGAATAGAAGCAAAACGTACAGAATCATTAGTGCTTTTAAAGATATCTTTTGCCTTATTAAAATACCGAAGAGAAGTACTTAAATTTCCTCTGTTTTTTTCAATAAAACCCAGTTTAAGCAAAGCTTTACCTTCCATAGTATTATTCTTACCTTTTGATAATTGCAAGGCTTCATTAAAAAAATATTCTGATTTAATAACATTTTTTGAATAGAAGAATTCTCCGCATTCATATAAAAATTGACACTTATTTTCAGCGGTTTTTATTGATTTCAAAATTTCTTTTTTTGAAAGAAAAATAGAATCTAAGTTCTGAGTATTGGTTTTTAAAGTAAAAAAGAATAAAAGGGGGACTATAAACTTGTAATACATTTTTTATATCATTAATATTTGTAGATTTATAAAAACAGTATAAATTATTTCAACAAATATTTGTTAGAATTAATGTTTCTTTAAAATAAAAAAGGCAAAACAAGTTGTTTTACCTTTATAGTTTTTACAAAACCCAATCTTTAGGATTTTCTAAAATTGAAATCAATCTAGCTTCTTCTGAGTTTTCTTGTGGTTGATGACTGTAT
This sequence comes from Polaribacter sp. L3A8, assembly GCF_009796785.1. Taxonomy (NCBI): domain Bacteria; kingdom Pseudomonadati; phylum Bacteroidota; class Flavobacteriia; order Flavobacteriales; family Flavobacteriaceae; genus Polaribacter; species Polaribacter sp. L3A8. Next base: position 1,843,352 of record NZ_CP047026.1, read on the forward strand.
TTCCATTGTACAATTGGCGGTAAACTCATTAGAATACTTTCTATTCGTCCGTTGGTTTTTAAACCAAAAAGAGTGCCTCTATCATGTACTAAATTAAACTCTACATAACGACCTCTTCTAATTTCTTGCCAATCTTTTTGCGCTCTGGTAAATTCAATTTCTTTTCTTTTTTCTACAATAGGCACATAACTTTCTAAGAAACTATTACCTACTTCGGTTACAAAGTTAAATCTATCTTCTATAGAAAATGCTTCTGTTTCTTTTAAATAGTCGAAAAACAAACCACCAATTCCACGTGCTTCATTTCTATGTGCATTCCAAAAATACTCGTCACAAACTTTTTTAAACTTCGGATAAAATTCTAGATGATGCTTATCGCAGGCTGTTTTACATGTTTGATGAAAATGAGTTGCATCTTCATCAAATAAATAATAGGGCGTTAAATCTTGTCCGCCACCAAACCATTGTGTTACAATATTACCAGCTTCATCGTACATTTCAAAATAACGCCAATTTGCATGTACAGTTGGTATAAAAGGATTTGTTGGATGCAATACTAAACTTAAACCACAAGCAAAGAAGTTTCCTTCTTTAACCTTAAATTGCTTTCTTAATGCTTCTGGCAATTCGCCAAAAACTTTAGAAATATTTACACCACCTTTTTCAAAAACACCTCCATTCTCTATAACACGAGTTCTACCTCCACCGCCTTCTTCTCTTACCCAAAGGTCTTCTTGAAATTTAGCTTTACCATCTACCTCTTCTAATTTAGAAGTAATTTGGTCTTGTAAGTTTTCTATATATTTATAAAACTGATTTTTCATTTTCTTTATTTAATAAGGCTACCGTTCTTAAAGATGCTGCTGTTACAGAAAGTGGTAAAACAATGATAATTCCTAAAACAGGAACTAACAAACACAGCATAAAAACAATTCCGTTCCCTATAGAAACGCCTTTATTTTTACCAACAAAATTAATACTCTCCTTATAGTTTAAATGTCTCTCTAAAGTATAATCCATGTTACCAAAACCTGCATAATACGCTTGTACCAAAAATAATAGAATCGTAAAAACTAAGCCAATTATTGGTATAAAACTTAATAGTAATAATGGAATTGTAAATAATATTTCTTTTGATAAATTTCTTAAACTGATTCTAATCCCTCTAATTAATTGTTCTTGGAAGGTAGTTTTTCTATGGTTATGCTTAAAACTTCCATTAAGATGAGTTTCTATTTTTTCTGAAACAGGACTCATAAATGGTGCTGATAATGCCATTACAATATGTTTATATAATAGAAAGCCAATAACTAAAACAAAAACGGCTCCTATAAAAGAAGCAATGGTAGTTACAGTTTCTTTACCCCAATCCCAGATCCAAATTTTAGCTAAGAAAACACCAATATTATCTGATAAACCATACGCAGTAAAACCAATAATGGTTGCGGTTACAAGGCTAATTACAACTGGAACAATAAAATATTTCCAAAGTTTTAATTGAGAAATTAAACCGAAAGAACCTACGTAAGCTTGTATTCCTGAAAGTATATTTTTAATCATTAGCGTTGGTTTGCGTTAGCGATTGAAGTGACATCCTTTTTGCTTTTTCTGCAAAAAGATATAACGAAAAGCGCGACTTTATGCTGATTTTTTTCAGCATAAAGTAACGCCCAAATTATGTACCTAAATCATGGTTTTATTACAATATGATGCATTCTCAAACTCTCTAACATTCATAGAAATAACGGGTACTTTTGGAAACAAGGTAGTTAAAGTTGCTACAATTGCATAAGAAAGATCTGATTTTTGCTCATCTGTTCTTCCTTCCATTATGTTACCAAAAACATGAATAAAATCTGCAGCTTCACTTTGTACCAATGAATGTTTAAACGGATTTAAGCGTACTTTAATCTCATCTCTATCAAATAAACCCGTAGAAAAAGCCGTTTCAAAAACGGCTTCTAATACTTTTCTTGGTTCTCGTAATTCTAAAATGTTTTCTGAACAATCTAAAATAAAATGTGGCATTTTTTAATTTGCTTTATATTCTTTTACAGCATCGATAAATGCTTTTGCGTTTTCTAACGGAATGTTTGGTAAAATACCATGCCCAAGGTTTACAACTAATTTGTCTTTACCAAATTCATTAATCATTTGGTGCACCATTTTTTTGATAACTGCTGGTGGAGAAAATAATCTTGTTGGATCGAAATTACCTTGTAAAGTAATATTTCCGCCAGATAAATAACGTGCATTTCTTGGAGAACACGTCCAATCTACCCCTAAAGCAGAAGCACCCGATTTAGACATCTCGTTTAAAGCAAACCAACATCCTTTACCAAATGCAATAACTGGGGTTTCGTCTTTTAAAGCATCGATAATTTGTTGAATATATTGCCAAGAAAATTCTTGATAATCCACAGGTGACAACATGCCTCCCCAAGAATCAAAAACCTGAACTGCATCTACACCTGCTGCTACTTTTGCTTTTAAATAAGCAATTGTAGTGTCTGTAATTTTTTGTAATAATGAATGTGCAACCACAGGGTTTGTAAAGCATAATTCTTTTGCTTTGTCAAAATTCTTAGAACCTTGTCCTTGTACACAATAACACAAGATTGTCCAAGGTGAACCTGCAAAACCAATTAACGGCACCTCATCATTTAATTTTTCTTTAGTCGCTTTAATTGCTTCCATTACGTAACCTAAAGCTTCGTTTACATCTGGTACAATTACGCTATCTAAATCTTTTTGCGTACGAATTGGGTTTGGCAAATAAGGACCAAAATCTGGTTTCATTTGCACTTCTATATTCATTGCTTGTGGAATCACCAAAATATCTGAAAACAGAATTGCAGCATCCATACCATATCTTCTAATTGGTTGCACCGTAATTTCTGAAGCCAATTCTGGAGTTTGACAACGGGTAAAAAAATCGTACTTCTTTTTTATTTCCTGAAATTCTGGTAAATACCTTCCTGCTTGACGCATCATCCAAACTGGCGGACGGTCTACAGTTTCTCCTTTTAAGGCTCTTAAAAATAAATCGTTTTTTATCATGGTTTTGCTTTAGGCTTTAGGCTTTAGGCTTTAGGCTACGCAGAGCTTAAAGCATATTGCTTAAGGCATTTATTTATATTGTTTTCATTTTAGAAACAGCTAACATACCCTTATCTATTGCATTTGCTATTTTTTTAATATCTTTTTCTGATAAAGCAGATGATAAAAACCATGCTTCAAACTGACTTGGAGGTAAGAAAACTCCGTTTTTGATCATTTCCCAAAAGAAAACAGCAAACTTTTTTGTATCAGACAATTGTGCCTCTACAAAATTAGTTACCTCACTATTTACAAAGAAAGGATTTAACATAGAACCAAATCTATTTACCGTTAAAGCTACATTGTATTTCTTAGCCGTTTCTAATAAAATAACTTCTATAATAGCCCCTGTTTCTTGAAACTTTTTATATGGATTTTGCTTTTTCAACTCTGTTAAAGTAGCTATTCCACTTGCCATAGCAATCGGATTTCCGCTTAACGTTCCTGCTTGATACATTCCGCCTAAAGGCGATACTTCTTGCATAATTTCTTCTCTTGCTCCGTAAGCACCAACAGGGAAACCTCCTCCAATAACTTTACCTAAACACGTAATATCTGCTTCTACACCTAATAACTCTTGCGCTCCACCAAATTTAGAACGGAAACCAGTCATTACTTCATCAACAATTAATAAGGCTCCTTTAGTTTCTAAATAGGCTTTTAATTCTACTAAGAAATTATTTTCAGGAACAACAACTCCCATATTACCAGCAATTGGTTCAATAATTACACCCGCAATATTATCGTCGTTTTCAAAGTGTTTTTTTACACTATCTAAATCGTTAAAATTAGAAATTAACGTGTTTTTTACAGCCCCTTCTGGTACACCTTTAGAACCTGGTAAGCTTAATGTTACCAAACCAGAACCTGCTGCTACTAATAAAGCATCTTGGTGCCCATGGTAACAACCTGCAAATTTTATAATTTTGTCTTTTCCGGTAAAAGCTCTTGCCAAACGAATTCCGCTTAAAACAGCTTCTGTACCAGAATTTACAAAACGAACTTTATCCATTCCTGGAAAAGCATCACAAACTATTTTTGCTAATTTTATTTCATTTTCTGTAGATGCACCAAAAGAATAACCATTTTTTAATGCTTTTTCAACTGCTTTTTGAACTTTTTTATGACGATGACCTAAAATCATTGGTCCGTAAGAAAGTACTAAATCTACATATTTGTTTCCATCAACATCTGTAATTTTAGTTCCTTTTGCTTTTTTGATAAACAACGGATTTCCACCAACTGATGAAAATGCTCTTACTGGAGAATTTACGGCTCCAACAAGATGTTTTAATCCTTTTTTATATAATTTTTCTGATTTTTTGAATTCCATTTTTTTTGGCTTTTTGTCAGTTCGAGCGCAGTCGATAACTAATTAAACCTCTCGACTGCGCTCGAGGAGACATTTTGATATTTTATTTCTTCAACAATACTCTCGCTGCTTCTTTTGCAAAATACGTAATAATAATATCTGCTCCTGCTCTTTTCATAGACAGTAAGCTTTCCATCATTACTCTTTCACCATCAATCCAACCTTTTTCTGCAGCGGATTTTACCATTGCATATTCTCCACTTACATTATAACATGCAATTGGACGATCGAAATTGTTTTTTAAATCTCTAATAATATCTAAGTAAGAAAGTGCTGGTTTTACCATTAATATGTCTGCTCCTTCTTGATCATCAAAAGTAGCTTCTCGCATTCCTTCATCTCTGTTTGATGGATCCATTTGATATGTTCTTCTGTCTCCAAATGTTGGGGCAGAATCTGCAGCATCTCTAAAAGGACCATAAAATGCAGATGCATATTTTACAGAATATGCCATTATTGGCAAGTTTGCAAAACCTGTATTGTCTAAAGATTCTCTAACCATAGCAATTGTTCCATCCATCATTCCAGATGGCGCAACCATATCTACTCCTGCTTTTGCGTGAGAAATTACTTGTTTTGCTAAATTAACTAAAGTTGCATCATTATCAACATCATTGTCGTGTATTACTCCGCAATGACCATGAGAAGTGTATTCGCAAAAACAAACATCTGTAATTACATATAAACTTGGGTAATTCTTTTTGATAAAACGAATTGCTTGTTGCATAATTCCGTTATCATTCCAAGTTTCTGTTCCTTCTTCATCTTTAGTTGATGGAATTCCGAACAATAAAACTGCGGGTATATTTAAAGAAACAACCTCCTCTAATTCTTTAGAAATTCTATCTAAAGAAAAACGTTTGATTCCTGGCATAGAAACAATTTCTGTTTCTATATTTTCTCCTTCTTCAATAAAAAGTGGATAGACAAAATCATCTACAGATAATTTAGTTTCTCTAACCAATCTTCTAATTCCTTCTGACTTTCTTAATCTTCTTGTTCTGAACATAAATTTTAGCTTATGTCAGGTCGAGCGCAGTCGAGACCTAATTTATAAAACCTCTCGACTGCGCTCGAGGAAACATTCTTTATTCTTTAGAGAAATAAGTATTTACCAATTCTAATACACTATCTACACTAGGCATATTGGCAACTTCTACTTTTTCAAAGTACTTTCTTGCTTCTACGGCCGTAGTTTCTCCAATACAAAAAGCAATTCTATCTGGATTGTTTACTTCTAAATAACTTTCTATACCAGACGGACTATAAAATAAGACACCAGAAACTTCATCTTCAATTTTCTCTGGACTTAACATTGTTTTATAAGCCTCTACTTCATTTACAGAAATATCACGTGCCTTTAAGAAAGCAGGTAAAACATCTAATCTTAAGTTACTACAAAAATAAGTTACCTTTTTATTCTCTAATTCAGTTGCTAGGTATTCTGCTAATTTCTTTGCATTTTTAGATACATGTGCAACTTTACCAATTCTATTTTCAATCAGTTTTTTTGTTCTTCTACCAACACAGTAAATGTTCTTAAAATTCATTTCATCTCTTGTGAAAGAATTTAAAAGTGCTTCTACTCCATTCTGACTAGTGATAACAACGTTTTCTATTTCGTTTTTCATCACTTTAGCAGGAATTCTATTAAAACGGATTTTAATAAAATCGCTATCTTTAATTCCGATAGTTTCTGATAAAGATTCCTTCTGAAGCTCTGAAAGTTTTTTAGTAGAAAAGATACTTTGCAAAGGAGCAACAGTTTCTGCCGCATCTTCTGCAATTAACTCTTTACCACCTTTATTAATAATATAGTCTGCACAATCTTTAGCCAAATAACGATGGCTACCAACTTTTGCCGTTTTAGCAACAGAAATCTTTTTAGAACCATCTTTTTTTAATAAAACACCTCTAAAGTTTATTTCTTCTGTTTTTCCATCAATATAAGCTACTGCCCCAATTGGTGCAGTACAACCACCTTCTAAAAGATGTAAAAACTCACGTTCTATTGTTGTACAAATCTCTGTTTCTTTGTGATTTAATTGTTCACATGCATCTAAAGAATAATCATCTTTTTGTAAACAAGTAACCATCATTGTACCTTGTCCTGGTGCAGGAGTCATCCAAGAAAGACTAATAGCATCGTCTGGTTTTTTTCCAATACGATATAAACCTGCAGCAGCAAAAATAGCGCCATCCCAAGTTTCACTTTCTTCTAACTTCTCTAAACGAGTATTTACATTACCTCTTAAACCTTCTACTTTATGTGTTGGATATCTATCTAACCACATTGCTTTTCTACGCAAACTTCCGGTAGCAATTACCCCACCTGGTTGTCCAAAAAACTCTTCGTTTCCTTTTAGTATTAAAACATCAGAATAATCATCACGTCTTAAAACAGCCGCTTGTATAATTCCTTCTGGTAAAACTGTAGGTACATCTTTAAGAGAATGTACAGCAATATCAATATCGCCATTTAACATAGCAATATCTAAATTTTTAGTAAAGACACCTGTAACACCTAATTCATATAAGGGTTTATCTAAAACAATATCTCCCAAAGATTTTATAGGGACAATTACAGACTCATAGCCTAATTCCTTTAATTCTTTGCGCACTTTATTAGCTTGCCAAAGCGCTAATTCGCTATCACGAGTTCCTATTCTTATTATTTTCTGCATGGAGTTGTTGATTAAGATTTAAAAACCTTATTAATTACTTGTAGGCTTTGTGAAACAGATGTTTCTTCATCTTTTAAATGTTTCACAAATTGTGTGGTTATTTTCTGTATAAAACGTGAAGTTAAGATTTCTGCTTGACTTTCATCAAAACCAGCAATCTTTTTCTTTTGAAAATTAATTTCGTCGTTTGTAATATTTTCTAATGATTTCTTTAAAGCAGCAATTGCAGGTGTAAATCTTCTATGATTTAACCATTCATTAAACTCTGCTTTATGAGTTTCTATAATTGCTTCTGCAAACGGCACTTCTTGTTGACGCATCGTTAAAGTTTCATCCGTAATTTTAGAAAGTTCATCAATATTTACAATAGAAACACCTTTAAAATCAGTTACATCCTTTGCCACATTTTCTGGCATAGATAAATCTAAAATTAATAAATCTCTATTTTTAGTAATATGTTCTTTTGTAATGGTAGGTTTATCTGCACCTGTAGAAACAATTAAAACATCTGCTTTTTCAATTTCTTTAGATAAGTTTTCTATTACAGCTTTTCTAATAGTTCTATGCTCCTTAACAAATTCTGATGTTTTTTCTTCAGTTCTGTTAATTAAACACACCGACTTATTTTGAGTGTATTCTGCTAAATTTTTACAGGTATGTTTTCCCATTTTACCTAAACCAAATACTAAAATATTTTTAGTATTGTACCCAGGTAAATTTTTAATAAGATACTGAATAGCTGCATAAGAAACAGAAGTTGTACCCGAACTTAATCTCGTTTCATTCTTAACTCTTTTACTTGCCTGAAGCACACAGTTTATCAACCTTTCTGAATACGCATTTGTAGTTTTTAAAGATTTTGCCATTTTAAAAGACTGTCTTAATTGACCTACAATCTCGTAATCTCCTAAAATCTGACTTTCTAATCCTGTTCCAATTCTAAACAATTGCTGAATAGCTTCTTGGTTTTTATACACATTAGAAACTTTAGAAAACTCCTGAATTGTTCCTTCAGAAAACTCACATAACAATTCTATTAATTGACAAGGACGTTCTGCAAAGCCGCTAATTTCTGTTCTGTTACAAGTAGAAATGATAAAGACACCTTTATAGCCTCTTTCTTTAGATAGTTTTAACAACAAGGATTGGTTTTCTTTTGATAAAGAAAATTTTCCACGTGTGTTAGCATCCGCTTTTTTGTAACTAACGCCAATATTATAAAAGTGCTCTTGCCTGTGCTCTTGCATATAAATTTAAAAGTGGGACAAAAGTATAAACTTCAATTAGAAAAAAATGTCGCTTAAGGGACTTTTTATAACGTTATATGTTTTTTCATTAATTTTTATTTAGAAAATAACCGAAAAGCATTACTTTTGCTATAGAATTAAGTTTTTACTTGTTTTTATATAGAACCATTCTAAATAAAAAAAATCACAGCAAAAAGATTATTTATGTTCAAAAATGTCGGAGAAAGTACATTTGAAGAAATTACTTTAGAAAAAGGTTTTTATCTGCTTCATTTTCAGAACGAAAGTAAAGAAATAGATAATTTTGATAGAAAAATTAACAATGCTTTTATTCAAATTCATTTTTGTTTACGAGGAAAAGCTAAATTTCTATTTAATAATGGTACTTATTCTTTTGATGTTTTAGACAACAGAGCTATTTTATTATACAATCCACAAAGAATTTTACCCATCAATTTAGAAATTCAACCTAAAACAACATTGGTTTCCCTTTTAATTTCTATTGAAAAATTTCATTCATTATTCTCTAAAGAATCTAGTTATATCCCTTTTTTAAGTGATGAGAATAGTAACAAGAAATATTATGACGATTCTGAAATTAAACATGGTGTTGCCATGGTTTTACAAGAAATCATCAACTCTAAAACAAATAATTCTATTAGAGACCTATATGTTAGAGGGAAAGTATACGAATTATTAAGTCTTCATTTTCAGAAGGAAGAAAATTTGGAAGGTGAATTTTGTCCTTTTTTAGTTGATGAACAGAATGTAATCAAAATAAGAAAAGCAAAAGAAATTATTATTTCTAGAATGGCAGAACCACCTAGTTTACAAGAACTAGCAAATGAAATCGGTCTAAATATTAAAAAATTAAAAGAAGGTTTTAAACAAATTTACGGCGATACCGTTTACAGTTTTTTACTTGACTATAAAATGGAGTATGCAAGAAAATTACTAGAAAGCAATCAATTTAATGTAAATGAAGTTGGTGTAAAAATTGGTTACAGTACAGCAAGTCATTTTATTGCAGCCTTTAAAAAGAAATTTGGTACTACACCAAAAAAACATGTATTAAGCACAAACCAGTAAGTAGTAAGCAGTAAGCAGTAAGCAGTAAGCAGTAAGCAGTAAGCAGTAAGCAGTAAGCAGTAAGCAGTAAGCAGTAAGCAAAAATAAAAATTTGAAACTCTGCAACTAAAAAAAATGAAACTTTGTTACTTTAAAACGCTGAACCTTTAAACCTTTTGAAATAAAAAATTTGGAACAATTAACACATTACGACATAGAGAACGATCAAAAACAGTTTCCAATAACAATTGTTTGCGATGCTATTAGAACACCAGAAAATATAGGAATGTGTTTTAGAATTTCTGAAAGTTTTGGGGTGCAAAAAATCTATTTTCACGAGAATTCACCTACCACAGAAAATAGAATTGTTAAAAAGACGGCAAGAAATACGGTAAATCAAATTCAACATGAGATTTACACCGATTTTAACGAGACTATTCATCAATTAAAAGCAGAAGGCAACACAATTGTTGGAATAGAAATTACTGATAAAAGTATCGATATTCAAGATTTTAATTTTAAAAATCATGAAAAAATCGTTTTACTTTTGGGCAGTGAAAGAAACGGAATTGAAAATGTAGATTTATTAGATCACACAATTGCAATACCAATGTTTGGTAGAAACTCTAGTATGAATGTTATACATAGTTTAGCAATAACGCTGTATGAAGTTACTAATCAGTTAAAAAACAGATCCTAACTTTTATTAAACTAAAGATCTTTAAGCGTTGAAGAATAATGAAATTTAACAGAACAGGAATCATTTTATATACAATTAATTACAAATCATGTGTAGATTTTTACGAGAACACGCTAGACTTGAATAAAATGTTTGAAGCAGAAAATTTAACTTGTTTTGAATTTGGGGACGCTTATTTAATGGTAGAATTAGACGATAGTTATAAAGAAACTGAAAACAAATCAGAAAGATTTAAAACCTGTTTAAGAATGAATGTTCCAAATGTAAAAGAAATTACAGAAAAATTAATTTTAAAAAAAATAAAAGTAGAATATCAAGAACATTCTTGGGGAACAATCGCTAAATTTAAAGACCCTGATGGCAATTTGTGTGCTTTTAAGGACAGCGAAAAATTCGAAGAACAGATTAAAAATTATAGATTAACAAAAACTAATTAAAACAACAAAAGTACATTTTTTCAACATTAAAACTTTGAAACTTTGAAACTTTGAAACTTTTTTAAATGAAAGGAATATTACTTAACAATTTAGGATCACCAGACTCAACAGAAACAGCGGACGTTAAAAAATATCTAGGAGAATTTTTAATGGACGAACGCGTAATAGACATTCCGTATTGGAAACGTTGGTTACTTATTAACGGAATTATTTTACAAACGCGCCCTAAAAAAGCAGGAGCAGCTTACAAGAAAATCTGGTGGAAACAAGGTTCTCCGTTAGTTGTTATTTCTGAAATGTTCACCAAAAAAGTGATCAAAAAAGTAGACCTTCCTGTTGCTTTGGCAATGCGTTACGGTTCTATGTCGATGGAAAAAGGAATTAAAGAATTGGTAGACAAAGGTGTAACAGAAATCTTTTTAGCGCCCTTATACCCACATTACGCAATGTCTTCTTATGAAACTGTTGTTGTAAAAGCAGAAGAAATTTTAGCAGAAAAATATCCTAATGTAAAGCTAGATGTTTTACCCGCTTTTTATAACGAACCAGATTATATAAAGGCAATGAGTAACAACCTTGCTAATCATTTAGAAGGTTTCGATTATGATCATATTTTGTTTTCTTACCACGGAATTCCAGAACGTCATATTATGAAATCTGATGTAACTAAAAATCATTGTAAAATAGACGGTTCTTGTTGCGAGCGTAATTCTGTTGCACACCACACCTGCTACAGACATCAATGTTTTGAGACTACTAAAGAAATAGCAAAGACATTAAATTTAAAAGAAGGCACGTACAGCAACTCTTTTCAATCTCGTTTATTAAAAGATCCTTGGTTAAAACCATATACAGATTTCGAAATAGAGAAATTCCCATCAGAAGGGAAAAAGAAATTAGCAGTAATTACCCCCGCTTTTGTTGCCGATTGTCTAGAAACTTTAGAAGAAATTGCCATGGAAGGAAAAGACGAATTCTTAAAGTTTGGAGGTACAGATTACAAACACATTCCTTGTCTTAACGACAATGATGAGTGGGTAGATGTTATGGTAAAATGGATTAACAATTGGAAAAATAAATAAAATTATAAGAAGCTATTTCCTGCTTTCCGCTATATCTTTTTTCTTCTGTTCTCGATACAAATTTGCAAAAAAGCAAATTCACTCGAACTGACAGAAAAAAGGATGCCGCTTCAAATGCAGAGCATTCAACGACTCAATAAAAATTTTAAAGCGGAGTTAATCAGGGCTAAACTTGTTTGCAAACAAATAGCAAAACTTATAACATATTCAATATGTCATTTCGAAATGAGCTTTTTTTAAGCGATTGAGAAATCTTATTATAAATAAAACGTAAATCAATCTTCGTTCGTAATGACATCAACTAGAAGAAATAAAAATTAAAAAATTATGGATTTTTTATACGTAAAAGCATTACATATTATTTTTATTGTTACTTGGTTTGCAGGTTTATTTTACATTGTTCGTATATTTATGTATCATGTAGAAGCAGAAAAAAAAGACGAACCTGCAAAAGAAATTTTACAAACTCAATACAAATTAATGAGCAAAAGGTTGTGGTATATTATTACATGGCCTTCTGCAATTTTAGCAAGTATATTTGGTTTTTGGATGTTGTATAAAAACCCATATTATCTAGAAATGCCTTGGATGCACATAAAACTTTCTTTTGTTTTAGCTTTGTATGTTTATCATGGATTTTGCCATAAAATATACAAACAATTACAGAATGATGTTATAAAGTACACTGCATTCAAACTAAGAATTATAAACGAAGCACCTACAATTATTTTATTTGCAGTAGTCTTTTTAGTAACACTGCAATCTGCAATAAATTGGATTTGGGGAGTTGTAGGTATTATCCTTTTTGGAGTACTATTGATGTTAGGCATTAGACTTTACAAAAAAATAAGAGAAAAAAGATCTTGGGAAAAAACAGAAAGAGAGGTTTTAGAAGACAGTAAAGAAGATAGTATTCAGTAAACAGTCACAGTTTTCAGCCTCAGTGATTGTCTGTAAACTGCTACTGAAAACTGCAATTAAACTACCCTCTTATACTCTGTTCAAACGGAATTCTATTAACAATAGATCTCCCCAAAGTAACTTCATCTGCGTATTCTAATTCATCTCCAACCGATATTCCTCGTGCAATTGTAGACGTTGTAATCTCAAATTTCTCTATTTGCTTAAAAATATAGAAGTTTGTAGTATCCCCTTCCATGGTAGAACTTAAGGCAAAAATCAACTCTTTTACTTCTCCGCTTTCCACTTTCTTAACTAAACTCTCTATTTTTAAATTTTGAGGACCAATACCCTCAATCGGAGAAATTTTTCCACCTAAAACATGGTACAACCCATTAAATTGAGATGTACTTTCTATTGCCATAACATCTCTAATATCTTCTACTACACAAACAATCTCAGGATTTCTTTTTACATTATTGCAAATATCACATAGTTCTGTATCAGAAATATTATGACACTTTTCACAATTCTTTACATCATTTCTTAAATGCAATAAAGCCTCTGTTAAGAACTTCGTATTATCCGAAGGTTGCTTTAACAAATGTAAAACCAAACGCAACGCAGTTCGTTTTCCAATTCCTGGTAAACGAGATACTTCGTTCACTGCATTTTCTAAAAGTTTTGATGAAAAATCCATAGCACGCAAAATTACAATTTTAAAGAGAAAAAAAGACGAAACAACTTATATAAAAGGCATTCATTTTATAAATAAAAGCATCAATTTTAGACACATTACTTTCTTTACGCCCTTTTCTATATTCTATTCTCTAAAAATCCTATATTCGTACATTATAATAGAACATTCGTAATTTATCAAATGCAACCACTTTATATCTTATTATTAATAGTCGCTTATTTTTCTGTATTAATCTTAATTTCTTACATCACCGGAAAATCTGCAGACAACAAAACTTTTTTTAAAGCAAACAATTCTTCACCTTGGTATTTAGTTGCCTTTGGTATGATTGGCGCTTCTCTTTCTGGGGTTACTTTTATCTCTGTCCCTGGTTGGATAGAAGCCCAAAGCATGAGTTATTTTCAGATGGTTTTAGGCTATGTAGTTGGGTACGCTATTATTGGTTTGGTTTTACTTCCTCTTTATTACAAACTGAATTTAACCTCAATTTATACGTATTTACAAGATCGTTTCGGAAACTATTCTTACAAAACAGGTGCGAGTTTCTTTTTACTTTCTAGAGTAATTGGTGCTGCTTTCCGTTTATTTTTAGTCGCAAACGTATTGCAAATAATTTTGTTTGATGCTTACGGAATTCCGTTTTGGGTAACCGTTTCTATCACTATTTTATTAATCTGGTTGTACACCTTTAAAGGTGGAATGAAAACTATTGTTTGGACCGATACTTTGCAAACCTTATTTATGTTAGTAGCAGTTGGAGTTTGTATTTACACTATTTCTGGTGAAATGGAAATAGACAATATATTTACCTACGTTGCAGATAGTAAATTATCTAAAACCTTCTTTTTTGAAGATGTAAATGCAGGAAATTATTTTTGGAAACAGTTTTTAGCGGGCGCTTTTATTGCGGTTGTTATGACAGGTTTAGACCAAGATATGATGCAAAAAAACTTAACGTGTAGAAACTTAAAAGACGCGCAAAAAAACATGTTTTGGTTTACAATTGTGTTAGTAATTGTAAACTTTTTCTTTTTAGCTTTAGGTGTTTTACTAACAGATTATGCACAACAAAACGGAATTGACGCACATAAAGATCAATTATTTCCAATAATAGCAACCAAAGGAACTTTAGGTTTAGCCACTGCCCTATTTTTCTTATTAGGTTTAATTGCCGCAGCCTATTCTAGTGCAGATTCTGCTTTAACTTCTTTAACCACTTCTTTTAGTATCGATATATTAGAAATTGATAAAAAGAAAGACAAAAATGAACAAGAAAAAATTAGAAAGAAAATTCATATTATTTTCTCTTTTGTACTAATTGCAACCATTCTAATCTTCAAATATTTTATTACGGATGCAAGTGTTATTGCAAAAATATTTACGTTCGCTGGTTATACATACGGTCCTTTATTAGGTTTGTATGCTTTTGGAATGTTTACCAAAATGAATGTAAAAGATAAAATAGTACCTGCAATTTGTTTAATTGCACCAATTCTTACCTTTATAATTAGCTATTACTCTAAAGAAAAATTAGGGTTCGATTTTGGCTTCTTTGTATTGGTCTTAAATGGAGCATTAACTTTTCTAGGATTGTATTTAATTAAAAAATAATTTAAGCTTAGCTAACTTTATATATAAAACGCTGTAAAAACATAATACTTTTCTGAGTAACGTAGAAAATGAAAAAAAAGAAAATTTATTTCCCAAATTTAAATGGATTAAGGTTTATGGCAGCTTTTTTAGTGATAATTCATCACATAGAACAATTTAAATCTATAGCTAAAGTTGAAAACTACTGGGGTAAAATTCCTTTTATAAATATTATAGGAAAACTTGGGGTTATTTTATTCTTTGTTCTTAGCGGTTTTTTAATAACATATTTATTATTAGCAGAAGAAAAAGCATTTAAAAAAATAAGTATCGCTAAGTTTTATATGCGAAGAATATTACGCATTTGGCCATTATATTTCTTAATTATCATTTTAGCTTTTTTTGTACTTCCAAATATTGACATTTTCATTTTACCCGGCTATGGTAAAGATGTTATTTACACCAACTTGTTTTGGAAATTACTTTTATATGCCATATTTTTTCCAAATTTGGTACTTTCTCTACTAGGGGTTGTTCCGTATGCTTCACACACTTGGTCTATAGGTACTGAAGAACAATATTATTTAGTGTGGCCAGTAATTCTAAAACACATCAAAAAATACCGAATTTTATTAATGTTTGCCATTATTCTTTTTTATCTAAGTTTTAAATTCTTTTTAAGAACTTCATTTGCTCATAACATCCCTTACAACAATGTATTAACGGCATTTTGGAATTCATTCCCTATAGATTGTATGGCAATAGGAGCTTTGTATGCTATTCTTCTTTTTCAAAAAAACAAGTTCTTAAAATATCTAATACGAACCGACCTCTTTTATTTTTCTATTGGTATTATTACTCTTTTGATGCTAAATGGCGTGTACATTCCTTACATACATTACGAGTTTTATTCAGTATTTTTTGGTCTAATAATTCTTAATTTTGCTGTTAACGATAAAATAAAAATCTCCTTAGAAAACAAAGTTTTCAATTATTTAGGTAATATCTCTTATGGCTTGTATATGTTTCATCCGATAGGAATTATATTAGCTTTATCAATAATATCATATTTTAATTTAAAGACAAACTGGGTTTTATACCCACTTTGTTTCATTTTAACAATAATAATGGCGGGCTTATCCTATAAATATTTTGAATCATTCTTTCTTCAGTTTAAGGAGAAATTTTCTAAAGTTTTAAGTGGAAATAGAAAAATTGAATAACAACAAGTAGGTAACATTACCTTTCAGTAATTACTTTTTCTCTAATAATTTTCACCTCAGCATCTATTTGCAAGGTTAATTACTACTTCTAGTAAATAAATACAGAACAAGTATTAGAGAAGAAATAAAAAAAATAAATACTTTTAATTGTATAAATGAATACTTTAAAAAAAACAATTTCCATTATTGGAAGCGGACCTTCTTCTCTACTCTTAGCAGCTTTTTTAGATACAAATAAATTTGACGTTACAATTTATGAAAAAAACAAAGCTGCTGGTAGAAAACTATTGGTTGCCGGAAAAGGTGGTTTTAATTTAACACATTCAGAACCTATTGCTAATTTTATAGAACGTTACACGCCTACTAATTTTTTAAAGAATGCTTTACTTGGTTTTACCAATGATGATTTTAGAGATTGGTTAAAAGATATTGAAATCCCTACCTATATAGGAAGTAGCAAAAGAGTGTATCCCAAAGAAGGCATAAAACCAATTACAGTTTTAAATACTATTTTAAATCATTTAAAAGAAAAAGGAATCATCTTTAAATATGAACATACTTTTTCTAATTGGGATTCTGAGAATAATTTAATTTTCAACAACAAAACCATTTCTTCGAATTACACAGTATTCTCTTTAGGTGGAGGAAGTTGGAAAATAACGGGTTCTGACGGAAGTTGGCTAGATACATTTGAAGAAAAAGGAATTAAAACCATGCCCTTTGAAGCTTCTAACTGTGCCTTTAAAGTTGATTGGAATTCAAAATTCATCAACCAAAATGAAGGAAATCCTTTAAAAAACATTGCTATTTCTTGTGCTGATAGAACACAAAAAGGAGAAGCCGTCATTACAAAATTTGGATTGGAAGGAAATGCCATTTATGGGTTGAGTCCACAAATTAGAGAACAGCTAAAATCAACAGAAAAAGCACGTATTTATATCGACTTTAAACCGATGTTAAGCTTAGAGAATATCATCTCTAAGGTGATAAATTCAACCTTTAAAAACACCACACAAGTTTTAAAGAAAGAATTAAAACTTAGCAGTTCTCAAATAGAATTATTAAAAACAACGCTTTCTAAAGAAGACTATTTAGATGCTGTAATTTTATCAGAAAATATTAAAAAATTTCCTTTATATATTACGAGTTTAGGGGGTCTTGACCAAGCAATATCAACCGTTGGAGGCATAAGCTTAAATGCTGTAGACCTTCATTTTCAGTTACATAAAATTCCGAATCAGTATTGTATTGGAGAAATGTTAAATTGGGACGCACCTACTGGCGGGTATTTAATTCAGGCTTGTGCCAGTATTGGAGTTTACCTTGCAAAACATTTTAATAAAATTACCTAAAAAAGGGGGATTTAGAATGTTTGTACTCTTAAAATATTCTGTATTTTTACTATATACAATTAAAAAGAATGTCTAAAGATTTAAGTAATTATCGAAAATCCTACGAAAAGCAAGAACTTTTAGAAAGCACTTGTCCAGAAAACCCAATAGAATTATTTCAAACTTGGTTTATAAACGCAGATACTTCTAACATGGTAGATGAAAGTAATGCCATGACCGTTTCTTCAATGGGTTTAGATGGCTTTCCTAAAAGTAGAGTTGTTTTATTAAAAAAATATACTTGGGAAGGTTTTATTTTTTACACCAATTACAATTCGGAAAAAGGAAAAGCCATTGCCGCTAACAATAACATCTGTTTGTCTTTCTTTTGGCCCGCATTAGAACAGCAAATTATTATAAAAGGAACCGCAGAAATATTAGCAGAAAATTTATCTGACGGTTATTTTGAATCGAGACCAGACGGAAGTAAATTAGGTGCTTGGGCTTCTAACCAAAGTACAGTAGTTGCATCTAGAGAAGAATTGGATGGTAATTTAAAAGCCTTTGAACAAAAGTTTGAAGGAGAAGAAATTTTGAGACCAAAACATTGGGGAGGCTATTTAGTAAAACCAATTTCTATAGAATTTTGGCAAGGGAGACCCAATAGAATGCACGATAGAATAAGATATAGCTTAGAAGAAGATTTTTCTTGGAAAAAAGAAAGATTAGCGCCATAAATTTTTATATTTACAACTCAACAATTAAAATTGAATGAAAACATTATATATTGTTAGACATGCAAAATCTTCTTGGGAGTACTCAGGAATAGAAGATATAGACAGACCACTTAAAAAACGTGGAATAAAAGACGCCCATTTAATGTCTAAATTCTTAGCAAAAGAAGTTGGCAGACCAGACGTTTTTGTATCAAGTAGTGCGAACAGAGCATTGCATACAGCCGTTATATTTTGCGAAAATTTCGAATACCCATTATCTAACCTTAAAATAAAAAAACAGTTATATAGTTTTAGCGATGGTTATTTAGTAAAAACGGTAAATGCTTTAGATGATGGTTTTAATTCTGCTATTATTTTTAGCCACGATCATGGTATCAATACATTTGTAAATAAGTTTGGTAACAAACCAATTTCTCATGTATCCACTTGTGGGGTTATCGGTATTCAATTTGAAGATAAACATTGGAAAAACATAAAAAAAGGGAAAACATTTATGATAGACTTCCCTAAAAACCATAAATAGACTAGTTTGTTAGAAATTAAAAAATACGGTGCAATAGATATTGGCTCCAATGCAATTAGATTACTCATTGCCAATGTAATTGTATCTGAAGACAAAGAGCCTCAATTTAAAAAATCTTCTTTAGTACGTGTTCCTATTCGTTTAGGAGCAGATGCTTTTGTTGGTGAAGGAATGATTAGCGAAAAAAATACAACAAGGATGATAAATGCTATGGAAGCATTTAAATTATTAATGGATGTTCACGGCGTAGAAAGGTATAAAGCTTGTGCAACTTCTGCAATGAGAGAAGCAGAAAACGGCAAAGAAATTGTAGCAAAAATTCTTAAAGAAACAGGCGTAAAAATTGATATTATTGGTGGTAAAGAAGAAGCTGCTATCATTTCATCTACCGATCTAAATCAATTAATAGAAGGTGATAATTCTTATTTATATGTTGATGTTGGTGGTGGTAGTACAGAATTCACCATCTTTTCTGAAGGAAAAATTCTTATTTCAAAGTCCTTTAAAATGGGTACAGTACGTTTGTTAAACAACAAAAAATCTGTTAACAAAGAAATTTTTGCCAATGTAGAAAAGTGGATTAAGAAAAATACTAAAAATTTAAAAAAAGTATCCTTAATAGGTTCTGGAGGTAACATTAACAAGTTATTTAAAATGTCTGGACGAGCTGAAGGAAAACCAATTTCTTATATTTACCTTAATGCGCAATATCAATTTTTAAAGCAAATGTCTTTTGATGAGCGCGTTTCTGAGCTTAGTTTAAACCCAGATAGAGCCGATGTAATAATACCGGCAACCAAAATTTACCTCTCTGCAATGAAATGGAGTGGTGCTAGAAAAATTTATGTGCCTAAAATTGGTCTTTCAGACGGAATTATTAAAAGCTTATTTTACAATAAGTTATAAAATATTTTGTGATTTATTTAACAATTTTTGTATTTTTGTTATTCAATGTGTGACTTCTTAAAAATAGTTGTGTCATAGAATTGAACTAAAAAATCAAAAACAGGTTTATTATGAAAAAAATTTTACTAAGTGCTACGCTATTAATGTTTGGAGCAACAGCTTTTGCTCAAGACTTACCAACAAACCCAGAACCAGGAAAATGTTACGTTCGTTGTAAAACTCCAGAAGTTTGGAAAAACGAAGATGTAACGATAGAAGTTGCTCCTGCTTACAAAAAAATTGTTACGCATCCTGCAGAATACAACACAGTAACAGAAAGAGTTTTAATTAAAGAAGCTGGACAACGTTTAGTTGTTGTACCTGCTGTATGGGAAGATAAAACAATAAGCTATACTGCAAAAGTAAATGCTAGTAAATTAAGCGTTATTGCTGCTACATTTAACCAAGATTCTCAAACTATAGAAACCAAAGCAGCTTCTGCAAATTGGGAAATGAGTGAAAAAGCTCCTGATTGTGAATCTAGCGACCCTAACGACTGTAGATATTGGTGTTATAAGCCAGTACCAGCAAAATATGTAACTATTCCTTTAACTAAATTAGACAGAGACGCAAGTACTGTATCTAACCAAGTTCCTGGATATGATAAAACATATACTACAAAAGTAATGGTTAAAGGTCCTACTACAACATCTATAGAGATTCCTGCAGTTTACGGAAGTATCAATAAAACAGTTTTAGTTAAAGATGCATGGCAAGAAGAAGTTACTGTTGCAGCTAAATACCAAACAGTTACTAAAGAAATTTTAGTAAACAAAGGTGGTTTAACTACTTGGAAAGAAGTTGAATGTGAATTAGTTAACAATACTATCTTACCAATTAACTGGAATTTAGGAAGTGCTACTTTAACTTCTGCTGCAAAAAGCATTATTGATACTAGATTATTACCTGTATTAAAAACAGGAGTATCTGTAGCTTTAGAATCTCATACAGACTCTAGAGGAACTAAAGAAAATAACCAAAACTTATCTGAAAGAAGAGCTCAAGCAGTTACAAACTACTTAATTTCTAAAGGTGTAAACCCAAGTAAATTAACTGGTAACGGATACGGAGAATCTAAATTAACAAACAGATGTGCTGATGGTGTTTCTTGTACAGAAGCACAACACAGAGCAAACAGAAGAACTACATTTAGAGTAGTAAACGAAAAATAATCTCTTCTAATTTTATTAGAAAGGTAATAAAAACCGAGGCAATCTGCTTCGGTTTTTTTTTGTTTTCTAAAACCATATTGTTATCAATCAAATATATTATTAAAATTTTATAAGACTTCTATTTAGATAGAAACTATTTATATTATAAAAACAAGTAAATACACCAATAAGAAAACAATAGAAACAAGCATAACACAACAACGCTAGATATTTTTTTCCAATGGTTACGACATAGATCGCATCTAAAAGAATAAGGGTATATAATAAGGCTAAATTAAGCTTAAACAAATATGTAAGTAGAAAAGTAAATAAAAAATATAAAAGAACCTACAAGAGACAAAAAACGAACCCTACAAAAGTAAATAACAAAGAAAACAACTTCTTTTAAAACAATAAAACCGAAGCTAAAACTTCGGCTTTATTATTTAGTAATTTTCAATTACAGATTCTATAAACGGATAATAATACTCCGTTAAGATTAATCCTTTTTTATAACCAATCATTTTTCCTTTATGATCTACAAAAACAAGTGTAGGAAATGACCTTATTTTAAATTGCCTCTTTAAATCATTATTTATTTCTAATTTTTCAGGAGAAATTATATCTATATTTCTAGGACTATCTGCCTCATATAATATTAAGTCCTTTTCAGCAATCGCTTTAAATTTTTCTGTATGAAAAAGCTTTTTATCTAGAACTTTACAAGGACCACACCAATCTGATCCTGTAAAATAAATAAGTACAGGTTTATTTTCTTTTTTAGATTTTTTTAAAGCACTTTTAAAAGTAGATTCCCAATTTAAAGTAACAGAATCTAACTCTTGCACATTTTGTTCTTGAGCTACAATATTTGTAATCGTAAAAAAACAAATAGTAAAAAGTAATATAACTTTATTCATAAGTAGTAATTTCATCAAAAATATCAAAAATAATACCAAAAAAAAAACACAAAACAAATGTTGTACTAAATAAAAACAAAATTACCCTTTTTTCTAAAAAAAGGGATTATTATTTTAATAAAAAGAAAGTGTTAGTAAAGTTGTTAAAAAATAAAAAGCCGTAATTATAAAATTACGACTTTCTTTTTTTATTCCTAGAATATAATAAATTCAATCCCCCAATTTCATTATTACAAATTTTCATCAGAATAAGCACAAATATACAATACTTTTACATAAAATTTATATTATAAAGCACACTAAGCTACTACACATGTATATTATTAACACAAAAACTACTATATTTACACATCAATAAAGAATAATTACATGTAAATGAACAAACTACCTCTTTTAAAGAAAATACTATTCCTTTTATTATTTTTTCGAATCAGTCTCCTATTTTCACAAGATTTAATCATCAAAGATCATGATTATTGGTCTTATTATGACAAAGGTGGTTTAGAAAATGATTGGGTAGAACTTGCTGATTTTTCTAATTGGAAAAGCGGAAAATCTCCATTAGGATATGGAGATGATAAAATTATCACAAAACTTGATTTTGGCGGAAATAAACAAAGGAAACACGTTACAAAGTACTTTAAAAAGACACTAAATTTTGACAATAACTATATAGCTTATGAATTTAAAATTCAAAGAGATGATGGTGCTGTTGTTTACGTAAACGGAAAAGAAGTCTTTAGAGACAATATGCCCAACTCTACTATTAGCAATTCTACTTTTGCTTTAAGTACTATTAAAAGCAAACAAGAGCATTTATTTAAACAACATTTTTTTGATAATAGCATATTTAAAAAAGGAAAAAATATTATTAGCGTTTCTATTCATCAATCTTATAGAACCTCTAGTGATTGTATTTTTAGTCTAGAATTAATAGGCCACAATAATCCTGATATTTTATCATTTGTTCTAGAAAATAAAGATATAAAAAATCAAGAATTAGAAAGTAAAATTAAAGATTTAAATGCCAAGTTTGAATATGAAAAAATAGTACTTCAAAAGCAAAGTTTAGAAAGCACCAACTATAATTTAAAGGTACTTGTTTCTTTAATTAGCCTTTTATTTATTATGGCATTAATTGGCTATTATTTTATTTTAGAAAACGTTAAAAAAAATAATGTAGAAAAAAATGAAGAAATAGCAATTATTAAAGCTAAAAACACCCAAAAAGATAAAGAGATGATTACTTTATCTACAAACTTATTATACCACAAGCAATATTTTAAAGAAATAAAAGCAGATTTAAAAGGCATTAAAACAGAAGATAGAGCTTTAACAAGAGCAATTATTAATCAGATAGACTATGTTTTAGAAGGAGATGAAGATTGGAAAATCTTAAAAGAACATTTTAATGCCGTTTATAATAACTTTTACGATACATTAATTGCAAAACACCCTACAATTACTGAAACAGAACTTAGACATTGTATGTTTATAAAATTGCACCTGCATACTAAAGAAATTGCAAAAATATTATTAATTGATCCAAGATCTGTACAAACAGCAAGGTACCGAATTAAAAAGAAAATGAATTTGAGTGAAGAAGAAGATTTAAGAGATTACCTTTTAAACTTAGTTGAATAATTAACTAAATCCAACGTTTTTTTTCGTTGGATTTTTTTTGTTGTAGTCTCTACAAATTTATCTACAAAATAAATTTCTTTAGGAATTTCGAATTTACCAAGTGTTTTTAATTCTGCTATTTCTAATTTTAAAGACTTACTTATATCACAAGAATCAACTTGTTCTATAAGCAAAACAAGCTTCTCTCCTAGTTGCTGATCAGGAATTCCTGTTACAAAAAAACGATTACTGATTATTTTCGCTAATTTTTCTTCAATCTTTTCTGGATGCAACTTTACACCACCAGAATTTATTACATTATCTAAACGCCCTAACCATTCAAATTGATGATCAGAAATTAAACGAACAATATCATTTGTAAAAATAACTTCATTAGATACTTTGGGAGCATGAATTACCAAACAACTTCTTGAGTCTGTAAAAATCTCTACATCAGGTAAGGTTTGATAAAATTGATTAAAAAGTGGCAGATCACCTTCAAATGATGCATTGTTATTCAATTCTTTAACTGCGATATGTGTAATCGTTTCTGTCATACCATAAGTAGCAAAAACGGCACAAGTAGTATCCTTAATTTTATCTTGTAAATTAACAGAAACAACTCCGCCACCTACTATTAAAGTTTTAATTTGATGTAGTTTCTTTATTGAATTTTCTAGCTGTAACGGAACCATTGCAGAAAAATCGTAGTGTTTTTTTATCCCACGAAGTGGAAAAGAAGTTGCATTAACAATATCTAGATGCCAACCTAAAGTTAAAGCCCTTATCAACATCATTTTACCCGCAATGTATTCTGTTGGTAAGCATAATAATGCCGTTGTATTTTCTTTGATATCAAAAAAATTACCGGTAGCTAAGGCAGAATTTATCATCTGTCTTTTCTCTAGTTTAATCTCTTTTGGCACACCTGTAGAGCCTGATGTTTTTACAACAACACAAGCTTGATCTGAGAACCAAATTGTTAAAAATTGATGAATTTCATCAGAAAAATTACTAGTATAACCTAGAATTTCATCTACCGAAGAAAATGAAGTACCATTTAATTGAAAATATTTATGAAATTTATCTCGTCTCAATCTTCTAAAATTCTATAATTTTCTTTCAAATTAACAGGTTTATAAATCTTTCCCGTTAATTTTTCTTTCCAATTTTTCCATCCGTATTTTTTAGAAAAAATAAATAGAATTAAAGGATATAAAACCAATACAGGAAAAAACATTTCCCATCCTACAGAAGGTTCTGAAGTATCTACGTATAAAGCATCCGTTTGAAAAACAGTCCAATCTGTAGTTACAAAAAAAGCAGCAACAATATTATTAATAGCATGCAACCCCAATGACAACTCGGTTCCTTCATCCATTAAAGTAGTGATACCATAAAAGAAACCAGTACCTATATAAAAAACCATAGAAATGTAGCCTAGTTTTTCTACTTCCGGATTTGCACCATGTAACAAACCAAAGCATACCGAGGTGAAAATTAATGGAAACCATCTATTTTTGGCCAAAATACCCAACCCTTGCATAAAATAGCCTCTAAAAAGTAACTCCTCAAATGACGTTTGAAAAGGTAAAAAAAGAAAAGAAACTGCTAATAAAGTAAAGAAAGGAACAGGTTTAAAATTCCACACATAGTCTTCTGGAGATAAGAATACACCCAACATAATTACAACAGAAGAGATAACTCCCCAAAGAATAAAACCAAACCAAAAACGTTTCCAGTCTATTTTTTTTCTACTTGTAACCAAAGAAGTAACAGTTCTTTTATGAATATATTTTACACCTATAATAAGGCTAACTAAACCAAAGAAGAACATTAGAATCATAAAAAAGAGAAAAAGATTGTTATTAATCCCTAAACTCATAAAATTGTCTTGTGCAGCATTTGTAAACTCTGTCATGTTTTTAGAGTGCATCACAGCCACTGCCATTAAAGGCAATACACCTATAACTTGCCAACCTACAAATACTAAAATAATTGTTAGTACCCAATGAAACCACTCATTGTTTCCTTTATATGCTTGTTGTATATAATTCATATTTATAAATTAAAATGCCAGTTTTGTGCTGGGTTATAGTGTAATGTTCCGTTTTTAACTTCTAACGGACTTGTAAAATTATTTGTAAATAAACCACCGGTTCCTAAACCTTGTGGTAAATTGTTTTGTAATGTATGCGTAAATTGAGCAATTGCATTCAACCCAATATTACTTTCTAAGGCAGAAGTAATCCACCAATCGGCATTTATTTCTTCTGCAAATTCAATCCATTCTAAACTCCCTGCAAAACCGCCAATTAAACTCGGTTTTAAAATAATATATTGAGGCTGAATTGTTTTTAATAACTGCTTTTTTTCTTCTGCTGCAAAAATGCCAATTAACTCTTCATCTAGTGCAATTGGTAAAGGTGTTTTTGCACATAAAGCTGCCATTTCTTCTATTTGACCTTGTTTAATGGGTTGTTCTATAGAATGTATTTCTAATGCTGATAATCTTTCTAATTTTTCTAATGCGTTTTTAGGATTAAAAGCTCCATTTGCATCTACCCTTAATTCTATTTCATTAGAAGAAAACTCTTTTCTAATGGATGTCAATAATTCTATTTCAGCATCAAAATTGATGGCACCAATTTTCATTTTGATACAAGAAAAACCGGTTTCTAATTTCTCTTTGATTTGCTTTTTCATAAACTCTTTTTCGCCCATCCAAATGAGCCCGTTTATAGCAATAGAGTTATTTCCTTTTGTAAATTCTGATGGAAATAAATGAAACGAATCCTTACTTTTAAGTGATAAAAAAGCTTGCTCTAAACCAAATTGTATGGATGGAAACAGACGAAGTTCATTTAGTAAAAAAATTAAACCTTTGTTAATATTATTACAAGCCCAAATTAATTTTTCTTCATAACTTGCTACATCATCAAAGCTTAAACCTCTAAATAAACCAGTTTCTCCCACACCTCTTTTACCATTTTCTTCTAAAATGATAAACCAGGTTTCTTTTGTTTTTAAAACTCCACGCGATGTTCCACTTGGGTTTTTAAAATTAAGGATGTATTTTTTGTAGGTTGCTTTAATCAAAAGTAAAATTATTTTTTTTCTACAAATTCTTTAAAATTATTCAAGTACGACTGGTCTTGTTCTATAAAAGTTCCTTTAAAATAAGGAAAAACACATGCCATTAAGTAAGTCTCACTTTGGCAGCTTGCATTTAAAGTAATGGTTGTAACTCCATCATTTTCAGTAAAAGTATAATCATCTTTTTTTAGCATCCCTTCTGCATCAAAAAACAAGGTTACTTTTTCATTTGGTACATAGGCCATCACTTTTTCTGTCATGGCAATCTCTTGTCCTTGATTTAGAACAACAATTTTATAGATACTACCCGTTTTACCAGGATTGTCATTTAAAACTTCGAAAGACTGTACTTCTGGAATCCAATTTTTTAGGTCTTCTGATTTATTAAAAGCTTCAAAAACGTTTGAAACAGGCTTATTTACAGTTACCTGAACCTTATAAGCTGTTTCTTTTACAATTAAACCAGTAAGAAGAAATGCAACTACAATTGCAGAAATGATTCCTAAAATTATTTTTATTGTTTTCATTTTATATGTTTATATGTTCGCCTATTCCCAATAGGTTTAATTCTTTTCCTTTTGATGCAAATTTAGCTATAGCATTATTAACATCTATTTCTATTGGAGGAAAAGTGTTAAAATGACAACCTATTATTTTATTACACTCTACTAAATTACTTGCAATAATTGCATCGTCTATTCCCATTGTAAAAGTATCACCAATTGGTAAAATAGCAGCATCCAATTTCGTAAACATTGGTATCAATTGCATATCCATAGTTACAGCAGTATCACCTGCAACATATAAATTTTTATCTTTTGATGAAATTACAAAACCTCCAGGTTCTCCTCCATAGGTACCATCTGCAAAAGAGGAAGTATGAATTGCATTTACATATTTAGCAGAAAACACTTCTGACTTAAAAGTTCCACCATGATTTAAAGCAAACACATTTAAATCTTTTGCGCCATAATACATAGCAATCTCATAGTTAGAAATTATAACAGCCTTTGTTCTTTCTGCAATTACTTGCGCGTCTAAAACATGATCTTGATGTGCGTGCGTTAACAAAATAAAATCTGCTTTTAAACTAGATATATCTATATGCGCTGCTAATGTATTACCCGAAATAAAAGGGTCTATTAAAATATATACTCCATTTATTTCTATAGAAAAACAAGAATGTCCTAAAAATTGAATCTTCATACTAAAACTGTATTTAAATTATAAAATTTGACCTATTCCAAAAAGAATAGCAAACAAAAACGTACTTAAAGCTACTTTTTTTAACTCGCTATCTAGTTCTGCCGGAATTTTGTTTTGTGCAACTGTTATTATATTATTAAGTAACGGAACAAATGCAACCAAAAAAATAAGTTGATATATCGTTATAAAATCTAAAAACACATACACTAAAGCAGAAATTAACGCACCGAAAATTAAAAAGTAATGATATTTTTTTGCTTTTTCATTTCCTAGCTTAACCACTAAGGTGTTTTTATGATTCTTTTTATCTTCTTGCCTGTCTCTTAAATTATTTAGATTAAGAACAGCAGTACTTAGTAAACCAACAGAAATTGCAGGTAAAAAAACCTCTAAATTAATGTGTTTTGTATATAAGAAATAACTTCCTAATACACTTAGCAAACCAAAAAACAAAAATACAAAAACATCACCAAACCCACTGTAACCGTAAGCCGAATTACCAACAGTATATTTTATTGCTGCAGCTATTGATGCAATTCCTAAGCCAAGGAATAAAATTGAATATCCAAAGTTTTCTTTTCCAAAAGAAACATAAATTAATAACAATGCTATTATTAAGGTGATAACAGTAGTAATTATCATTGCCATTTTCATTTGTTTTGGAGTAATTGCGCCAGATGAAACCATACGTGCTTCTCCTGTTCTATTTTTATCAGAACCTTTTATTCCGTCTCCATAATCGTTGGCAAAATTAGACAATACTTGAAAACCAATTGTGGTTAAAATTGCCAACCAAAAAATTGGCGATTTAAAAATACTAACCTCCATCTCTAACGATTCGATACCCAAAGCAGAACCTACTATAATTCCTGAAATAGATAGCGGCAAAGTTCTTAAACGAGCGGCTTTTATATAACTCTTTACATCCATGATGTCTTACTGGTTTCTACTTTATATAAAGTATGATTATAAATTTTAATGGCATCTTCTAAACGGATACTCGGAATATTGATTTTACCTGAAGCAGTTTGTAATATAATATCTGCAACATTGCTCTTTACTTGAAAAAAACTTTGCTCCATTGTTATATTCTGAACCTTAAAAACCTCTAAATATGTTAAGTGAGTTTCAATTAAACCGCTACCAACTAACAACATATTATCTGTAATTTTATAAAAACGTTTATTAACTTTTTTGATGATTAAAAAGGAAAAAAAAGGAAATACTAAAATAGCTGAATATAAAATTTCTAGTTGTAAAAAAATGAAATACAAAGTTGCGTATAAAATAATTGTAAACAAAAAAGTAACACTAAATATTCTTCGCTTATAATAGTTGTCTGGACGGTTTTTCTTTCCATTTTCAAGCTCGTAAAAATCAAATAAACTTGATTTTACAATCTCAACTTGTTCTTTTTTACACCCCACAATACGAATTAACTTTTGTTTTTTAACATTAACTTTACCGCTTACTGCTTGTTTAAAAGTAATAAATGAGATACCAATTAATTGTTTTAAAGGGTTGGTAGAAATTGTAATACTTTGAACTTTTTGCTTTTTTAATACAATTGATTTTTTTGTAAACAAACCTTGATTTATCTCAAAAGCATCCTCTTTTAAATAAGCCGTTAAATTAAAATGAACTAAAAATATTTTAACAAACGAAGTCATTAAGGCTGTTATAGTTAAAAAAATCAACAAAATAGTTACTAAGAAAAAACTTGTAGAAAGCGCATCTGTACTTTCGGCGATTAAACCATCTAAAACTTCTGTTCTTCCTAAAGAATCAATTACCTGCTCTATTTGCTGATAAAAACCAATAATAAGCGCTAAAAATAGTATTAAATTTTGAAGATGATTTTCTGTAAGACTAACTTTAAAAAGCTCCTTTATTCCGATTTTAACAAGTGGCTTTTTATCATCATCAATAATTATTTTTTTATCAAAATTAGCACTTTTAGACACTATTTCTTTTAATGCTTCTGCTTTAAATAAAGGCAAAGCTTTAATTGCTATTTCTGTATCTTTAGAGCCGGCCGTTTCTATACTTACTTCGTATACACCAATAATTTGCTGAATAAGATTCTGTTTAAAATTAATATTCTGAATTCTATGAAAAGGAATGGATGTGTTGGTTTTGTTTAAAATACCTTCTTTTAAAATAAAATGTTCATTTTCTATTTTAAACAAAAAGTTCTTATAAATTAAGTAAGCTCTAACTAATAAAAAAAGTAAAATAAAGACTAAAATTAAGTAGATATAGTTTGTACTTAAATTAGTGATTTTAGAAAAATCTTTAATACCAAAGAACAATAAAACCCAAATTGTTTTTATTGTCTTGTAAATTTGATTCATATAAATTACAAAAATCCCTTTCGAAGATTGTTTTGAAAAATTAGAAAAATCAAAAGAGTTATTCATTAATTTTAGTACTAATAAATTCTTTAATTTCTAACGCAGTTTCTTTTGCAATCCCCTTAATTACCAAATCGTCTTTACTGTCTCCTGCCGTAAACACACTTATAGATGCTAGTTTAAAAAACCTAGAAAAAAGTCCTTCATCTACTTCTATGTGCTGAATTCTAGAAAACGGAACCGTTGTTAATTTTATAAAAAAAACACCACTTTTGTAAGTGATATCTTTTTCTCTTACTGCATATTTTCTTTTTTTAAAACTTACATAAAATAAAAGGCTTACAACAAAATAAACAACAATAAAAACGATGTAGAAAAGGTAAACATATTTGCTTGTTTTTTCAAAAACATTAAAATAATCTGCTAAAAAAAGACCTATTAAAATTGCTGAAAAAGTTAAAATAACATTCAATAAAATAACTTTTAAATATTTTTTATTGATGGGTTTAAAAATTATTTCTGTAATACTTGGAAAGTTAGAAACTGTTTCGTTTACAAACATTTAATTGTTATAATTTTAAAGCTTCTTTAATATTTATTGGCTTTCCATTTTTTAAAGCTTGTACAAAAGCATCTGGATACTTGTTTAAAATAGAAGTTCTAAATACGTGTGCTTCTTTGTAAGAAGAAAATGTACCTAATCGATATTTAGTTAAATTATCTTCTTCAAAAAATTGAATATTTTGAAGATTAACAAACTCAGTATTTTTATACTTTAACGCCGCTATTTGAATAGTAAAAATAATTTCAGGTACTTCTATTATTTCTTCTACAGTTTCTTTAATGGAATCTATTACAATAGATGGTTCCTCTTTAATTGTTTCTTTTTTTACTTCTTTTTTGTTACAAGCAATAACTATCAAACTAAAAATCAGTAGTAAAAAAAACTTTTTCATAATTATAGCTTATTAGCTTCAGCAATTAATTCTGCAATATCTTTAACTTCTACCTCTGCTTCTTTTTCCTTGAATTTTATTCCATCAGTCATCATTGTATTACAATACGGACAACCTGTTGCAATAATATTTGGCTTGGTTTCTAAAGCATCTTCGGTTCTTAAAACATTAATTTCTTTATCACCTTTTTCTGCATCCTTAAACATTTGTGCTCCTCCGGCTCCACAACATAAAGCTGTAGATTTGTTGCGTTTCATTTCCGTTAAGTTTACTCCTAACCTTTTTATTAACGCTCTTGGTGACTCATACACTTCATTTGCTCTTCCTAAATAACAAGGATCATGAAATGTAACTCTTTTACCCTTTAATGAAGTATCATCAATATTTAAGCGTCCTTCAGAAATTAAGTTCTGAATGAATTGTGTGTGGTGAAAAACTTCATATTTCCCTCCTAAACTCGGATATTCATTTTTTAAGGTATTAAATGAATGCGGATCGCAAGTAACAATTTTTTTAACCTCGTAACCATTCAATACTTCAATGTTCATCATTGCTTGCATTTGAAACAAGAACTCATTTCCAGCTCTTTTTGCAGCATCACCTGTAGATGACTCTTCTGTTCCTAAAACAGCAAAATCTACATTAGCTTGATGTAATATTTTTACAAATGCTCTCGATATTTTTTTGGCTCTATCATCATAACTTCCTGCTGCACCAACCCAAAATAATACTTCTGGTTGTTTTCCTTGAGCCATCATGTCTGCCATTGTAGGTACTATCATAATTTACAAATTTTGAATTATGAATTATGAATTAAAGTAATTCGTAATTGATAATTATTAATTGAAAAACTGTTTACTCTTCATTAGCCCAATTCAACCTATCTTGTTGGTTGTATTGCCAAGGAGCACCGTTATTTTCGATGTTAGTCATCATCATATTCAACTCTTGCGGAGCTGCACTTTCTTCCATTACTAAATATCTTCTCATATCCATAATAATAGATAATGGGTCTATATTTACAGGACACTCTTCTACACAAGCATTACAACTTGTACATGCCCAAAGTTCTTCTGGAGAAATATAATCGTTTAGTAATTGTTTACCATCATCAACAAAAGTTCCTTTATTAGCATCAATATTTCTACCAACCTCTTCTAAACGATCACGAGTATCCATCATGATTTTTCTTGGTGATAATTCTTTTCCGGTAAGATTTGCAGGACAAGATGATGTACATCTACCACACTCAGTACATGTATATGCATTTAGTAACTGAACCCAGTTTAAATCTGTAACATCCGAAGCACCAAATTTTTCTGGTACCGCTTCTTCTTCTCCTTCTGGTGGCGCTGCATAAGGATCTGCATCTGGATCCATCATTAACTTAACCTCATTAGTAACAGATTCTAAATTGGTGAATTGTCCTTTAGGATTTAAGTTCGCAAAATAGGTGTTTGGAAATGCTAATAAAATATGTAAATGCTTAGAATAATATAAATAATTTAAGAAAGCTAAAATTCCTAAAATATGAATCCACCATGCACTTCTTTCAATAGTATGAACAGATTCTGGTGAAAAACCATCAAAAAATGGTGCAATAAACTGACTGATAGGGTTTCCAATTCCTGCTTCTTGAAAATGAATATCTGTAGCATTCATCACCAAAAACAATGTCATTAAAACCATTTCGAAATATAAAATAATGTTTCCATCATTTTTAGGCCAACCTTTCATCTCTTTACTTAGAAAACGTTTAATGTTAGATATGTTTCTACGTAACCAGAAAACAACAACGGCTATAAAAACTAATGCTGCTAAAACTTCGAAAAAACCAATTAAGAATCCATAAAAAGTATCCCCTAAAACACCACTAAAAATCCTATGAGAACCAAAAAGACCATCAATAATAATTTCTAAAACTTCTATATTAATAATGATAAAACCTACATAAACAACAATATGAAGAAATCCTGATAATGGTCTTTTTACCATTTTAGATTGCCCTAACGCAATCTTAATCATATTCTTTAATCGTTCTGGTTTTTTATCAGTTCTGTTTACATCTTTACCTAATTTAATGTTTCTTGATAATTTGCGAATATTCATCACAAAAAAACCGATTCCTAAAATTAGGACTAAGGCAAAAAGTATGTTTGGTAAATATTGCATAACAGTTAAATTTTTATAAAATTATTTATTAGCTTCTTTTTCTAATTCAGCGTCTTTATTAGGTGTATAAGCTTTTGCTTTTTTTCCGAATAATGAAAAATGAACAAATCTTTTTGGGTTTACCTTCATTTCTCTTAGTAAGTTTTCCAATTCTTTAGACATTGATGTTAAATTGTTATACATAGCATCGTCTGTAACTAATTTACCAATTGTTCCTTCTCCAGAATGAATGCCGGCCAACATTAAATTAACAGAATTTAATGTAACCTCTGCTTTACTTAAAATTCCACCAATATTAGCATTTGCTAAAGTATCAGAAACTTTTGCAAAATTTGCTGTAATTACTTTTGTATTTTTAACACTTTCAGTTAAATCATTAGATGTAGATGCAATCATACCATTTACTGATAACATCATTTTTTTAACCTCTGTTAAAGTATGTTCTAAATTATTAACAGAATTTTTTAAGCTGTTTTGAGTATTTAAATCTAAAACATTATTTACATTTTTAAATAACGAGTCTGCACTAATCATCACATTTTCTAACTTTGCTTGAATTGGATCTAAACGTTCTCCAATAGAAGTAAATAAACTTGACTCAATTTGTCCCTTTAGGTAATCTCCAGAAACAGCATCTGCCCCTTCATAATTAGGTATAATCGCTAAATTAGACCCACCCAAAGGACTTGGTGAATATATTTTTACAATACTATTTTTAGAAAAATTAAAATCTTTTTCAATAGCAAAACGAACTACTAACTGACCTTTTTTATCTTCTGATTTATTAAACCCAATACCTACAACTTTACCAACCTTTAGTCCGTTAATTGTAACCAAACTAGACTCTGTAAGTCCACCAATATTGGTATATTCTACTTTAAAATAACGTGTATTAGCATCAAACAAGTTCTGACCTTTCAAAAAATTATAGCCCCATATAAATATGGCTATAATAACAATCGCTACAATTCCTGTTTTTAATTCTTTAGACATCCATAAAAATTTAACAACAATATTACTAATAATTTTTGGTTGAAACCATCAAAACTACTGCATTTTAATAGCTTCTTGAACAGATATCTTTTTACCATTCATAAACGCTACAATAAATGCAGATGTATACCCTTTAGATTTAGCAACCTTTAAAGATTGCTTTACAGTATTATAATTAGAAGTATTTCCAAAATAATATTTATAGAATTGACCGATAGAAACTCTTTCAACATCTCTTAACCCTTTAAAATTATAAGATTTAGTTTGTATTTTATTTCTTCCAGAAGCAATTTGAACTTTATACTCAACACTTTCAAATGCGTTATCTTCTACTACATTATTTAAAACCGTGTTTAATTTTAAATTACTAATGTAGTTTAAAACCGCATCTGAAATAGCATCTCCCATTTGATCTTGCCCTTTTTTAGAGTTTAAGAACCTACCTTCTGTTTTATTTGTTAAAAACCCTAATTCTACCAAGACGCTAGGCATAATGGTTTCTCTTAATACCTGAAAATTATCTTGTTTAACTTTTCTATCGTGTCTTTTTAATTTAAAGGCAAAGTTATTCTGTATTAAGCTAGCCATCGCTAAACTTCTATCTAAATTTTCTTCTTGTAACAAAGATAATCCAATAACAGATTCAGCAGAATTAGAATCAAAACCAACATATTTATCTTTATAGTTATCCTCTAAGAAAATTGCTGCATTTTCTCTTTTTGCGATTTCTAAATTTTTTTTATTTCCTCTTAAACCCAAAACAAAAGTTCCTGCTCCGTAGGCATTTGATGTATGAGAATCGCAATGTATAGAAATAAATAAGTCGGCTTTTGCATGATTTGCGATATCCCCCCTTTTCCATAAATCAATAAAAACATCTTTGCTACGTGTATAAAGCACTTTTATATCTTTCTTTTTAGATAAGTTCTTACCAACATTTAAAGCAACTTTTAAGGCGATATTCTTTTCTTTATAGCCATTTCCTAAGTTACCAGGATCTTTACCACCATGGCCTGCATCAATAACTATTACGTATTTTTTCTGCGCAAACACCGATGATGAATTCATCAAAAAGGAGAATGCAAAGAGAAAAATTAAAAGATTTCTTACTTTGATATTAATTTTGTTATTTTGTTTAAAATGCATCAATAAAATTTAACTAATTTTGGCTTTTCAAATTTGGTGTTCCAAATATTGAGCCATACTTTTACCTTTATACAAAAATAGCATTTAAAGCATTGCAAACAAACCTATCATACATTCTTTTATTCTGCGCTATATTTTTTATAGAAATAGGCTTTTCTCAAGAGCTAAAATCTAAAAATGTAACAGCACTTTCTACTTCTAAGAAAGACTCTATTTTTAATGGTAAAAAAGATTCATTAGCCTTAAGAAAAACGGACACCATTGCGTTAGACTCTTTAAAGCCTAAAGAAACTATAGAAGACCTTATTGTACACGTTGCCAAAGATTATACTATTCAGGATGCAAAGAACAAAACAGTTACTCTTTATAATGAAGCGAATATTACGTATACAGACATCGATTTAAAGGCAGGTATAATAGTTGTAGATTATAAAAAAAACACGGTTTTTGCTAAAGGAATTATAGATAGCACAGGATATACACAGCGACCTGTTTTTAAACAAGGTAGCCAAGAATCTGAACAAGATTCTATTATTTATAATTTAAAAAGTAAAAAGGCTTTAATTTATGGTCTAAAAACCAAACAAGGAGAAATGTTTACCTATGGTGAAAAAACCAAACGTGTAAATGATTCTACAGTTTACATTAGAAACATACGTTTTACTACTTCAGAAAAGAAAGTACCCGATTATTATATTGCAACAGACAAAGCCAAATTAGTTCCCGGAAAAAAAATCATTGTAGGGACAAGTAATTTAGTTTTAGCAGACATACCTACACCAATCTTTTTACCTTTTGCTTATTTTCCGATAACAGAAACAAGTGTTTCTGGTTTTTTAATTCCGGCTTTTGATACTGGTAGTAGTGATCGTGGTATTGGTTTTCAAAATGGTGGTTATTATTTTGCAATTAGCGACTATATGGATTTAACCGTTTTGGGTGATGTCTATTCTAACGGAAGTTGGGGTTCTAGAATCTCTTCTAATTACAGAAAAAGATATCGTTTTAGTGGTTCTTTTAGTTTAAATTTTGAAAATAACATTAACGGAATTAGAGGATTTGATAATTATAGCAAAGCAAACAATTTTAATATCAGATGGTCTCATAGTCAAGATGCAAAAGCAAGCCCAAACTCTAGATTTACAGCTTCTGTAAACTTAGGTAGTAGTAAGTTCTTTAGAGAATCTCAAAATCAATTTAATGTTTCTCAGACACAAACAAACACACTTAGTTCTTCTATAAATTACAGTAAAACATTTGTTGGCACGCCTTTTAACATGAACCTTACGGCGAGTCATCAACAAAATACAAATACAGAAGAAATTACGATGACTTTACCATCGTTAACGGTAAACATGAACAGAGTATACCCATTTGCAGGAAAAGGTGGTGTACAAAAAACTCCTATTCAAAAAATGGGTTTTAATTACACCATGCAAGGTCAGTATTTAATTAATACAAATGATGACGAGTTTTTTACCCCTAAAATGTTTGAAACTGCAAGATCTGGTGTACAACACAAAACAGGAACCAGCACAAACATAAAGGCTTTTAAATACTTTACGTTATCCCCAAGTGCTAATTATGAAGAAACTTGGCAATTTGATTATATTCAAAAAAACTACGACATTACAGACAATGTTGTAGTAACCGATACACTTAGAGGTTTTAAAAGTTATAGAGAATACAACGCTGGTTTAAGTTTATCTACAAATATTTATGGTACATTCAATTTTAAGAAAGGACGCTTAAAAACAATTAGACATACTTTTAGACCTTCCGTTTCTTATTCTTACAGACCCGATTTTAAAGATAAATACATACAACAAGTACAACAAAGTGCAGATGCTACTGATTTATTAGACTACACCGTTTATGACCAAGGTATTTACGGAGCTCCATCTTCTGGCTTAAGTAACTCTATTGGTATTTCATTAAACAACGTAATTGAGGCCAAGGTAGCACCAAAAGACCCCGAAAGCGATGAAGAGGATGAAAAAATTACTATTTTAAATAATTTAAATTTTAGTAGTTCATATAATATTGCTGCAGACAGTTTAAGATGGTCTCCTGTAAGTTTTTCTGCAGGAACACGTTTATTTAAAGATAAGCTATCTGTTAACTTAAGTGGTTCTATGGATCCTTATAAAGTAAACAGTAATGGAGTAAGAATTAATGAATACAATGCAAACATCTTACGTTTAACCAATGCAAGTTTAACAGCTAATTATTCTATCTCTAGTGCTGATTTTGATAAAGACAAGAAAGACAAACAAAAAAACAACAACGCAAATAACACTCCTGATGTTATTGGTGCAGATATAAACCCAACAGATCGATTTGGAGAACAAAAAGGCATTAATACTGAAGAAAAAGATAAGAACAAAGAAGCAAAATTATATAGATCAGACATTCCTTGGTCTATCAATTTAGCATATTCTACAAGTTACACCAATAATGGTATAGATGGTGGAAATATAGGTATACACAGTATTATGTTTAGTGGTAATTTAGAGTTATCTCCTAAATGGAAAATGGGTTATTCTTCTGGGTATGATGTTAAAGGAGGTGCATTTACGTTTTCTAGATTTAATTTTACCAGAGACTTAGATAGCTGGCAATTTAATTTTAACTGGGTTCCTTTTGGTACAAATTCTTCTTATACCTTTTTTATTGGGGTAAAATCTTCTGTGTTATCAGATCTTAAGTGGGATAAAAACAAACCAGCAGATAGAAGGTTATTCTAGTTAGCAGTTAGCAGTTAGCAGTTAGCAGTTAGCAGTTAGCAAAAATAAAAACTTTGAAACTTTGAAACTTTAAGAAAAATGAAAATAATAATAACAACTACAAAAGCACCAGCTCCAATAGGCCCATATAACCAAGCGGTATTAAGTGGAAACACTTTATATACTTCTGGCCAAATAGCTATTAATCCTGATACAGGAGAACTTGTTTTAGACTCTATTAAAGAAGAAACAACACAAGTTATGGAAAATTTAAAAGAAGTGTTAGCTGCCGCTGATATGACTTTCGAAAACGTAATTAAAACATCTATATTTATTTCTGATATGAATAACTTCGGAGAAATAAATGCTGTTTACGCAGCGTATTTTAATGAAGAAACTGCTCCGGCAAGAGAAACTGTAGAAGTAGCAAACTTACCTAAATTTGTTAATGTAGAAATAAGTGCTATTGCTGTAAAATAGTATTCAGTATTCAGTATTCAGTATTCAGTATTCAGTATTCAGTATTCAGTATTCAGTATTCAGTATTCAGTATTCAGTATTCAAAACTAAAAAAAACCTGATAGAAATTAATCTACCAGGTTTTTTTATTGAATTTATTTTGAGTTCTATAAAGAAGCAGCATATTCAATTAAATCAACGATTTTAGTTGAATAACCAATTTCGTTATCATACCAAGAAACAACTTTTACGAAGTTATCATTTAATGCGATACCTGCGTTTGCATCAAAGATAGAAGTACGAGTATCTCCAACAAAGTCTTGAGAAACAACCATATCTTCAGTATATCCTAAAACACCTTTCATTGGTCCACTTTCAGATGCAGCTTTCATAGCAGCACAAATTTCTGCATACGTAGCTGGTTTTACTAATTTTACTGTTAAATCAACAACAGAAACATCCATAGTAGGGATTCTAAAAGCCATACCAGTTAATTTACCGTTTAATGCAGGAATTACTTTTCCTACAGCTTTTGCAGCACCAGTAGAAGAAGGAATTACGTTACCAATAGCAGAACGTCCACCTCTCCAGTCTTTCATAGAAGGACCATCAACAGTTTTTTGAGTTGCAGTTGCAGCATGTACAGTTGTCATTAAACCTTCTGAGATTCCCCAGTTATCGTTTAATACTTTTGCAATAGGAGATAAACAGTTTGTAGTACAAGATGCATTAGAAAAAATCTTTTGATCTGCTTTTAATTCTGTATTATTTACACCCATTACAAACATTGGTGTATGATCTTTAGAAGGTGCAGATAAAACAACTTTTTTAGCTCCTGCTTCTAAGTGTTTTCCAGCAGTTTCTTCTGTTAAGAAAAATCCTGTAGATTCAATTACGTATTCTGCTTCAACTTCATTCCACTTTAAGTTAGCTGGATCTCTTTCTGCAGTAATTCTAATTTCGTTACCGTTTACAATTAATTTACCGTCTTTTACATCAACAGTTCCATCAAATGCTCCGTGAACTGAATCGTATTTTAACATGTAAGCTAAATAATCTACGTCTAATAAATCATTAATTGCTACTACTTGTACGTCTTTTCTATTTACTGTAGATCTGAATGCTAATCTTCCAATTCTACCAAATCCGTTAATTCCTATTTTAATCATTTTACTAATTTTTAATTAATTATTCTATGTTGTTATAATATCAGAAATTCTAAGTAATTCATAGTTTATTGAATGACCACCTGAAATTGCTTCTTTAATATCTGTACTAATTACTTTATTATCTTTTAAACCTACCATTAGATTGGTTTTACCATCTAACAATAACTCTACTGCTTTTACACCTAATCTACTCGCTAAAACCCTATCAAAACAAGAAGGAGATCCTCCTCTTTGCATATGACCAAGAATAGAAACTCTTACATCGTATTCTGGTAAGTTTTCTTCTACATATTTAGCTAGTTCGTAAACATTTTTACCAGATTTATCACCTTCTGCCACTACAACAATACTAGATGATTTACCTGCTCTTCTACTTTTCTCTAAAGACTCTAATAATCTATCTAAACCTAAGTCCTCTTCTGGAATTAAAATCTCCTCAGCACCTGCTCCTACACCTGCGTTTAAAGCAATAAAACCGGCATCACGCCCCATAACCTCTACAAAGAAAAGTCTGTTATGTGAAGATGCTGTATCTCTAATTTTATCAATTGCCTCTACGGCTGTATTTAAAGCGGTATCATACCCTAGTGTATGTGATGTTCCAAAAATATCATTATCAATAGTTCCTGGAATCCCTATTACAGGAAAACCAAATTCTTCGTTAAACAATACTGCTCCGGTAAAAGATCCATCTCCACCAATTACAACCATGGCATCTACTTCACGTTCTACTAAGTTTTCGTACGCTTTTTGTCTACCTTCTTTAGTTCTAAATCCTTTAGATCTAGCCGATTTTAAAATAGTTCCTCCTTTGTTAATAATATTATGAACGCTTCTTGCATTTAAATCTACTAGATCGTCTTCAATTAAACCTTCATATCCTCTATAAATCCCTGCACAACCTAAACTATAATAAGCACAAGCTCTAACTACAGCTCTAATTGCGGCGTTCATTCCTGGAGCGTCTCCCCCAGAAGTCATAACTGCTATTTTTTTTATTTTCTTCATATATCTGATGTAAATTTACTGCTTTATACCCATTTAAAATAATAAAACTACGAAATCGTTTTAGGCTAATTACCGCAATTATAGGTGAAAAATAACTGCTTTTTGTAGAACAATTTGGATCGTTTTCATTATTAATTTGTTAATTTTTTGAAACACAAAATTAACAACGAAAACAAGAAAATTAAATGACAAAAATCACATTTAATAATAAATAGTAACTTTTTTAGTTTCCTTCAAAATTAATTAAATTATCTTTTAACTTCTTAAGAGAATCTTTCTTAACAGTTGCTTTTGGTTTTCTGGGTTCTCTTTTCTTACCTCTTATTTTCCTTAATAAGCCAGAAAGGGTGTTAAAATTTACTTGATAAGAAAGACCTACTCCTTGTGTATAGCCATCTTCTTCTGTAGAATATTGTATTTCGTTTTGTCTATTAAAAACAACTCCTCTAAAGTTACCCTCTCTATTTAATAAAACTTCTACTTTAACTTCACCAACAACACTAGATTGAGTTTGCGTACCTACAGGCACACCTACTTTTCCATTAATAATCACTTTATCCCCCACTTGTGTACTTACAGAAACATCTACCTGATTATCTATATTAAGCCTATCTACATCACTTCCGCTATATCCTTGTTGATAATCTACACCTAATTGAAATTTACCATCAGGATTATTTAATAAACTAGAAAAAGCTGTAGAAACTGCACTAGAAGCTGTATTAGAAAAAGTTTCACTAGCACTAAAATCTGCTTTATCTGGGTTTGCAAAATTACCAAAAGCAAGTAATGATATAAATTGTGTGGTTTTTTCGTTTACATTATTATCATTTAAAATAAATTCTAACTCACTTGCTATTGTTGGGTCTACGTTGGTTAATTGAATATCTAAATCTTGCTTAGAGCTAAACAACCCTCCTGTTATTCTGGTTACCAAATCTACTTCTATCTTTCTATTAGAATTAAAATTCTGTAATAAAACACCTGGGTTTGCCTTTGCTTTATAAATTGCGGTAACATCTAAATTTGCCTCATAAGGGTTTCCATTCCAAGAAACAGTTCCTCCTTTTTGTATTAAGAATGGTTTGTTTACAATACCTCCATATTTAAAATCATAAACTCCACTATTAATGGTATAGTCACCAAACATATTAAATTTACCTCGCGTATTTATTTCTATTCGAAGATTTCCGTTACCTGAACCGGTTAACTGACTTCCATTTACCTCATCTATAACTACCTGAGCTGTGGCATCTTTTGTAACATCTAAATCGATATTTAAAGACAATCCTTTAATAGCTTCTAAAGCAACTTCTTTTTGATTTTTTTTAACTTCAGAGTCTTTCGATTTAAAATGAATCAAACTATAACTATCTACCGTTTCTACATCTTTAAGAGGAACTACAAATCTGGTTCCGGCCATTGTTTTAGCATTGATATCTATAGATAGTTGATCTGTTAAACCTGTAATATTAGCAACACCATCTATAAAAGCGGTACCATAATACAGTGCTTCATCTGTATTTTCGGTATCTAAAACCAATAAATTATTACTTTCTATTTCAATATTTAAAAACCATTTCTTAAAATTTAAATGGGTAATATCTCCAATAAGTTTCCCTTTGCTTTTATGTTTAGTGTCTATTAATGAAACTCCTTCAAATATAAAAGACTGTTCTTGTAGGCTTATAATAGATTCCCCTTCAAAATCATAATCTACATTTAAATACGGAAACTTTAAACCTGCATTTTTTAGCCTAAGTATCCCTTCCATTTCTGGGTTTCCTAAAAAACCTCTTAAAGAAAAATCGCCACTTGCTACTCCTCTTATAGAGGATAAAACGTCTTGCCCAAGTGG
Source organism: Polaribacter sp. L3A8 (assembly GCF_009796785.1). Classification (NCBI taxonomy): domain Bacteria; kingdom Pseudomonadati; phylum Bacteroidota; class Flavobacteriia; order Flavobacteriales; family Flavobacteriaceae; genus Polaribacter; species Polaribacter sp. L3A8. The sequence goes on from NZ_CP047026.1 coordinate 1,885,827, forward strand.
ACTAAAAGCATCTAGACCAAACTCTTCTAAATACACCTCTAAATCTATCAATGGTCTTTTTTCTGAAAAATCTAAAGAACCTGTTGCTGCAATACTTTTTACTTTTTCATTATTTATAGACAAATCAACATGATACTTTTCATAAGAATTATCTCCTTTAACATTTAAAGACAAATCTCCTTGCTTAAAATTGTTCACCTGAAAATCGTTAATAGATAACAAAGCTTCTGGACTATAAATACCTTTATTTTGTACAAAGTCTAAATGGCCAGAAAGTTTTCCTTTTAAAGACAAACTATCTATTTTAGGTAAAAAACTTTGCAGTTTTACTTTTGTAAAATCTGCTAAAAGTATTTTTTCTGAATCTCCTTTTAAAGTGCCTGAAAATTCTATTTTTTGTTCGCCTGAGGTTAATTTAAATTGACTAAAATTAAAATCATTTTCTTTTATATTGAAAGTAACTTTGTTTTTATTAAACACATCCGGATTAATTTCCCACGTATTTTCTTTAAATATAAATGACGATTTTTCAAAACCAACCACAGATTTTCCTTCTGGATTAAAGGTATAAAAGAAATCTAGGTTAAAATCTTCGTTTTTCTTTACCCCTCCTTTAAATACCGATTTAAAATATAATGTGTCATTCTGATTTAAACTTAAGAGGTTTAACTTAGAAACATCATAATATTTTGTATGTACTTCAGAGGCTGTTAAATGCGAATTATAAAGCGGGTTTTGATTATCTGTCCTTAACAAAAGATCTTTTACTTCATTGCCATAAGCTTCAATTTTTGGAGAAGAAACAGTTAATCTCAATTGATTTTTATCTGCCTTTATTTTTCCTTTAATTTTTGTATTATCGTCTATAGAAATATCAGGAAAAAATACGGTTACAATTTGATTATAAATGGTAAAATTAAAATCTAAAAACTGATTAGGCGCTACAGGGTAAGGTGTATAATTTGTATAAATACTACCCAAAGCATTTTGTGCAACGGGTAACAATTCAGAAAAAGAAAACTTACCAGAAAGGTATCCTTTTGCGATGTCTTTAGAAGCTACTTCTATCGTTTTAATACTATCTTTTAAAGAAGATGTTACATTAAATTCTTTAAAGTTATACTCTTCTGATTGATTGGTATATAAAACATTTTTAAACGTAGCTTTACCTGTTATATCATCAAATGTATTCCCTTCTACATCTAACTCTATATCTCCTTTTAAAACAGCAATACTATCTCTTGTAAAAAGGTTTGTTTCTTTTAAATTTAGATATTCAATATTAGATTTAAAATCAAACTTATTTACATCGGTAGATAAATCTGCCAACCCATTAAATTTCATTTTAAAATTAACGTCATCAATTTTTAAATCTCCATCAAATTTATTGTTTTGGTATTGCCCATTTGCATCAATATTTTTATACGTATAATTTTTAAAATTGAGCTCAGAAACGGTACCAATAAAAGAAGTATTAATGTTTTCTAGCTTAAATCCACTACCTTTTACATCTCCTTCTAAAGAGGCTTCCCCAAATAAAGGGTCGTTAAATAATTCGCCAATATTAAATTTATTTAATGCAATTTTTCCGTTATAAGCTGCATAATCAATATCATCAATATTAGAAATTTGCAAATCGGAAACAACAGCACCTATTTCCGACTCTAAATCTAAATTTGCTTTTATTTCCTTGGGTGTAACATGTACTGTTCCTTTAATTGTAAACTTTCCGAATTTTATAAATTCAGAGGGTAACGTTTTTCCTAAAACATTTGGTAAAACACTTTTTAAATCGCTATAAGTTGCTGTTAAATCTCTTAAATCACCTCTAAAAACAAAACCTTTTTCAAAGTCAACAGCATTTACAAAATCTAAATCGCCAATTACTTTAATTCCTTTTCTAGAAGTTAACCAAAGCTTATTTAAAGAAAAATTATTCAATTTTCCCTTTAAACCTCCAGAGAAATATATATCATCATTTCCGCTTAGCTCATTATAATACTTTTTTAAGTCTTGCACAGAAATTTTACTTTTAACAAAGGATGCTGTTATATCTACTTTATTATTAAAGTCTACCAAATCTTCTCTCTTGTATGCAAAATTTATGGTTGCTTTAATTTCTGACTCTCTAGTTTGTAATGTTGTATTTACAAAATGCATTGCAGTTTTAGAATACGAAAAATCGGTAGTAAGACTTGTTACTTCTAACCCTCTATTATCAGTTAAATAGAGTCCTCTTATTTTTGAAGAAAAATCCGGTCCGTAAACTAACATATCTTGTAAATTTCCGCCTACATTGGATGCCGTAAATAAGACTGGACTTTTACGATTATTATCAATCAATTTATAGTTTAAATCATTTACATAAACATTAGATGATCTTAATATAAATTTAGGTGCCAATGAATCTTTTGGAGAACCATCATTAAAACCATCTATAAAAACAGCCATACTATCATCCTCTTCTCCCTTATATTTTTTCATATAAACATACCCACCGTCTAAAGAAATATCACCTAAATTAACTTCGCTTTCTAAAACTTTTTTTGCGTTTAAAATAGAAGTAGTTAATTTTTTTACAAAGATTAAAGTATCTTGATGATGATCTCTAACTTCAACTCCTTTTAACTGTACATTTCCTAAAAAAGATAAATCTATTTTTTCTATAGAAATATTCGTTTTAAAATCTTCATTTAGTTTTTGAGTAGCGTAGTTCCCTAATTTTGTTTGAATAGCGGGCACAGAAAGCAAAACACTTATAAATAGCAAAAAGAGCACAATATACCCCAGCCATTTTAGTATTATTTTCCCAACTTTTTTGATAATGATTTCTATTTAAAATGAATGTAACAAAGATGATATAAACGAATCAAAAACATTGCCAATTATTACAAAGAACGTGCAAATTTAACAAAGAATTAAATTTCTATTCTCTAAAAAAGGACGACAACCTAAAATTATCCTTAATTTTGCTTTAAATTATCATTTTTAATGGAAAAACAGGTTTATATATTAGGAATTGAATCTTCTTGTGACGACACAAGTGCTTCTGTAATTTGTAACGCAAAAGTGTTAAGTAATGTTGTAGCAAACCAAGAAATACATTCTAAATATGGCGGTGTTGTTCCAGAATTAGCATCTAGAGCACATCAACAAAACATTGTACCGGTGGTACAACAAGCAATAGAACAAGCAAATATTAGTAAAGAAGATTTGTCTGCAATTGCATTTACAAGAGGTCCTGGTTTAATGGGCTCTTTGTTAGTAGGTACTTCTTTTGCAAAATCTTTAGCCTTAGGTTTACAAGTTCCTTTAATTGATGTAAACCACATGCAAGCGCATATTTTATCGCATTTTATTGAAGAAAAAGACTGCAAAATGCCTCCTTTTCCTTTTATCTGTTTAACTATTAGTGGCGGACATACACAAATTGTAAAAGTAACCAATCACTTTGAAATGGAAGTTTTAGGTGAAACCATAGATGATGCTGTTGGTGAAGCTTTTGATAAATCTGCAAAAATTTTAGGTTTAAAATATCCTGGTGGTCCATTAATAGACAAACATGCAAAATTAGGAAACCCTAAAGCATTTCAATTTACAAAACCTAAAGTAGGTGATTTAGATTTTAGTTTTAGTGGATTAAAAACCGGAATTTTATACTTTATTCAGAAACAGGTAAGAATAAACCCAAACTTTATTGAAGAGAACTTAAATGACATTTGTGCTTCCATTCAATATACTATTGTAGAAATTTTAATGGATAAATTAAAAAATGCTGTTAAACAAACAGGTATTAAACACATTGCAATAGCTGGTGGGGTTTCTGCAAATTCTGAAATTAGAGCTCGTTTACAATTAGCCGAAAAACATTTTGGATGGACAACCTATGTTCCTAAATTTGAATATACAACGGATAATGCTGCAATGATTGCCATTACTGGATATTTAAAGTATTTAAACAACTATTATTCTGATGTTTCTGTAACTGCAAAGGCCCGCTTAAAAGTATCTGAAAACTCTTAATTTTTTTATCACAAAAAAGTAACACCAATTAACTCATAGAATTCCTACTCCTTGAAAACATTTAAAAACAGACTTTTATTTAATATTTACTATTATCTTTTATGGATTGGATACTTTGCGTTTGCCCGTTTATTTTTTCTGTTTTTTTATTTTGATAAAACAAAAGAGCTAGGAATCTTAACTACACTAAAAACATTTGTTTACGGCTTACGACTAGACAGTTCTTTTGCTGCTTATTTATGTTTCATCCCTTTTTTAGCAATCCTTTTTTCTGTTTTTATCAACCCAAAAAAAATAGGTGGTTTCATAAAATGGTATTCTGCAATTCTTCTTATTTTTTTAAGCTTATTATTAATTATTGATGCTAGTTTATACCAATCTTGGGGCACTCGTTTAGACACTTCTTTATTAAAGTATTTAAATACTCCAGAAATTATGATTGCTTCTGCATCTACGTTTCAAAAAATTACGGGCACACTTTTCTGGGTAATAACTTCATTTGTTTTTATTAAAATTTTTAATAAAGTAATTACTAAGAGAATTGGTAAAGTTAAACGAGCTTTCTGGCTACAATCTCTTATTTTTCTATTGATAACTGCCGCCCTAATTATACCTGTAAGAGGTGGTTTACAAACCATACCTGTTAACCAAAGCAACGTTTATTTTTCTAGTAAAATGTTTGCTAACCATGCATCCATTAATTATGTTTGGAACTTTTTTAACGCACTTACTCACAAATCTAGTACTAAAAATGTGTATAAATTTTTTGATACTGAAGTAGCAAAAGGCATCATCAACAAAAGAAGAAATCAACTTTTAACAGCAAATACAGATAGCATTTTAAATACAACAAAACCCAATGTAATTTTAATTGTTTGGGAAAGTTTAACCGCAAAAGTTGTTGGCTGTTTAGGTGGCGAGCCTAACGTTACAGAAAACCTCAACAAACTTTCTAAAGAAGGAATTCTATTCACAAATTTTTATGCAAATGGAGATAGAACAGATAAAGGAATTCCTGCTATTTTAAGCGGTTATTATCCACAACCGACTCAGAGCATTATGAAAATGCCAAATAAAACAAGAAGCTTACCAATGTTACCTAAAAAAATGATTGATTTAGGTTACAAAACTTCCTTTTATTACGGTGGAGATTTAAACTTTGGTAACATGAATACCTATTTACGAAATGCAGGAATTACCAATTTTGTGGATGGAAATGATTTTGACAAAAAAGACTGGAACTCTAAATGGGGCGCTCATGATCATGTTTTTATAAAACGTTTTGCTAAAGATTTATCCGAAAAACAAAGCCAACCTTTTTTTAAAATTGCATTAACGCTTACAAGTCATGAGCCTTATGAATTTCCTGATGAATATAAATTTGGTAAAGATACGGATGAGAATAAGTTTAGAAGCGCACACGCATACACAGATAAAACAATAGGTAATTTTATAAAATTTGCAAAGCAGCAACCTTGGTATAAAAACACCTTAATTATTATTGTTGCAGATCACGGACATTCCTCTCCAAAACACGAAGGAGCTTTTAATTCACCTAAAAAATTTAAAATACCAATGCTATGGTTGGGCGGTGCATTAACCAAAAAAGGAATTGAAATTGATAATATTTCAAGTCAAATAGATTTACCTTATACACTACTAGACTTGCTAAAAGGAGATAATACAGACTTTAAATTCAGTAAAAACATCTTTAACACCTCTAACAAACAATATTCACATTATATATTTAATAAAGGGTTTGGCACATTAACTAAAAACGGACTTTATTTATATGATTATGTAGGCAAAAAGCCAATATTAGAAGAAGGTAAAGCGGCTACAGAATTAGATTCTTTAGGTAAAGCAATTAGTCAAGATGCTTTTCAAGATTTTATGGAGCGTAAATAATTATTATGTTTGTTTATTCAAAAACATAAATTTAAAAAATCATCAATTGCTTGATTCGTGTTGCAACTCTTCCACTATTCTCTAGACACTAAGTATTACAAAGCAGCTTTAATTTTATCTACAAAACCAGCAATTGTATAAGGTTTAGAAATTACACCAGAAAAACCTAAAGCTAAATACCTTTCTAAATCTTCATTAGACGTATTTGCAGTTAAAGCTATAAACGGTGTTTTTGAATTCATATTTACAGTAGGTAACTTTCTCATCAACTCCTCACCAGTCATATTTGGCATGTTAATGTCTAATAAAACAACATCAAAAGTTTCTTTTTCTATTTTAGCTAGCGCCTCTAAACCATCGTTTACAAGGGTTAAATTAGATTTTTCTTTCCCTAAAATATGTGCAACTATTGTTTGATTCATAATATCATCATCAGCCACTAAAATATTTTTACCTTTTAAAGACTTATTACCTTGTTTAAGACTTTCTCCTTCTAATGGTTTTGGTAATTCTTTTATTTTAGAAAAAGGAATTTCAACAAAAAAAGAAGTTCCTATATTTAGTTCACTTTCAACAGAAATATTTCCATTCATAGCAGAAATTAAGCGATTTACAATCGCCAAACCTAAACCTGCTCCACCATGAATTCTATTATCATCTAATTCGTTTTGTTGGTATTCTTCAAATATTTTTAAGCATTGCTCTTTAGACATTCCTCTACCAAAATCCGTAACTTCAAAAATGATCTTCACCAATTTCGCTGACTCAGAAGCCACTTTTACACTTGTAATAACACGTCCTTTACTCGTAAATTTTATAGCATTACCTATTAAATTTGCTAGTATTTGTTGAATTCTAACAGCATCTCCTAAAACAAGTTTAGGTAACTTACTAGAAGTAATAAAAACGAGCTCTACTGCTTGGTTTGTATGTAACTGTTCAAAATCATTTTTACAATTCTGAATAATTTTTTGAATAGAAACTTGCTCAGACGCCAATCTTAATTTACCTGCTTCAATACGAGATAAATCTAAAATATCTTCAACAATAACTTTTAAGTTTTTACCAGAAGTTGATAAATTTGCTATATATGTTGCAGCCTTTTCATTCAGTTTCTCTGATGTAATCATTTCTGCATAGCCAAGAATTGAGTTCAGTGGGTTTCGAATTTCATGGCTCATAATTGCTAAAAATCGTGATTTTTCTTCATTTGCCTTGTCAGCAATTTTTCGCAATACATCTAATTCAATGTTCTTTTCTGCAAGTTCTCTTTTGATAAAGAAAATATCATTTCTATTCTGATTCAGTTCACTTACATACTTATATACATTTGTTCTATTATGTATTAAAATATCTATTGAACTATCAGATTTAAAAATTTCTAAATCTATGTTGTATTCTATTGACTCCGAACTCAGAATCATCCCTTCTAAAAGAAAAGACTCTTTTAAAGGTAGCGCTTCTAAAGTACCTTCTAAAAAAGGGCAAGCATCATAGATAGATTCTTTAAGTACAAATTCTTTTTTAGTAAATTTTCCCGCAATAATATTTGTTATAACTCCTGAATAATCAGTAGTTAGTTGTAAAAAAACATCTTCTATTTTTGCAGGTATCAATAAATATTATTTTAAAGTTTCACTGGTTAATTTCATAAAAGCATCGGCTACATTTTCATCTTCTTTTGCACTCGTAATTAGATCTATGTCTACAGAAACCTTCTGTATTACGTTTTCTAATTCTTTATCAGAAAGTAAATCTTTTTTATTACCAACAATAGTTATATTCTGCAAACCAGACAACTCCCTAATCATGTTTAAGTTTTCATCAATCGTCACATAAGTTTCCTCTCTACTAAGATCAAACACAAACATTGCTGCATGAGAGCCTAAAAAATAGGCTTTCGGTATTTTCTCATTACCATTTGTACCTGCAACATCCCAAATCATTAATTTAATAGTTTCGTTCTTATACTCCACTACCTTTTTGCTTACTCTTACGCCAATAGTACTAATGTAATCCTCAGAAAACTCATTTAAAACAAACCTTCTAATTAATGAAGTTTTACCAACACCAAAATTACCAACTAGTAGTACTTTTTTTGCTTTCATAAATTATGATTGATTATTTATTCTTTAATTAATTCGTTAAATATTAATTGGTTTAAGCGTTCTTCATCAGACAAATAAGAACGATCTCTTAAAATAATTTCAGTTAAATTATTTATATTATCAGATAGTTCTTCTGTATGTTCTTCCGTTAAAACACCCGAGGTTGCAATGGCAATATAAATTGTTTTAAAATTTTTAATAGAAAGCTGAAAAGTTTCAAACTTTATATTTTCTAAATCTTGGCCTTCTTTAGAAAAAGCATCTTCGGCAAAAGATTTAATAGCCGTTAACATACCAGAAATCATGTCTTTATCTGCAATACTACCTCTAGAATAGCTTCCAGAAAGTAAACCAGATTCTTTTTCAATCACAAAAATTTCTTCGATAACAAATTCAAAAACTTCTTCTAAAACAATACCTGCATCGTTTCTTTTTCCTTTAAAGAATCTTTTAAGAATTTCTTGAATAGAGAATTTTTCTTTTATCGTTTTATTAATTCTATCGGATAACTTTGTAATTTCTGCAACAATAAATTTCTTAACCATTTTACCCATAATTGGGTATAAGGCTTCTACAACTTCGTCTTGAGAGTCTCTAATTTGAACTTTTATAGTTTCTGTAATTGTATCTCCAAAATCTCTTGAAAAGTTTTTACGTAAATCTAAGATTTTCTCATCTACAAGTGGAGCAACTCTTTTAGATAGTTTTTCTCTTAGAATAATTTCTTCACTAAGGGAATTAAACTTTTCTCTATCTTCAGTTAATAAAAGGTCTCTGAGCAACTCAAAACGATTGTCTTTATTGTTATCTACAGTTTTTTTTTTCATTTATTCTTGCAACATCAATGCAATTTTCTCTAAAGCTTTACCTAGTTTTTTTCTATCTGCTTTTTCATCATCTAAATCGGCTAATTTTTTATCTAAATCGTCATTTAAGTCTTGAAACTTGTGTTCCATCAAACTTTCTAAATCAGCTAATTTATTTTCTAGGTTTGTAACAGACTCTGAAATATTTTTTTCAGTTTGATCTTTAAGTGTTTTAATTTTGTCGTAAACATCAGCAAATTCACTGCTGTATTGTTGCATGTTTTCGCCAAAAATTAAATCTCTTACTGCTGCAATTCTATCATCAATTTTATGATTTTCAACTACAGGCTGTTTATTTTCTGAATTTTTTTCCATTTATACTAAAAGTTGGTTACTAAAAAGAGTTGTTTTATTCTTTATAAGTTTTTAAAAAGAAGCACTCCTAACAAAGATACATTAAAAAAAAGTTTATAAAAACCTAAATGGTTATTTTTAGGCCATCGTACGCCAAAAAAACGTTATTTGGTAGTATTTTAGAAACAGCATCATGAAAGCCTAACTTATGACTTATATGCGTTAAATATGCTTTTTTTGGTTTTAATTCGGCTATAAAATCTAATGCTTCTTGCAAATTAAAATGAGTTGAATGTTCTTCTATTCTTAACGCATTAACTACTAAAACATCTAAATTTTTCAATTTTAATTTTTCATCCTCAGAAACATATTTTACATCTGTTAAATACCCGAAATCGCCAAATCTATACGCTTTTATTGGTAAATTTCCGTGTAAAACTTCTATAGGTGTTACTTTTAATTCATCAACATAAAAACTAGTGCTACCAACAATTTTGGGCAACACACTTGGCGCTCCTGGATACCTGTTTTCTGTACTAAAAATATATTCAAACCGCTTTTCTAAACTGTGTAATGTTCTCTCATTTAAATAAATAGGCATCTCTCCTATTTGATAGCAAAAAGCTCTTAAATCATCTAAACCTCCTATATGATCTGCATGTTCATGTGTAAAAAAGACCCCGTTTAAAGACTGTACATTCTCTCTTAACATTTGCTGTCTAAAATCTAAACCACAATCTACAGTGTAAGAAACATTGTCCCAAGATATTAAAACAGAAGACCGCAAACGCTTATCTTTTAGGTTCTTAGACAAACAAACAGGGTCATTATTTGCAATCATAGGGATTCCTTGAGAAGTACCTGTTCCTAAAAAGGTAATATTTAGTTGTTTCTTGGTAAAGTTCATTAGAACAAAAATAACATAAAAATTGACTCATAGCAGTCTATTTTAGTACATTTGTTTCAACCTAAAAATCGTTATATATGGCAATTTCTTTAAAAGGAGACCAAGAAATTAGTAGTGTTCCTACTATAAAAAGCAAAGCGTTACGAATTAACCTAAATAGAGATATTTACGGAACCTTTGCGGAAATTGGGGCAGGGCAAGAAACTGCTCGTAACTTTTTTAGATCTGGAGCTGCTTCTGGAACCATAGCTAAAGCAATGAGTGCTTATGATAAAGATTTTTCTGATGCTATTTATGGCATAGAAGAAGATAAGCGTTATGTAACACAGCCTAGATTAAAAAAAATGTTAGGTCACGAAATCGATTTAATGGAAGATCGTTTAAGCCGACAAAAACATCCTGACAAATTATTTTTCAGTTATGCAAATACAGTTACTACCATAGATTTTGCAAAACAATTTAAAGGTCATGGTTGGGTAGGTATCCGTTTTCAGTTAGATCCACTAGAGGGTTATAATGAAATTGTTTTACACTTACGTTTTAAAGAAACGGATGCTCGTTTACAACAAGAAACCTTAGGTATTTTAGGTGTAAATTTAATTTACGGTGCTTTTTATTTAAATGACAATCCTAAAGACTTAGTAAAATCTTTTTACGATAATTTAAGTAGCGACCATTTAGAAATTGATATGATTAATTTCTCTGGACCGCGTTTTATGTATGTAGACAACAGATTAATGAGTTTACAGTTACTTAAAAATGGTATGACCAATGCTGTAATGTTTGGCCCAGACGGAAACAACTTATTACCTGCTCAGGTTTTATACAAAAAAAACATTTTAGCTTTACGTGGAAGTTTTAGACCTGTTACTAAGGTAAATATGGACATGTATGAAAAATCTAAAAAATTATTTTTATCAGAAAATAAAGTTGAAGAAATTAAAACACAAGTTATTTTTGAAATTACATTAAGTAACTTAACAGCTGAAGGTAAAATTAATGAAAGAGATTTCTTAGATAGAGCAGAATTATTGTGTTCTTTAGGACAAAATGTAATGATTACTAGTTTTCAACAATACTTTAAATTAGTAGAATATTTTAGTGAATTTACTAAAGAAAGAATGGGGTTAACGATGGGAACTCAAAACCTTATTCAAATTTTTGATGAAAAATATTATAGAAATTTAAGTGGAGGAATTTTAGAAGCTTTTGGAAAACTATTTAATAGAGACCTAAAGGTATATATGTATCCTTACCATGATGTAGCTACTGGAGAGTATATAGATAGTGAAAGCTTAAAGGTACACCCTAGAATGAAAGAACTTTATAAATTCTTTAAGAACAATGGTAAACTTGTAAATATTGATGATTTTGACAAAGAAATACTAGATATTTTTTCTCGTACGGTTTTAAAAATGATTTTAAACGGAGAACAAGGTTGGGAAGAAATGCTACCAGAAGGAATTGCAGATACTATTAAACAAAAAAGACTATTTGGCTACTCTAGATCTAGAATAAAAAAATAAGTATTAAACCTTTTTATATTTTTAAAGTCTAAACAATAGAAACTACTTAATTGACAGACGAAACTCTTTTAATAGAACAGTTAAAAAACGTTAAGACTAAAGAAAAAGCGTTTAGAGAACTCATTACGCTCTACAAAGAACGCTTGTATTGGCACATTCGTAAAATTGTGATTTCTCATGATGATGCAGATGATGTTTTGCAAAATACTTTTATTAAAGTTTTTAAAAACATCGATAAATTTAATCAAGAGAGTAAACTATTTTCTTGGATGTATAGAATTGCAACCAATGAATCCATTACTTTTATCAACAAAAGAGCAAAAAATAGAAATGTCGATATTTCTGATTATCAACAAGAATTAGCTTCTACGCTAGCGAGTGATGATTTTTTTACTGGTGACGAAATTCAGGTTATTTTACAAAAAGCAGTTGCTACTTTACCACAAAAACAACAACTTGTTTTTAACATGAAATATTTTGATGAAATAAAATATGAAGAAATGTCTAACATACTAGAAACCTCTGTAGGAGCATTAAAAGCCTCTTATTTTCATGCAGTTAAGAAAATTGAACTTTATATTAAAAAGGAAACCAATTAAACCTTTTAATAAATAAAAGGTCTAAAAAGTATCATGGAAAACAACATAAAAAATAGCGAACAATATTTAAACTCAATTTTAGGAGAAGAAACTGGTTTTTCTGTTCCTAAAGATTATTTTGCCAGCATTGAAGAGAGTATAGCAACAAAGTTGTCTGAAGAAGTGCTAACAAAAGAGCACGGTTTTACAATGCCTGATACTTATTTTAAAGAACTAGAAAACGAGATTTTAGCTAAAGTTGCAGTACCTAAAAAAGAAACAAAAGTTATTTCTTTTAAAGAACGAATTTTTAAAATGATTCCTATTGCGGCGGCAGCCTCTATTATTTTATTTATTGGATTAAATTCTTTTGTATTTAATACTAATGAAGAACTTACTATAGATTCTCTTTCTGATGATGATATTGAATTCTGGCTAGACTCTAACACTATAAACACCACAGACATGGCTATTGTGTTAGAAAATGACGTATTAGAAGAAGGTGACTTTTACTTTTCATCATTAGAGGATGAAAATATTGAAGATTACATAAACTCTATTGATAACACTTCGTTTTTAAACGAAATAAATTAAAATTAAGGATATGAAAAAATTAATAACTATTACATGTATAGCCCTTTTTTGTACTCTTACTTTATCTGCACAAGAAAGAAAAGATAGTAGAGAAAAAATTAAGGCCCTTAAAGTTTCTTACATCACAGAACAATTAAACTTAACACCAAATGAAGCCGAAAAATTTTGGCCTCTTTACAATGCCTACTCTAAAGAGCAGTATTCTTTAAGATACAAACTTAAGTCGGAAATAAAAGGCGCTATTAAAGATGATAAAAATGCTGTTTCTGAAAACGAGGCGGAAAGGTTAATACTATTAAAATTAGCTACAGATAAGAAGTTTTATGAAGCTCAAAAAGATTTTATAAGCAACATTAAAAAAGTAATTTCTTATAAAAAAATAATTCAACTGCAATTAGCCGAAATGGAATTTGGCAGAAAATTAATGAGAAAATATAAGCATAGAAGAGAAGATTCTAAAAATTAAAGACAAAAAAAAAAGGAAGCAATTAGCTTCCTTTTTTTTTACTTAATTAATGCTAGGCAAGAATATAACTCTGGTTTGTTAGATGTAAACTGCTTTAACCAAATTGTTAGCTCATCTATTTCATAAGGTAACAATTGACTTAATGCTTTTTCAACTTCTTTACAAAATAAATCCGAATTAAAACTCACCTTTTTTAGCACCGTTTTAGTGTACTCAAACATTGCTCTAGCCATTTTTAAGAATTAAGTTATACAATAAGAACGTTTACTATATCGTTTTAGTATGTTCGATCAAATTTAATGAAAAAACCATCATTTTTTCAAATGATGGTCTTAAATTTTGCTTAAAAATTTGTTAAGATTATAAAGTATTAATCTTTTCAACCAAACCTTTTGCTTTAACTTCTAATTCTTCATTAATCGCTTTAAAGTGCGCTTTCTTATTTTCTACCTTACTATTGTTAACTTTAGAAACTAAAGTATCAAAAGTTTCGATAGCTTCATCTATAATTGCTTCACCTTTTTCTGGTGCATTTTTTAAGATTGAAACATCTAATGCATATTCGATAACATCACCTAAAACGTAATTGATATCTTTTTTTAAGTTTTTTATACTTGCCATAACTTATTTTAAATTTTAATTTTGCAAAGTTAGGTGTTTTTATCTAATTGCCTTTGATATTCTTCAAAAAATAAACCAATGTGGTAACCGTCTACCAATGCATGGTTTGCAGAAATAGCCACAGGCATTATAAATCTTGAGTTTTCTTTAAATATTTTACCAAATGCTAACTTTGGGATACTTTCGTTTTTTTGTCCAGAATTGGGCTCTTTATGACCTGTAAACGAAACCCAAGGTAACGCAGAGCAGTAGATACACTCATCTGAATTTACAAGAGGAAACAAGTCTGTGGAATTTAAAATTCGTGTTTTTTCTTCTAGAAAATTTTGATGGAAGGTTTTAAAGTCTTTAGAAAATTTTATAAATGAAAAACCAAAAGTATTATCTTCTCTTGCAATTGTAGCCGATGCATGTAACACATCGCGAATAACAATTTTATCCTCTTTAAGAATTCTATACCTAAAATTTTCTATCTTATTTAACGCTATTAAACAAGCGTGTAAATACATAGCGAATAAAGATTCTTTTTGTTTTTTAGATGTATTAAAAATTTTAGTAACATCTAAATTTGCTGTTATTCCAAAATAAGGATCTTCTAAATTAATAAAGTGTTGAAAATGTTGTTTTCTATTCCAGTTTCCAATATCTAAATAATTCATAAAAAATCAATTATATCTCTAATGTTAGCAAGTGTTTTATAGTCAACCTCTAATTTTTCTTCATCACTCACTTCTTCATGCATCCAAGTGGTATGAAACGGAACGTGAATAGCAGAAGCCCCTAATTCTATTAAAGGTAAAACATCTGATTTTAAAGAATTACCAATCATTAAAAATTCTGATGGAGCAACATCTAAATGACTGATTAACTTCTTATAGTCTTTCTTCTTTTTATCACTCATTACCTCTATATGATGAAAGTATTTTAGCAAATTAGATTTTTCTAATTTTCTTTCTTGGTCTAACAAATCTCCTTTGGTAGCAACAATTAATTTATACTTGCCTTGTAACGACTGTAGCACCTCTTCTACTCCATCTAACAATTCTATAGGTTTTTCTATCATTTCTTTACCTATCTCTAAAATTGCTTCTATTGTTTTTTGTTTTACTTGGTAATTAGACAATTCTAAAGCACATTCTACCATAGATAAAACAAAGCCTTTAACACCGTAACCATAGAGTTTTAAGTTTTTAATTTCCTTCTTAAAAAGCTCTTGATCTATTTTATTTTCGGTCTCGTACTTTGCTAGTAGTTTTGCAAACTGATGCTCTGCATCTCTAAAATAAGTTTCATTTACCCATAAAGTATCATCTGCATCAAAAGCAATTACTTTTATGTTTTTACCTATTTTAGTCATAATTTATGCCTTTAAAAATTGAATTGCTTTTTCTAAATCTTCTGGAGTATCTATACCAACAGCTTCTACATCTGTTTCTACCATTTTAATTTTCTTACCAATTTCTTGATATCTAATGGCTTCTATTTTTTCTGCCGCTTCTAAAGGCGTCATCGGTGTATTATAAAAATCTATTAATGCTTGTTTTCTAAACGCATAGACTCCTTTATGTTTATAGTATTTTACAGCTACATCTTTATCTCTATGGTAAGGAATTACGCTTCTAGAAAAGTAAATAGCTAAATTATTTACATCGGTAATTACCTTAACATTATTAGGGTTTTCTATATCTTCTTTATTGGTAATTTGTACTTTTAACGAAGCTAAATCAATTTCTTTTTTATCGTCTTTTTTAAAGACATCAATTAATTTAGATAATGAAACTTCATCAATAAAAGGTTCATCTCCCTGAACATTAATCACAATATCTGCTTCTATATTTTCTACCGCTTCGGCAATTCTATCAGAACCACATTCGTGTTCTTTGGTACTCATAATTGCTTTTCCACCTGCTTTTTCTATGGTTTTAAAAATAATATCAGAATCTGTTACAATATAAACATCATCAAATAGGTTGGTATGCAAAGCTGCTTCATACGTTCTTAAAATAACGGGTTTACCTCCTAAATCTTTCATTAATTTCCCTGGAAAACGAGATGCACTATAACGTGCAGGAATCATGGCAATTATTTTCATAAATTATATTTAATGTAGATGCTTGTAAAAGAGATTACTCTCCTGTATAACGCACAAAATTTCTTCGTGTTTCGTATAAAGTTACTTCTATTTCTAAATGTGCTGGTATATGAGGACGTAATTTATTGTAAATAACAATTGAAATATTTTCTGCCGTAGGATTCAAACTTTTAAATTCTGCTACTTCAATATTTAAGTTTTTATGATCAAACGGATCTTCTACTTCGTTTTTAATCAACTCTCTTAACAAGCCTAAATCATACACAAAACCAGTTATAGGATCTACCTCACCAAACAAAGCTATAATCATCTCGTAATTATGACCATGGTAATTAGGGTTGCTACATTTGCCAAATACTTCTGCATTTTTGGCATCAGACCAAGCAGGATTAAACAACCTATGTGCAGCATTAAAATGGGCTCTTCTATAAACTTTTACTTTAGGCATTTGTTAATTTTTCAAAAGATTTGTCAAAAATAATTTTAAACCACTCTGTATATTCTTGCGGATTCTCTGTCATGTCTTTTTTAACATCAATTAAAGTCATCCATTTATAAGCCTCTACTTCTTCTTTGTTAATTTTAGGTGCATCATTATAATACCCAATCATAACATGGTCTAATTCGTGTTCTGTTAAACCATTGTCAAAAGGCGCTTTGTAAATAAACGAAAAAACTTCCTTAATTTCGGTAACAAACCCCATTTCTTCTTCTAATCTTCTTTTACCTGCTGCTAAATTAGTTTCCCCATCTCTTTGATGAGAACAACAAGTGTTTGTCCATAATAAAGGCGAATGGTATTTACTTGCTGCTCTTTGTTGCAACATTAACTCTCCTTTTTTATTAAACACAAATACAGAAAAAGCTCTATGTAAAAGGGCTTTTTCGTGGGCTTCCATTTTTGGCATCAATCCTATCGGATTGTCTTTTTCATCAACTAAAACTACTTGTTCTTCCATAGTTACAAAAATAAGAAAATCAACTATCAATAAATCATAAATTAATTACAAAAACCATAAGACTTTTCTATTCTTTTATTATGATACCATATATTTGTAAGAATTAACATCTAATTGCTTTCATGAAAACTTTATTTAAACTCTTTTTAGTGCTCGCTTTCATCACTTTTTATCAATGTAAAGACGAAAACAAATCTGTAGAAAAAAAGACCTTAACCTTAAAAAATAAGAAAGTTAAAAAAGAGGTTATTAAAGCTTGGGATAGTTTAAATAGTAATAATACAGAAGCTTTTTTAACCGAATTTGGCAATCAGAATTCAGAAACAAAAGTATTGATTAAGACAGATTTTGGTGATATAAAAATCCGCTTATATGATGATGTTCCTATCCACAGAGCTAATTTTATATTCTTAACCAAAATAAAATATTTTAATACGACTGTTTTTTATAGAATTGCTAAAAATTTTGTAATTCAAGGTGGTAATTCCGATGAAATGTACACGCAACGAGAACGTAGAAAATATGGAAATTATTTATTAAAACCCGAATTCAGAAAAAACAGAAAACATAAATACGGAGCATTGGCCGCTGCCAGACAGTGGGATCATAATCCTAATAAATTATCAAGTCCTTTTGAGTTTTATATTGTTCAGAAAAAAAGTGGCGCACATCATTTAGACAATGAGCACACTGTTTTTGGTGAAGTAATTTCTGGTTTTTCTACCATGGAAAAAATATCTAAAGTAGCTGTTGGTGTTGATGAATGGCCAATTGACGATGTAAAAATGACTGTAGAAATTATAGATTAGTAAAAAAAACACTGAAATTTTATACTTTTTTTTGATAGTTTTATGCGGTAAAACGATTAAAAAAACAAACAATTACTACATTTTACAACCCTTTAAATTGACTATAAAATATCGTATATAAACCCTATCTTTGCACCTCAAATTTTGTAGATGACTTTTTTAGAAGAAATAGCACGTAGAAGAACCTTTGGTATTATATCGCATCCAGATGCTGGTAAAACCACATTAACAGAGAAATTGTTACTTTTTGGAGGGGCAATTCAAGAAGCAGGTGCTGTAAAAAATAATAAGATAAAAAAGGGAGCAACTTCCGATTTTATGGAGATTGAACGTCAGCGTGGTATCTCTGTAGCTACTTCTGTTTTAGCTTTCATCTATCAAGATAAAAAAATAAACATTTTAGACACACCTGGTCACAAAGATTTTGCAGAAGATACTTTTAGAACTTTAACAGCTGTAGATAGTGTTATTGTTGTAATTGATGTTGCAAAAGGTGTAGAACCACAAACTGAGAAATTAGTTGAAGTTTGTAGAATGAGAAATATTCCAATGTTGGTTTTTATCAACAAGTTGGATAGAGAAGGAAAAGATGCCTTTGATTTATTAGACGAAGTTGAACAAAAATTAGGCTTAACCGTTACACCAATGAGTTTTCCTATTGGAATGGGATACGACTTTAAAGGAATTTACAATATCTGGGAAAAGAAATTAAATCTTTTTTCTGGTGATAATAAAACTTCTATTTCTGAAGGTGTTGAGTTTGATGATTTATCAAACCCAGAATTAGACACTATAGTTGGTAAAAAAGCTGCTGATACTTTACGTGAAGAAATAGAATTAATTAGTGAAGTATATCCAGAATTTGACAGAGATGAATACTTAAAAGGCTTGCTACAACCTGTATTTTTTGGTTCTGCTTTAAATAACTTTGGAGTAAAAGAATTATTAGATGCATTTATTAAGATTGCTCCTTCTCCGCAACCTAAAAAAGCAGAAGAGCGTTTAGTAGATTCTAAAGAGAAAAAAATGACTGGTTTTGTGTTTAAAATCCATGCAAACATGGATCCTAAACATAGAGATAGACTGGCTTTTATTAAAATTGTATCGGGTACTTTTAAAAGAAATGCGCCTTATTTACATGTTAGAAACGGTAAAAAAGTAAAATTTTCTAGTCCGAATGCATTTTTTGCTGAAAAGAAAGAAATTGTAGACGAGTCATTTCCTGGAGATATTGTTGGTATTCATGATACCGGAAACTTTAAAATTGGAGATACTTTAACAGAAGGAGAAGAATTGAATTTTAAAGGAATTCCAAGTTTTTCTCCAGAGCATTTCCGTTATGTAAATAACGCAGACCCAATGAAATCTAAACAATTGTACAAAGGTTTAGACCAATTAATGGATGAAGGTGTTGCCCAATTATTTACGTTAGATATGAATGGTCGTAAGGTAATTGGTACTGTTGGTGCATTACAATACGAGGTTATTCAATATCGATTAGAGCATGAATATGGAGCAAAATGTTCTTACGAAAACTTAAGTGTTCATAAAGCTTGTTGGGTAGAACCAGAAGATATAAAGAACGATGAGTTTAAAGAATTTAAACGTGTTAAACAACGCTATTTAGCAAAAGACAAACAAGGTCAGTTAGTATTTTTAGCAGACTCTGAGTTTACAATACAAATGACTCAAAGTAAATATCCAACGGTGAAATTACATTTCACGAGTGAATTTAAAAAATAGATTATGAAGAAAATATTTTTTTTACTAATTACTTTTGTAGCCCTAAATACTTTTTCTCAAACAGATAATCTATCCTATTTAAAAGGTAATGAACTACGCAACAGTATTCGTTTAAATTATATTTTAGTTCATCAGCCAGTAAGTCAAGTTAGCTATGGCTTAGAGCCAACAATGGGCTTTATTGGTTTAAATTATAACTTCCCTTTAAATGATTGGTTGTATACAGGTATTGGTTTCCACACAGCAATTACAGGAGATCAAGGTGGTTTGTTTACTCTTGGTGTAAATTTAGGGGTAAATAAACAAATTTATAAAAACTTATATTTTGATGCTAACGTTCACTTTGGTGGCGGTGGTGGCTTTAGAAGTTTGGTTAACGGAGGAGGTATTATTTACCCTAATGCAGGTTTACAATACAAAGCTAATGGGTATTCCTTTGGAGTGCAGTATGGTTACGTAAACTTTTTTACGGGAATTCAAAAAAGTGATAATATTTCGTTTTTTGTAGAAATACCAACTTCTTTAAGATCTACTTCTTATGCAGATGCTCAAAAATCTTTTATCAACAAAAACGAATCTAAAGATGAATTTTGGACAAAACCAGCCGTAAAAAGTGTGCAACAAGTAACTTTCGACTACTTTTTTCCTTTTGGAGATTCTAGAACAGATGCTAGTACAACACCAAAATACAAACCTATAGATCATACATTATCTATTATCGGTTTTGAGTACCAACGTTACCTAACAAATAATACTTTTATCTATGCACATGTAGATGCCATGTATGCAGGTTTAACTGCTGGTTTTATGGATTTATTTATGGGTGTTGGAAAAAATTTTATTGAAACCAAATATGTAAATTTCTTTGGTAAGTTTGGTATTGGAGCTGCAGGTGGTAGAATTTACCCAGAAGGAGGTTTAACCATGTACCCAAGTGTTGGTGCCGATGTAAAAATTACAGAAAAATTTGGTTTAAGTGCTCATGGTGGTTATCACAGATCTATTGGCGGTACATTCGAAGCTTATACGGCAGGTTTTAGTATTAAATATTATGGCTTAAGTGGAGGAACTAAAGATCCTTTTTCGGGTGAAGAAGCAACAAGTATAAAAACACAAGGAATACAAATTGGCGTTCAAAATCAAACATATTTTGATGTTGCTAAATTTGGAATTCCAGCAAGTGATTTACAATTAATTGCCATAAAAGTAAACTACGATTTAAATCATCGTTTTTACATTACTGGAGAAGCTTCTTTTGCATACGAAGGAGAATCTGGTGGGTATGCACACGGTATTTTTGGTTTGGGCGTAAAATCAAATAGATTTGCAAACGATAAACTTTCTTTATTTGTAGAAGCTGCTGCTGGTGTAGCTGGTGGTGGAAGAGTAGATTCTGGTGAAGGTATTTTAGTAAGACCAACCGCAGGTATTAATTACCACGTAAACGATAATTTTTCTTTTAATATTGCAGGCGGACAAATGTGGTCTCCTTATGGTAATGTAAATTCATCTAACATCAATATTGGTTTATCTTATGGTCTATCAATTTTAAATGCTAAAAAATAATGTATGCTGAATGAATTTCAGCATTTTATCAATAATAAAATCTTAAGTTATTTTAAGATTACAATTAAGGTCAGTTCGAGCGCAGTCGAGAACTAATAAATGAATAAAACCTCTCGACTGCGCTCGAGAACACAAAAAAGTAAATTAAAGATTATGAATAACGGAATTTATGCAAAATTCACCACTCCAAAAGGTGAGATTTTAGTACAATTAGAACACGAAAAAACTCCTGGAACTGTTGGTAATTTTGTTGCTTTAACAGAAGGTAATTTAGAAAATGCTGTAAAAGAGCAAGGAACTCCTTATTATGACGGATTAAAATTCCACAGAGTAATTCCAGAATTTATGGTACAAGGTGGTTGTCCACAAGGTTCAGGTACTGGTAACCCAGGTTATAAATTTGATGATGAATTTCATCCAGATTTAAAACATGATGCTCCTGGTAAATTAGCAATGGCTAATTCTGGACCTGCAACAAACGGAAGTCAGTTTTACATTACCCACGTTCCTACTCCATGGTTAGACGGTAAACATACTGTTTTTGGTTCTGTAATAGAAGGACAAGATGTTGTTGATGCAATTGCGCAAGGAGATGAAATAACAACTGTAGAAATTATTAAAGTTGGTGCAGAAGCAGAAGCTTTTAATGCGGTTGAAGCTTTTAGAACTTTTGAAGGATCTAGAGAAAAGCGTGAAGCTGCTGAAATAGCAAAACAAAAAGCATTGTTAGATACAGTTGCTGCTGGTTATGACGAAACTGCAAGTGGTTTGCGTTACCAAATTTTACAAAAAGGTGATGGAAAAAAAGCAACAAAAGGCGCTGGAGTTTCTGTACACTATAAAGGTCAATTATTAGACGGTACTGTTTTTGATTCTTCTTACAAGAGAAAAGAACCAATCGACTTTAATGTTGGTGTAGGTCAGGTTATTGCTGGTTGGGATGAAGGAATTTTATTATTACAAGTTGGCGATAAAGCTCGTTTTGTAATTCCTTCTAATTTAGCGTATGGTTCTGCAGGTGCAGGAGGAGTAATTCCACCAGATGCAACACTTATTTTTGATGTTGAATTAATGGCTGTAAAATAAGAATAACATTCTTTACAAGTTATATAATTACAAAAAGCTCTCTGATTTCAGGGAGCTTTTTTTTATGTAAAAATTTAACTTCTTAGACCTATATTATAAGTTCTTAAAAAAATTATACTAAACTAGTTGCGAGTCTTACTCGTAATCTTTCATTTCTAAATCATAAAAAGCACCTGCTTTATCCATTAAATCGGCTAATTCAGTTGCAATATCTTCTTCACTTTCTCCTGTTAAATCCTCAAACCACTCTATTTCATCATCTTTTAAATTAATTAAAAAACGAGGAAACTCTGTATGGAGTACAAAAATATCTTCAGGAAAGTTACTGTTATCTGCTAATAAAAATTTAGGTAAAGTCATTGTTATTTTATTAATTATATCTGTTCGAGCGCAGTCGAAAATTAATTTAAACTTCTTAAAACAACCTCTCAACTGCACTCGAGAGGACTCAATTATTCTTTTTCTCTTATTAACTTTAAAGTTAATCTATTAAACCTTATAAACAACAAAATAGAAGCTGTTGTTAAACCAGCAAGCAAACCTAACCAAATTCCAAAACTACCATACATTTCTTCGCTTCCAAAATAATAAGAAACAGGAAAACCTACAATCCAATAAGAAATAAAAGTAAGAATTGTAGGCACTTTCACGTCTTGCAAACCACGTAAAGCACCTAAAAACACAACTTGTATACTATCTGATATTTGAAAGAATGCTGCTGCTAATAATAAGCTAGAAGCAATGGAAACTACCTCCATATTATCTACATAATTTGCAGTGTCATTTAAATCTACATAAATCATTGGTAAACTTTCATGAAAAACAAAGAAAAGTAATGCAAAAAACATTGCTAATAAAACTCCTAATAAAAAGATAGAAAAAGCAATTCTACGCAATTCTTTATAATTCTGCAACCCTTTCTGATTCCCTACTCTAATCATAGCAGCAACACTTAACCCAGTTGCAACCATAAATGTCATAGAAGATAAGTTTAATGCTATTTGATTTGCCGCTTGCGGATTCTTCCCTAACAAACCACTTAACCAAACTGCAGCAGTAAAAATAGCGACTTCAAAAAACATTTGCATAGCGCTTAAAGAACCTAAATTAACAATTTTTTTTATTGTTAAAATATCTAAAACAAAGAACTTTATATTTTTTACTATTTCTGCAGATCTTTCTTTATAACGAAGTAATAGCCATAAGTAAATAACCATTATAATTCTAGAAATTAACGTACCATAAGCTGCGCCAACAATACCCATCTCTGGAAAACCAAATTTTCCGAAAATTAATAAATAATTTAAAACAATATTTACAATATTTGCTATTAAGGTAGCATACATTGGGTATTTTGTCATAGACATACCATCACTAAATTGCTTAATAGCTTGAAAAATAATTAATGGAATTAATGAAAAGGCAACCAAATCTAAATACGGAATAGCCAATTCTACAACCTCTTTTGGCTGTTTCATTAAATACATAAAAGGTTTAGAAAAATAAACCCCTAAAAATAAAGCAATCCCCAAAGTTGTACATAAAAACAAGCCACTTTTATAAGTAGACCTTGCTTCTTGTATATTACCAGACGAGTCTGCTTCTGCAATTAATGGTGTAATAGCTGTAGAAAAACCAATACCTATAGACATTGCAATAAACATAAAACTGTTTCCTAAAGAAACTGCAGCCAATTGCGCTGTTCCCATTTGCCCAACCATAATATTATCTACAAAACTCACAAAAGTATGCCCTAACATACCTAACATTACAGGTGCTGCAAGCTTCCAATTGTATTTAAATTCTGATGTATATTGAGAAATATTCACTTTTATTATTTATTTTTAAGACTGCAAAAATACAACTTGTAAACAGAATAAATTGCAGCTATTATATAAAATAAAAAGCACAAAAAAACCACTTATATAAAGTGGTCTTTCAATTTAAATAATTAAATATTTTCTACATTGTTGGTCTTGGTAATAAAACAGCATCAATAACATGAATAACTCCGTTAGATTGATTTACATCTGCAATAGTAACTTTAGCTTTCCCTCCGTTTTCATCAGAAATATAAACGTTTTTGCCTTTCATCCAAGCAGTAATTGTTCCACCACTTACTGTTTTAATAGCAGCTTTACCCTTTCCTTTTTTTATCAATGCGATAATTTCTTTCGCATTCCATTTACCTGCAACAACATGGTATTTTAAAATTATTTGCAACTTCATTTTATTATCTGCCATTAACAAAGTGCTTACAGTGCCTTCTGGTAACATGTTAAAAGCCTTGTTTGTTGGTGCAAAAACAGTAAAAGGACCTTCACTAGTTAGAACATCTACTAAATCTGCTGCTTTAACCGCTGCAACCAAAGTGGTATGGTCTTTAGAGTTTACCGCATTTTCTACAATGTTTTTAGAAGGATACATTTCTGCTCCTCCAACCATTTTTGATTTTTCTTGTGCAAGAAAATTTTGACTGATAAATATACTAAATACTAGAACTGTTGCTTTTAAAAAATTTAAAGTTTTCATAATTTGATTTTAAAAATTAATAATAATTTTGTGTTCAATATATCTACGAAATTTATTTACTTATGGTTTTAAAAAAAATTTAAATCTAAATGAATCGCTAGATTATTTCCATAAATAATTTAATTATCATTACTTTTGAAGTTCCAAAAAAACATACTAAAATGGCAAATATCACATTAAAAGGAAATGCAATAAACACAATAGGTAGTTTACCAGAAACAGGAACTAAAGCTCCTGACTTTAAGTTAACTGGCGCAGATTTATCTCAAAAAAGTTTATCAGATTTTTCTGGTAAAAAAGTAATTTTAAATATTTTTCCAAGTGTAGACACAGGTACTTGTGCTACGTCTGTTAGAGAATTTAACAAAAAAGCAGCAGATTTAGAAAACACAGTAGTTTTATGTATTTCTAAAGATTTACCATTTGCTCAGGCTCGTTTTTGTGGTGCAGAAGGTATTGATAATGTAGTTATGTTATCTGATTTTGCTGATGGAAACTTTGGGTTGTCTTACAAATTAGAAATTGCAGATGGTCCTTTAGCTCATTTACACTCTAGAGCAATTGTTATTATTGATGAAAATGGTAAAGTAATTTATACAGAACAAGTTTCTGAAATTGTGGACGAACCAAATTACACAGCTGCTTTAAACGTAATTTAGTCTATGAAGAATCCTAATGATAGCTTTTTAAGAGGAAGACTTCGTAGTTTTAAGTTTGCATTGAGAGGAATGTGGCTTTTAACAACTACTGAAGATAGCATTAAAGCACAACTATTTATTGCTATTCTTGCTACTATTTTAGGTTTTTATTTTAAGATTTCTAATGTAGAATGGATGTTTCAGTTTATTGTAATCGGGCTCGTTTTAGTTGCTGAAGCTTTAAACACCGCCATAGAAAAAATGGCTGATTTTGTACATCCAGATTATCATGAGAAAATAGGTTTTATAAAAGATATAGCTGCAGGTGCACCAAGCTTTGCAGCTTTTACTTCATTAATTATTGCGGGTTTTATATACCTGCCTAAAATAGCGTTACTATTTTAAGTAAATATGTATATTTACTGCTAATACGACCAAAAATCATTAATGGCCAAAAGGAAAACAATCACAAAAAAACCCTTAAATTCTTCGGAAAATAAACCGAATATTTTTGCCTTCTTTAAAACAAGACAGGCACAAACAATTTTAGGTACCTTCTTAATTTTATTCTCATTTTTTCTTTGTATTGCTTTTATTTCTTTTTTCTTTAACTGGCAAGAAGATCAAAGTACACTTACAGAAATGGCTGATAAAACGGTTAGAAGCAAAAATTTATTAGGTAAAGTTGGTGCTAATTTAAGTAACTTTTTTGTTTATAATGGTTTTGGTATTGCTGCTTTTATAATTGCTTTTCAAGTGTTCTTAACAGGTTTATACATTCTTGTTCAAAAGAAATTATCTGCAGTAATTATTTCTTGGAATTGGGGTATTATAACAATGTTATGGATTTCTATTTCTCTAGGCTTTGTAAATAACAACTATGCGCTTTTATCAGGAACTATTGGTTTTGAAGTTCATCAATATTTAAAAGCTTTTATAGGTAATACTGGCTTAGTAATTCTATTAACATTTTTATTAATTACCTATTTAGTTGTACGTTATAGAGTAACTTTTGATAACCATATAGAAAATTTAAAAATAAAAAGAGAAGAAAGAAAAGCAAAAGCTCTTTTAGAAGAAGAAGAGGAAGAAAATGTAACAGAAACAGATATAGTAGTAGAGCCTGCTAAAACCAACCAAGAAACCACAACAAACTCCTTAAAAAAGGATAAAAAGGAAAAATCTGATGTTGAGCTTTCTTTAGAAAACCTACAACCAACAATTTCTAAACATTCTGATGTACCTTCTAAAACTGAAGAAATTACTTTAAATGTTGACAAAAATGAAGGTCCAGTATTAAAAACTGAAATTGCTAAAGAAGAGGAAAAAGGAATTGAGGAAGAGATAGAAATGGAAGTTGAGATTGATGTTGCTATCGGTAGGGATGAAGAGCACTCTACAGAGAATTTAGCCAATCAATTGGTAAAAGATTTTGGAGAATTTGATCCTAGATTAGAGTTAGGTAACTTTAAATTTCCAACTTTTAATCTTTTAAAACAATATAATGAATCTATTTCTATAGATCCAGAAGAACTAGAAGCTAATAAAGATAGAATTGTTGATACCTTAAAGAATTACAAAATTGGTATTGCAGAAATAAAAGCAACGGTTGGACCTACAATTACTTTGTATGAAATTGTACCAGAAGCCGGAATTAGAATTTCTAAAATTAAAAATTTAGAAGATGATATTGCACTTTCTTTATCTGCATTAGGTATTAGAATTATTGCTCCTATTCCTGGTAAAGGAACCATTGGTATTGAAGTTCCTAATAAAAAATCTACCATTGTTTCTATGCATTCTGTTATTTCATCAAAGAAATTTCAAGAATCTACTATGGAATTACCTATTGCTTTAGGTAAAACAATTTCTAATGAAACCTTTGTGGTAGATTTAGCTAAAATGCCACACTTATTAATGGCAGGTGCAACAGGTCAGGGTAAATCTGTTGGTTTAAATGCAGTTTTAACATCACTCTTGTATAAAAAACATCCTGCAGAAGTAAAATTTATTTTAGTAGACCCAAAGAAAGTAGAACTTACTTTATTTAATAAAATAGAACGTCATTACTTAGCAAAGCTACCAGATGTAGAAGAAGCTATTATTACAGATACCACTAAAGTTGTACACACGTTAAACTCGTTGTGTATAGAAATGGACAATCGTTACGACTTGCTAAAAGCTGCAATGGTTCGTAATATTAAAGAATACAATGTTAAATTTAAACAACGTAAATTAAACCCAAATGATGGGCATCAATTTTTGCCATACATTGTTTTGGTTATTGATGAATTTGCCGATTTAATTATGACCGCTGGTAAAGAAGTAGAAACACCAATTGCACGTTTAGCACAACTTGCTAGAGCTATCGGTATTCATCTAATTGTAGCAACACAAAGACCTTCTGTAAATGTTATTACAGGTATTATTAAAGCAAATTTCCCTGCAAGAATAGCTTTTAGAGTTACTTCTAAAATAGATTCTAGAACCATTTTAGATGCTGGTGGAGCAGACCAATTAATAGGACGTGGAGATTTACTTTATACTGCAGGTAATAACCTTAGTAGAATACAATGTGCCTTTGTAGACACGCCAGAAGTAGAAAAGATTACAGATTTTATTGGGTCTCAAAAAGCTTATGCAGAAGCGTATCAATTACCAGAGTATGTAGATGATGAAAGTGGCACGAGTCTTGATATAGATATTTCCGATAGAGACAAACTATTTAAAGATGCAGCAGAAATTATTGTTACCGCACAACAAGGATCTGCTTCTCTATTGCAAAGAAAATTAAAATTAGGATATAATAGAGCTGGTAGGTTAATAGATCAGTTAGAAGCTGCCGGTATTGTTGGTGGTTTTGAAGGAAGCAAGGCAAGACAAGTTTTAGTACCCGATTTTATAGCTTTAGAACAATTATTAGAAAACGAAAAGAACCAATAGCCTCTCGACTACCTTTGAGATGACAAGAAATAAAATTATGAAAAAAATAGGAATCTTATTTTTAAGTTTATTTTTAACAACCATTACTTTTTCTCAAAATGCAAAACAAGCTAAATCACTTTTAGACGAAGTTTCCACCAAAATGGGAGCTTATAAAAACATGTCTATCAGTTTTAGTCAGACATTAAGTAATGAAGATGCAGGTATTATGGAAGGTGACGAACCACCGATTAGAGGAAAAATTACCTTACAAGGAGAAAAATATAGCCTTAATTACTTAGGAAATAGATTTATTTTTGACGGAAAAAAATTATATGTAATTAATAATGATGAAAAAGAGGTTACCGTTACAAATGGAGATATGGGTGGAGACGACGGTTTTATTTATCCTTCTAAATTATTAACATTTTACAAAGATGGTTACAATTTTGAAATGGGTAATTTACAAAACTTAAATGGCAGAAAAATTCAACTAATCATCTTAAATCCAATAGATAGCAATTCTGATATTGTAAAAGTTGAGTTAGCAATAGATGCTAAAACAAAACATATTTACAAGTTAATTCAGATAGGTACAAATAGCTCTAAAACTACATTTACAATTACAGAGTTTAAAAGCGATCAGACTTTGTCTAGCAGTTTTTTCTCGTTTGATGAGGAAAAATACAAAAAGCTACATTTTTCAATAGATTAATAATAGTCCAATTAACAGAAAATTAGTAGCTTCTTTCATCTTAAGAAACTACTTTTGCCGAGATGAAAATTTTAGACAAATACATCCTAAAAACATTTTTAGTTCCTTTTGTAGCTACATTTCTAATTGTGCTTTTTGTTTTGGTGATGCAGGTTTTATGGCAAACCTTCGAAAACATTGCAGGTAAAGGGATTAGCTTGCCTTTTATTTTAAAATTTCTATATTACTCTACCTTAATCATTACACCACAAGCGTTGCCCATCGGAGTGCTGTTATCTTCTATTATGGCATTAGGTAATTTAGGAGAGAACTACGAATTTGCTGCGGCAAAATCTGCTGGTATTTCTTTACAACGTTTAGTTAGACCGTTGGTTTTCTTAACATTAATTCTTAGTGGAATCAATTTTTTATTTTTAAATAATATTTATCCTTATGCTGTTTTAAAGCAAAAGAACTTGTATTTAAATATTAAAAAGAAAAAACCCGCTATGGCTTTAGTTCCAGGAAGTTTTAATAGTGACATTCCAGGGTTTCAAATAAAATTTGATGAAAAATATGGTGAAGATGAAAATTTACTAAAAAAAGTTTTAATCTACGATTTATCTGAAGGAAAAGGAAATCAGAAAGTAATTACTGCCGAAAGAGGTAAAATTATTTCTGAAGAAGGAAGTAGATACATGACCCTTGTTTTATATAATGGTTACTTTTACCAAGAACATGTAAAATCTGCAAAGACAAGTCTTCAAATAAAAAAAATGGCAGCCTCCAATGCTACATTTAAAGAATATGAATTTAACATTGATATTTCATCTGTAACAGGAGATGGCGACTTAGACAAAACAGATCATACCAAGAACTACATGATGCTAAGTTTAAATCAATTAGGAGATACAATTCCAGATTTAAAAGCAAGTTATGATGAAGTGTTATTACTTAAATCTAAAAACTTATATGCAACAACTATTGCTAGAGATTTATACCAATATCCAGATTCATTAAAAACAGAAAATATTAATATTGATATTTTAGAAAACTTTAATTTAAGCTCTAAAATTAACATTCTAAATTCAGCCTCTACAAAGGCAAGTAGAGCTTTAAGTTCTATAAAAAACAACATGACTTCTATTAAATACAAAAGAAAAAATCTTAATTTCTTTGATACAGAATATTATAATAGAATTGCATTTTCACTTTCTTGCCTAATTTTATTTTTTATAGGTGCGCCTTTAGGTTCTATTATTAGAAAAGGAGGTTTTGGTTTACCAATGATACTTGCAATAGCCATTTATGTAACCTATTTCTTTAGCAATACTTTTGGTAAAAATTTAGCAGAAGAAAGTACAATTTCATCATTTTTAGGGTCTTGGGTAGCGGCTTTTATTATGATTCCATTAGCTATTCTATTAACAAGAAGAGCTACAAAAGACAAAGGGATTTTTAATTTAGATGCTATTACGCAGCCTATTATTAATTTCTTTAAAAAAATATTTTCAAAAAAAGAAGCATAACTATTATGACAGTTCAAAATAATAAAACAACTACACAATTAAACCCTATTTCTGAAGCAATTGAAGACATAAGAAATGGTAAAATTATTATTGTTGTAGATGATGAAAATAGAGAAAATGAAGGCGACTTTTTAGCTGCAGCAGAAAAAGTAACTCCAGAGATGATTAATTTCATGGCAACTCATGGTAGAGGATTAATTTGTGCTCCTTTAACAGAAACTCGTTGTAAAGAACTAGACTTACATGTTATGGTTAACAACAACACAGACCCTATGGAAACCGCGTTTACAGTATCTGTAGATTTACGCGGAAAAGGTGTTACAACAGGTATTTCTGCCCGAGATAGAGCTTTAACCGTAAAAGCATTAGTAGAAAAAGATACAAAACCTTTCGACTTGGCTAGACCGGGTCATATATTTCCTTTAATAGCCAAAGAAGGCGGTGTTTTAAGAAGAACTGGTCATACAGAAGCTGCTATAGACTTTGCTCGTTTAGCAGGTTTACAACCAGCCGGTGTTATTGTAGAAATTATGAATGAGGACGGAACCATGGCTCGTTTACCTCAACTTTTAGAAGTAGCCAAAAAGTTCGATATTAAAATTGTTTCAATAGAAGATTTAATTGCTTACAGAATGGAACATGATTCTTTAATTGAGATTAAAGAAGATTTTGAAATAAAAACGAGATTTGGAGAATTCAGATTAAGAGCATACCAACAAACTACAAATAATCAAGTACATATTTCACTTACAAAAGGTTCATGGACTAAAGACGAACCAATTCTTACAAGAGTAAATTCTACTTTAGTAAATAATGATATTTTAGGAACCTTAACAAATGATGCTGATAAAAAATTAGACAAAATGTTTCAGGTGATTAATGAAGAAGGAAAAGGTGCCATTATTTTTGTGAATCAACAAAATCAATCTCAAAACTTATTAAGTAGATTAGCTAGTTTAAAAGTAAATCAGCTAAACGGAGAGATAAAAGCGCCAGTAATTAAAATGGACAATAAAGATTTTGGAATTGGAGCGCAAATTTTACATGATTTAAACATTCGTAAATTAAAACTAATTACCAATACACAACAAACAAAACGTGTAGGTATTATTGGCTATGGTTTAGAAATTGTAGATTACGTAGGCTACTAATATCTTATACCCTATTTATCAAATTAATATTTTTTAAAATTACAACATTATAAATGTTAAACAAAGTTAATAAAACATACTACCTAGTATTTTTTATTAACTTTGTGTTATGTTACAGAAGCAAAAATCTGAATTTACAAAACAGTTAATTCTTAATGAATCATTTAAACTATTCTATAAAGACGGTTTTAAAACTACTAGTGTAGATAAGATAATGATAAAAACAAAGCTTACAAAAGGAGCCTTTTATTACCATTATAAAAACAAAAAAGAATTAGGTCTTGATGTAATTAAACTAAAAATACAGAAGAGAGTTTGTGATGGTATGATTTCTCCTCTTTATACTTCTGGTAATGCCATAGACATCTTAAAAGCTACTTTTTTAAACAGAATAAAAGCATTTCCTTTAGAAGAAAAACAACAAGGTTGCCCAATGAATAATTTTATCAATGAAATTGGAGATTCAGAAAAAGTATACCAAACGGCATTAAAAAGTATTATAGAAGAGTGGAAAACGGCATTAATTAATTTAATCGATAAAGGAAAAAAACAAAAAACTATTAAAAACGCTATTTCCAGTGAAGCAACCGCTGTTTATTTAATCAGTGCCTTTGAAGGTATGAGAGGAATACGTAAACTATATGATACGGATGAAATTATAGATGAATATGTATTAGGTTTATCCATGTACATCAATCAAATAAAAGTATAATTTTTTTTATCTCAAAAAAGGTACTAGTTGGTATCTTTTGTATAAAATATTAAAAAATAAAAGAATGAAACTAACAGACAAAGTAGTAATTGTAACGGGGGCTTCTAAAGGAATAGGAAAAGAAATAGCAATACTATTAGCAGAAAACAATGCTAAAGTAATTGTTAATTATTCTAATAGTGAAACTGAAGCTAATGAAACGGTAAGTACCATCATTAATAAAGGAGGAACTGCTTTTGCCATAAAAGCAGATGTTAGTAAACGAAAAGAAGTTACCAATCTGTTTGATAAAACAATTGAAGTTTACGGAAAAATAGATGTATTGGTTAACAATGCAGGTGTTATGGCATCAAAAGAACTTAAAGATATTACAGAAGATGATTTTGACCATCATTTTAATGTAAATGTTAAAGGTTTATACAACACATTACAAGAGGCAGAAAGTAAACTTGCCGATAATGGTAATATCATAAATATTTCTTCGAGTACCGTAAAACTTATGTTACCAACTTATGCTATTTATTCTGCAACAAAAGCTGCTGTAGAACAAATAACACGTGTGTTTTCTAAAGAAATTGGTAGAGGAATTTCTGTGAATGCTCTTGCTCCTGGCCCTACCGAAACCGAATTATTTTTAAAAGGAAAATCACCCGAATTTATAGAAACATTAAGCGCTATGAATGCCTTTAACAGATTAGCAAAACCTATAGATATTGCTCGTGTAGTTCTGTTTCTAGCCAGCGATGATTCTAAGTGGGTTTCTGGTCAAGTAATTGGTGCAAACGGCGCTATGGTTTAGTCTATTTAAAATTTTAATAAGTCCCCACTTTTTAATTCAATTGGCTGTTCGTTGTTTTTAAATAAACGAGCAGTCAATTTTCCTCTTAAAAAAACAGCCTCATTATCAACTTCTAACCAACTTCCTTCACGCAAACCTAAAACCGGAGTTTCATTAAACACATGAAACTCTTTAATGCGCGTTTCTCTGGTTTCTCCCATGTGTGTAGAACCTTCAATAGGATCTAAATAATGGGCATTGATATTAAAATTGATACATCCCAATGTTGTAAAACTTGGGGGATATACAATTGGCATATCATTAGTGTTTTTCATATTAATACCGCAAATATTACTTCCGGCACTTGTACCTAAATAAGGTGTTCCGTTTTCAATCACCTCTTTTAAGGTATTTAAAACATCATTTTTATACAATTGATTTACTAATTCAAAAGTATTTCCTCCGCCTGTAAAAATTGCTTCGGCGTTTTTAACGGTTTCTTTAGCATTCTCAAATTCGTGAATCCCTTTTACATCAATATTTATTTCTGAAAAGGCTTTTTTAGCTATTGCCGTGTATTCGTCGTAAGAAATTCCACTTGGTCTAGCGTACGGAATAAATAACAATTCTTTTACTCCAATAAAATGTGTCTTTAAAGTAGGTAATAAATACGCTAAATATTTACTTCCATGTACTGTTGATGTACTTGCAATAATCATTTTTTTCATAATTCAAAAATAAGAATTTTAAAACTTTTATTTTAACACAAGTTTACAATTCTCTTAATAGAGTTTTAAGACGTATTCCTACTTTCTTTGTAATAATGAAACAAATACTTACTTTACTAACTCTTTTTATCTGTCTGACTTTCTTAAATGCACAAGAAAAAAGAAAATTGATAGTAGGTAAAATTGTATTAGACAGTTTGTCTATTGTTAATATGCATATTATCAATCAAAATACAAATATTGGAACAATAAGTAATGATAAAGGTGCTTTTGAAATTCCGGTTCATCTTGGTGACACCTTATTTTGCTCTCATCTAAAATATCAAGACAAAATTATTATCATCACAGATAAAACAATTGTTAATCGAAAAATCAACATTTCTTTAGAAGAAAAAACAGTTGTTTTAAAAGAAATGGTATTAGAAAAACAACAAAGTATTTTTTATCAAGATCCAGAAATAACCACTTATAAAGGTCCTATTGTAAATGCAGAGAAACTAAACCTACCTTATGCAAATACATTTGCTAAAGAAGATAAATCTATCATTAATTTTAGCTCTGGAGCTGCCATTAGTTTAGATAATTTAATAGGTGCTTTAAACGGTAGTAAAAAAAGAGAAAAACAGTTAAAAGAAATGGCTTTAGAAGATAGTGAACTCATAAAAATTAGAAAGCATTTTACAGACGACTTTTTTATTACTGATTTAAAAATCAAGAAACTTTATATCAATCAGTTTTTAAATGATTGTATTGATAAAAATATAATTCCTATTTTTAAAAGGGATAATAAATTAGATGTACTCAAATTATTAATGAAAGAAAGTCAACTTTTTCCTCATAAAATAGTAAAGGAAGATATCTATTTAACCAACCATTAATACTCGTAAATGGAAAAAAGACTACTTCAACTACTTTTTGTTTTTTTATCATTTACTGCCTTGGGGCAAGAAAGTAAAACATTAATATCGGGTAGAATTATAGATTCTTTAGGTATAGTTAAAAATGCGAATATCATCAACTTAAAAACAAAGCAAGGTACTTTTTCTTTTGATGATGGCCGTTTTCAAATCTATGTTTCAGAAGGCGATACCTTACAAATTTCAAACATACAATACAGTACTAAAACAATTATAATTAACAGAAAAAACATAACAGACAAAGCATTAATTGTTACTTTAAAACAAAGCACCTATGTTTTAGATGAATTCGAATTAAAAAGAAACCATTTAATTGGGCAGTTAGCTGTAGATATTAAATCTGTCCCCAAAAATGAAAAAATTGCTTTGTTAAAAAGTAATATGGATTTTTCTAATGTTGATTTCTCTTTAAAAGACCATAGAATTGATGCTAATGATAGAGCAAAAACTAAAGTAGTAAACACGGTTGCTAATTCGTATTCTGGACTTAATGTAGGCGGAATTATAGGTGGTTTATTTTCTTCTAAAAAGTTTAAAAAAGCACAATCTAGAGATAAAGAATTTGATCGTAAAAAGGTGTTTAAAGATAAAATATTGGTTGAGTTCGGTGATACCTTTTTCTTTGATAAATTAAAAATTCCTAAAGAAAAATACTTTCATTTTATAGAATATTGTTTACCTTTTGATATTGAAAAAATGTATGCCGAAAATAGACTTTTAAAGATTATAGAAATATTTCAACAAGAAAGTGCATCTTACTTAGAAACTTTAAACAAAGAATAAATCTATCTGACATGGTAAAAAAACTATTTACAATTTTAGTGTTTTTTGTAACGTTTACTACTTTATCACAAGAAACAAAAATATTACTATCTGGTAAAGTTATAGATTCTTTGGGCATTGTTAAAAATGCAAATATTATTAACATACAAACAAACCAAGGTACTTTTTCTTCGGATGATGGCCGCTTTAGAATTTTTGTTTCGGAAGGAGATTCATTACAAGTTTCAACAGTACAACACATAACTAAGAAAATAAGGATTACCAAAACAATTAAAGATTTAAAATCTCTAACTGTTACACTAACATCAACTACTTATGTTTTGGATGCATTTGATTTAAAACGAAATGATTTAATGGGCAGATTAACTGCAGATTTAAAAGAAGTTCCTAGAAATAGAAAAGACTCTTTATTAAGTAAGGTTTTAGATTTTTCTAACATCAATTTTAAACAAAAAGACCCTACAATTGATGCCGTTGTAAAAGCAAAACCACCTACTGTAAACACCGTACCCAATTCCTTTGGAGGCGCAGGAGCTGGTGCTAAAATTCCTTTTCGTGATTCTGAACGCTTATGGGCATTGCGTAAAAAATTAGAACGCAAAAAACAATTTCCTTATAAAATAATGTCAAAATTAGGTGAAAAATTCTTTTTCGAAAAATTAAAAATCCCTGTAGATCAATATTTTCATTTTTTAGAATACTGTAATCCTTTGGGTATAGAAGAATTACATAAAGAAAAAAGGATTTTAGAGCTTATAAAAATCTTTCAGAAAGAAAGTGTTCCTTATTTAAAAATCATAAAAAAAGAGTAATTTGGCGCAATAATTGTTTTATCACCTACATGAATACTAAAAAAACTATTTTACTTTTATTTATAATTCCGCTTCTCTCCTTCTCTGCTCACAAGTATTATTTGAGCTTAACCCAAATTGAATATAGAAGTGAATTACATACGGTACAAATTACAATTAATGTTTTTATTGATGATATAGAAAAAGCATTAAATAGCGATTACAATATAGACTTACAGTTAGATACCAAAAACGAATTAAAAGATAACGACGTATATTTTAAGAAATATCTTAACAAAAAACTACATTTAAAAATTGACGAGGTTTCTAGAAGCTTTAATTACATCGGTAAAGAATACGATGGAGATTTAGTTTATTTTTATCTAGAGATTGAAGATGTAGCCCAATTAAACACAATAGAAGTTTCTAATAAAATATTAACAACACATTTTCCTCAACAACAAAATTTAATAAAATCTAAAGTGGGTAAAGAACACAAAAGTATTTTATTAAATGCAAAAAATGATAAAGGTTTGTTAAAATTTTAACTCTTTTTAACTTTTTTACCTACTAATCCTTAATTTGTACGCTAATTCAACTCAGGTACAAATGAAAAAAATTACTTTACTCTTACTCTCTGTATTTTTTATTGGGACTGCTACGTATGCCCAAGAACAAAATATTACCAAACAAGGTCATACCAATCAAAACAAATTTAAACAACTTAAAGATGAACTAGCTACCCCAAATAGCCAAAGAACAGCTTCTGGTGCTCCCGGTGTAAATTACACGCAGCAAAAGGTAGATTATGTAATGGATATTGTTTTAGATGATGAAAATCAAAAAATAACAGGTAAAGAAACCATTACCTATCATAACAACTCTAAAGATGATTTATCTTATTTATGGGTGCAATTAGACCAAAATATGAGGGCTAAAGATTCTAAAACGCCAGATATTCAGCCAAATAAAATTTCTAAAAGCATCAGTAAAAAGAAATTTGAGAGCACTTATTCTGCTGAACCTTTTGATGGTGGTTTTAAAATTACAAGTGTAACAAACACAAACGGTAGCAACTTATCTCATACTATTAACCAAACAATGATGCGTATTAATTTACAAAAACCTTTGGCTTCTGGAGAAACTTTTTCTTTTAAAATAAATTGGTGGTACAATATTAATAACCACAGAACACAAGGTGGTCGCTCTGGATTTGAACATTTTACAGAAAATGACAATAACAATTATGTAATTGCACAGTTTTACCCAAGATTGTGTGTATATGATAATGTAGAAGGATGGCAAAACGGTCAGTTTTGGGGAAGAAGTGAATTTGCTTTAGAATTTGGAGATTTTACGGTAAATATTACAACACCCAAAGACCACATGTTAGGTGCAACGGGAGTTTTACAAAATGAAAGTGATGTTTTTACAAAAACAGAATTAAAGAGATTAGCTAAAGCTAGAAAAACTTTTGACAACCCTGTTGTTATTCGTACTCAAAAAGAAGCAACTAAAATTGAAAAAAGTAAATCTAAAGAAACTAAAACTTGGAAATTTATTGCTAAAAACGTGCGTGATTACGCATTTGCAACTTCAAGAAAGTTTATTTGGGATGCCATGGCAGTAGATATTAATGGTAAAACGGTAATGGCATATTCTTTATATTCTAAAGAAGCAAATCCTTTATATGGAGAGCATTCTACAAGAGCAGTTGCACAAACCTTAAAAACATATTCTAAATATACATTTGATTATCCGTATCATAAAGCAATTTCTGTAGACGGACAAATGGGAATGGAATACCCTCAAATTTGTTTCAACCCAGGAAGACCAGATGCAGACGGCACCTATTCTGATAGAGTAAAATACAGAATGATAAAAGTAACGATTCACGAAGTTGGTCATAACTTTTTTCCGATGATTGTAAATTCTGATGAAAGACAATGGACTTGGATGGACGAAGGTTTAAATTCTTATGTAGAAATGCAAGCCGAATTAGCGTATGATAAAGATTTCCCTATTACTAGAGGATATCCTAAAAATATTGTAAAATATATGGCAGGAGATCAATCTAAGATTGCTCCAATTATGTCTAAAGGAGATCATGTGTATGAATTTGGTAACAATGCGTACGGTAAACCTGCTACCGCTTTATGGATTCTAAGAGAAACAATTATGGGTAAAGAATTGTTTGACCATGCTTTTAGAACTTATTCTCAACGTTGGATGTTTAAACACCCAACGCCTGCAGACTTTTTTAGAACAATGGAAGATGCCTCTGGTGTAGATTTAGACTGGTTTTGGAGGGGATGGTTTTACACTACAGATGTAACAGATATTGGTATTAAAAGTGTAAAAAAATACTACACAAAAGCAAATGGTGAAAATGTAGATTTTATAGAGGACACAACAGAAGGTTTAGCTTTTGGCACTGCTAAAAACAAAAAATCTAAATTTCATTATGAAATTACATACAACAAACCAGGTGGATTAGTTATGCCAATTATTGTACAATTTAACTATACCGATGGTACAACAGAAAGAAAAGTATATCCTGCACAAATTTGGAGACTTAACGATCAAGAAATAACCAAAGTGTTTTCTTCTGACAAAGAAGTTTCTAAAATTACTATAGATCCTAATCAAGAAACTGCAGACGTAGATACCTCAAATAATAGTTGGCCAAAAGAACAAAATAATAAATTCGAAAAATTTAAAAGCAAAGTAAAAGGATAACAGTAGTTCTTTAATTAAAAAAAGCGATATCTCTGGGTATCGCTTTTTCTTATAAAAATTTGTTAATTTTTTAACATTCAACCAACCTTTGTAGACTTATCACTAATTTTATCGATAATTAAACCCAAATTAAAACAAATGAAAAAACTATCTTTATTCATGTTTTCTTTATTTTTTATTGCAGCAGGTACATTTGCTCAAGAAAAAAAAGAAGAAAGTAAAGCTCCTCAAGGACACACAGACCAAAATAAGTTTAGACAATTAAAAGATGTTTTGGCAACTCCTAACGATCAACATACAGCTTCAGGTGCTCCTGGAAGCCAATACAGTCAACAAAAAGTTGATTATGTAATGGACATCCGTTTAGAAGAAAGTACTAACAAAATTTATGGTAGCGAAAAAATTACATATCACAACAACTCTAAAGATGCTTTAGAATATTTATGGGTTCAATTAGACCAAAATATGAGAGCCGATGATTCTAAAACACCTTTAGCAAAATCTACAGGGGCTACTCCTTTTATTACTCCAGAGAAATTTAAAAAAGAGTATATGAAAGAAAGTAATGGGTTTGGTTTTAATATCGAAAAAGTAGAAAGTGATGGTAAGCCTTTATCACACTTTATCAATAGAACTATGATGCGTATTAATTTACCAAAACCATTAGCTTCTGGAGATACTTTTAAATTTAGTATTCAATGGAATTATAAAATTAACGACATCAACAAAGATGGTGGGCGTTCTGGTTTAGAATCTTTTCCTGACGGAAACAACAACTACACAATTGCTCAATTTTTTCCAAGATTAGCAGTGTATAACAATGTAGAAGGATGGCAAAATATGCAATTCTGGGGACGTAGTGAATTTGCTTTAGAATTTGGAGATTACGAAGTAAACTTAACAGTACCTGCAGATCATATTGTAGACGCTACCGGTGTTTTACAAAATGAAAAAAATGTTTTAAGTAAGACGCAACGTAACCGTTGGGAAAAAGCAAGAAAAACTTTTGATAACCCAGTGATGATTGTAACGCAAGCTGAAGCTGAAGAAGCAGAAAAAGGACGTGCTACAAATACAAAAACTTGGAAATTTAAAGCAGAAAAGGTAAGAGACTTTGCCTTTGCATCTTCTAGAAAATATATTTGGGATGCCATGGCAACCAAAATAAACGGTAAAACAGTAATGGCTGTTTCATTATATCCTAAAGAAGGAAACCCATTATGGGAAGAGCACTCTACAAGAGCTGTGGCTCACACTTTAATTGAATATTCTAAATTAACATTCGATTATCCGTATCCTAAAGCTATTTCTGTACACTCAGAAAGACAAGGAATGGAATACCCAATGATTTGTTTCAACTTTGGACGTCCAAACCCAGACGGAACTTATTCTGATAGAACTAAAAAAGGAATGTTAGGTGTAATTATACATGAAGTAGGACATAACTTTTTTCCGATGATTGTAAATTCTGATGAAAGACAATGGACTTGGATGGATGAAGGTTTAAATTCATTTGTAGAAATTTTAGCAGAATATAGTTACGATTATGATTTATTTGCAAATAATCCTGCAAAAGAAATTACAAGATACATGAGCGGGGACCAAAGTAACATCTCTCCTATTATGTCTCAAGGTGATTATGTAAAACAATTTGGACCTAATGCATACACCAAGCCTGCAGCAGGTTTATTTATATTGCGTAAAACAATTATGGGTCCAGAATTATTTGACCATGCATTTAGAACTTACGCTAAAAGATGGATGTTTAAGCACCCTACTCCTGCAGATTTCTTTAGATCTATGGAAGATGCTTCTGCAATGGATTTAGATTGGTTTTGGAGAGGTTGGTTTTATACTACAGATGTAAATGACATAGGTATTAAAACAGTAAAACCACTATATTTAACAGACAAACCTAATGAAAGAGTTACCAAATTAAAAGAACAATACAAACAGTATTTTGATGGTTTAGGAGACTTAGTCTACATTACAGATAAAAAAGAAGACGCTAACGCTAAAGCGATGGATGAGCATGCAGAAGGTAAAGAAGTGCCTGCTTATATTTATGCAGTAGAATTTGAAAAAC
Source organism: Polaribacter sp. L3A8 (assembly GCF_009796785.1). Classification (NCBI taxonomy): domain Bacteria; kingdom Pseudomonadati; phylum Bacteroidota; class Flavobacteriia; order Flavobacteriales; family Flavobacteriaceae; genus Polaribacter; species Polaribacter sp. L3A8. The sequence goes on from NZ_CP047026.1 coordinate 1,926,973, forward strand.
CAGGAGGATTAATTATGCCATTAATTGTAGAGTTAACCTATGCTGATGGTACAAAAGAAAAACAGACATTTCCTGCTCAAATTTGGATGAAAAATGATACTTCTGTAAAAAGAGTATTTGCTTCATCACAAGAAATTAAAAGCATACAAGTAGATCCTGAATTTGAAACGGCAGATGTAGATACGTCTAACAATAGCTGGCCAAAGAAAGAATCTAATGAGTTTGATAAATTTAAAAAGAAAGTAAAAGAATAACTAACTATAGTTTTCCTTATAATGCTAAAGCCTCACAAATTTGTGAGGTTTTTTTGGCTTTAAATTAGCCTTTTATCTTATGATATTTATCCTAAAAAACATAACTTCGTTAGAGGGAACAAACTGACTTTTAAGAAACAAAACCCTGATAAATAAAAAAACAGTATGAAAATTGACAATATATTAGAATCTATTGGTAACACACCCGTTGTAAGATTAGCTAAATTATTTCCAGATGCGAATGTTTGGATGAAACTAGAAAAAGCAAATCCTGGTGGTAGCATTAAAGACAGAATTGCATTAGCAATGATTGAAGATGCCGAAAAAAGAAACCTTATAAATAAAGACACCGAAATTATAGAGCCAACTTCTGGTAATACAGGTATTGGCTTAGCAATGGTTGCTGCTATTAAAGGCTACAAACTTACACTAGTAATGCCAGAATCTATGTCTGTAGAAAGACGTGCTTTAATGAAAGCTTACGGTGCTAACCTTGTATTAACTCCTAAAGAATTAGGTTTAAGTGGTACAATTGCAAAAGCAAAAGAAATGGTTGCTCAAAATAAAAATTCGTGGATGCCATCTCAATTTACAAATCCTGCAAACCCACAAATACACTATAACACAACAGCTATAGAAGTTGTTAACGATTTTCCGGAAGGAGTAGATTATTTAATTACTGGTGTTGGTACAGGTGGTCATATTACGGGTATGGCAGAAGTTTTAAAAGAAACATTTCCTACCATAAAAGTACTTGCCGTAGAACCAAACGATTCTGCTATTATTTCTGGAGATAAACCAGGACCTCATGCATTACAAGGTATCGGACCCGGTTTCTTCCCAGAAGTATTTAATACAGATTTAATTGATGGTGCTATTAGAATTACCAAAGAAGAAGCTTTTACAGAAGTAAGAAATATAGCAAAAACAGAAGGTATTTTAGTTGGTATTTCTACAGGAGCATCTTTAGCTGCGGTTAGAAAACAACTGCAATCTTTAAAAGGAGAAGAAACAATACTAACCATGAATTATGATACTGGTGAACGTTACCTTTCTATTGATGGTCTTTTAACAGAATAATACATTTAGAAGATATTAAAACCATTAGATAATACAGAACCTAAAGCCTCACAATTTTGTGAGGTTTTATCTTTTAAACAAACCTTATAAATCTTTTTTTAAGCTTGAAAAAGTTAACTTTGCTGCTTCTACTTAACTCTATTGATAATTATTCTTATCTAAACTAGCATTAGATACAACCATAAAAATTAGAATGACAAACGAAGAAAGCGCCATAAAGACAACTTACTTTAGCCTTGTATCAAATTTTATTTTAGCAATTATAAAAGGTCTTGCAGGTTTTTTTGGTAATTCTTATGCGCTAATTGCAGATGCTATTGAATCTACCACAGATATTTTTGCCTCATTTTTAGTTTTATTAGGTTTTAAGTATGCAAAACGTCCTGCGGATGAAAATCATCCCTATGGTCACGGAAAAATAGAACCTTTAATTACATTTGCTGTTGTTGCTTTTTTAGTTATTTCTGCAACAATCATCGCCTATAAAAGTATTTTAAATATTCAAACACCACATAAGGTTCCAAAATCTTGGACTTTAATCGTATTGGCGATCATCATAATTTGGAAAGAAATTTCATATCAAGTTGTAATAAAGAAAAGTAAAGAAACAAAGAGCACATCCCTTAAAGCAGATGCTTGGCATCATAGAAGCGATGCCATTACGTCTATAATGGCTTTTATTGGTATCTCCATTGCCATTCTATTTGGTAAAGGTTATGAAACTGCTGATGATTGGGCTGCATTATTTGCTGCTGGTTTTATTTTATACAATAGCTATTTAATTTTAAGACCCGCTTTAGGAGAGGTAATGGATGAACAACTTTATGACAGTCTTATCATAGAGATTAGAAAAAAATCGATAAAAGTACCTGGTATATTAGATACCGAAAAATGTTTTATCAGAAAATCTGGAATGAAGTTTCACGTAGATTTACATGCCATTGTAGATAGTGAGATTTCTGTAAAAGTAGGACATGATATTGCACACCAATTAAAAGATTATTTACAATCAGAAATACCAAACTTAGAGCATGTATTAATACATATTGAACCGAATAGATAAAAAGAATCCCTGTGTATTAAAAATACACAGGGATCTATAAATTTTAAAAAGATAATAAGTTCTTATTTAAAGAAAGAATCTACAAATTCGTATTTATTAAATACTTGTAAATCATCTATTCCTTCTCCTACTCCAATGTATTTTACAGGAATTTTAAATTGATCTGAAATACCTATTACAACACCACCTTTTGCAGTACCATCTAATTTGGTAACGGCTAGAGAAGTTACTTCTGTTGCCAAAGTAAATTGTTTTGCTTGCTCAAATGCATTTTGTCCTGTAGAGCCATCTAAAACTAATAATACTTCATGTGGAGCATCTGTAACCACTTTTTGCATTACACGTTTAATCTTTGTCAACTCATTCATTAAATTGACTTTATTATGCAAACGACCAGCGGTATCTATAATTACAACATCTGCATTTTGAGTAACGGCAGATTTTAAGGTATCGAATGCTACAGAAGCAGGGTCAGAGCCCATTTCTTGGCGCACAATTGGCACGTCTGTTCTGTCTGCCCAAACTTGTAATTGATCTATTGCTGCAGCTCTAAAAGTATCTGCTGCTCCTAAAACAACCTTTAAACCTTGTTTCTTAAACTGACTTGCTAATTTACCAATAGTGGTTGTTTTACCAACGCCATTTACACCAACAACCATTATTACATAAGGTTTTTTACCTTCTGAAATCGTAAACTCGGTTTCATTACCAATATTGGTTTCAGACAAAAGTCCTGCAATTTCTTCTCGAAGAATTTTGTTTAACTCATCTGTACCAACATATTTATCTTTAGCAACTCTAGCTTCAATTCTATCAATAACTTTAAGAGTTGTACTTACACCAACATCAGATGCTACTAAAATCTCTTCTAAATTATCTAAAACATCATCATCTACTTTAGATTTACCTGCAACTGCTTTTGTTAACTTACCAAAAAAACTTTCTTTAGACTTTTCTAATCCTTTGTCTAAGGTTTCTTTTTTTTCTTTTGAAAATATTCTTTTAAAAAAACTCATTTTTATTTTTTATACTATATGACAATACGTTAAAAAACGTGCCACATGTTAGGTTTGGTCAAATTGTCACTTAAAAGCTTGCGTTAGCGATTGAAATGGCATCCTTTTCTTTTAAAAATTATTACTTCTTTTTTAAGTAAAAGGTTGTCATTTAAAGGTAAAACGCTCTTTGCTATAACAGTATAAGAAAAGATATAATGTAAAGCGCGACCTTTAGGTAACGCCCAAAAATACGCAATTATAAGGCACAAAAAAAACTACTTTCTAAATTAGAAAGTAGTTTTATATATTTTGTGTAGTAAAAATTACTTTTTAGCTAAAAAAGCATCTACTTTTTCTGGTTGCATAATTGACTCTACAAATGTGTAAGCTCCTGATTTTGGAGATTTTACCATTTTGATCGCTTTACTTAATCTTTTTGAAGATGTTTGTAAAGATGCTACTGTTTTTTTTGCCATTGTCTAAGTTTTTTAATCTATGTGCTCTATTCTGAGTTCTAGACAGTTTAATTATTTAATTTCTTTGTGAACAGTCATTTTCTTTAAGATAGGATTGAATTTTTTAATTTCCATTCTATCTGGAGTGTTCTTTTTGTTCTTTGTTGTAATGTATCTAGAAGTACCTGCTTTACCAGAAGCTTTATGCTCTGTGCATTCTAAAATTACCTGAACTCTGTTTCCTTTTTTTGCCATCTGTATAAAATTTTAAATTGCTTGAGCTTATTTAGTTAAAAATCCGTTAGCTCTCGCGTCTTTTATAACTGAAGAAATTCCTTTCTTGTTAATATTTTTTAATGCAGAAGCAGAAACTTTTAATGTTATCCATTTATCTTCTTCTGGGATATAAAAACGCTTGGTCATTAGATTAGCGTCAAACTTTCTCTTAGTTCTATTTAAAGCGTGAGATACATTGTTCCCAACCATTGCTTTTTTTCCTGTTAATTCACAAACTCTAGACATCTTTTCGACAGTATTTATAGTGTTATCTCTAAACGAGGTGCAAATATACAACTAATTCTAAATCTGAACAAAACAATTTTTATAATTTTTTAATTTTATTTACCAAATACTCCTAACTTATTAAAAATGAATGTTTTTACACTCGTTTTATACAAATAAGCAATAATTACAATAATTCTTTATAAAGCATTTCTAAAGCTTTACTTACAGTTCTATTGATTACCTTTTCTCTTGGTTGCCCAAAATTAAATTCTTGTACAACTTCTTTTTCATCAGATATTAGAGCAATATAAACGATTCCTACACTTTTATCTGTGTTATCTGTTGTTGGACCAGCATTACCTGTTACGGCAATTGCATAATTTGTTTGCAATTTTCTTTTAGCCCCTTTTGCCATTTCTAAAGCAACTTCTTTACTTACTACTGAATATATTTTAATAGTTTCTTTAAAAACATCTAATTGACTTATTTTAGTTTCTGCTGAATAGGTTATAAAACCACCTTTAAAATAGGCAGAAGAACCTGGTACAGAAACTAAATTTGCAGCTATCTGTCCGCCTGTTAAACTTTCTGCAGTAGCAATAGTTTGTTCTTTTTTCGTTAACAACTCGCCTACTCTTTTTTCTAAAGAACTATCATCATCTATACCGGTAATAATTTCTGGTATTAGTTGATAAATGGCAGCTACTTTTTCATTTAACTCTTTTTCTAGAATTTCTTTTGTATCGCCTTTGGCAGATAAACGCAGCCTAACTTTACCAAATGATGGCAAATAGGCTAACTTTATATAAGGTGGTAAATTGTTTTCAAAATCTTCAATTCTTTCTGCAATCATACTTTCTCCAGCTCCATACGTCATAATTGTTTTATGGATGATGAAGGGCAGTTGAAATTGTTTTTGAATTTTTGGTAAAACTTGATTGGTAATTAAACCTTTCATTTCATACGGAACTCCTGGTAATGACACAAAGACAGTCTCATTTTCATAAAACCACATGCCAGGTGCTGTACCAAAACTATTTTTTAATAAAGTAGCTTTTGATGGTAATTGTGCTTGATATCTTTGAATTTCTTTAAATGGATGACCAATTTTCTGAAACATCTCTTTAATATGAGCAATCACTTCTGGATATTCTATTAGTTGATCATCATTAAAGAATTTTGCAATTGTTTTTTTGGTGATATCGTCTTTTGTTGGCCCTAAACCTCCTGTTAGAATAACAATATCTACTCTTTCTTGTGCTTCCTTTAAAGCATTTAGAATATGTTGCTCGTCATCTTGGATGGAAGTTATCTGATAAACCGAAACTCCAATTTTATTTAATTCCTGACCAATAAATTGCGAATTTGTATCTACAATTTGTCCGATAAGAATTTCATCTCCAATAGTTATAATTTCTGCTTTCATTGTCTGTTTTTAAACGCAAAGGTTTCAGAGTTTTTGCAAAAACCTCAAAGAATTATTTCTTTGCGAACGCTGCTTATTCTTTGCGTACTTTGCGGTTTAACCTATTTTACTCTAATATTAAAAGCTTCTTTACCTTCAATTACTCCTTTTAAGTTATCGTTTTCTACAACTTTTCCAACACCTGCGGGTGTACCTGTAAAAATGATATCTCCTTTTTTTAAGGTGAAATATTGAGAAACATAAGCAATTAATTCATCTGTTTTCCACAACATTGCATTTGTGTTTCCGTCCTGAACAATTTCATCATTTTTATATAATTGAAATTTTAAGTTTTCCAAATCAAATTCTTCCTTCGGATAAAACTCTCCAACAACGGCACTTCCATCAAATGCTTTTGCTTTTTCCCACGGTAATCCCTTTTCTTTGCATTTTGCTTGCACATCTCTTGCTGTAAAATCGATTCCTAAACCAATTTCATCATAATATTTATGAGCAAACTTTGCATCAATATGTTTACCTACTTTATTTATTTTTACCAAAACCTCTACTTCATAATGAACGTCATCAGAAAAAGGAGGAATAAAAAATGGATTTTTTCTTGGTAAAATTGCCGAATCTGGCTTTAGAAAAACAACAGGATTTTCTGGTCTTTCATTTGCCAATTCTTCGATGTGTTTTGCGTAATTGCGCCCAATACAGATTATTTTCATTTATATACGTTGAAAATTAAATGATTCAAAATTTATAATTAAAGTAGGTTTTAATTCTAAACTGCCAACTCCAACTGAATTACTGCCTACTTTTTTTATTCTCCTGCTTCTGGAAAAACAATTGCTCTATTTCCTGAAACAATGATCTGATGATTTAAATGGTTTTTTACAGCTCTTGCCAAAACCAATTTTTCTATATCTGCACCAATTCTCTTTAAAGTTACTGGTGTACTTTCATGCGTTACTGGTTTTACATCTTGCTCTATAATTGGACCTTCATCTAAATCTACCGTTGCATAATGTGCCGTTGCGCCTATTAACTTCACTCCTCTTTCATACGCTTTTCTATAAGGATTTGCTCCTTGAAAAGCAGGTAAAAAAGAATGATGAATATTGATGATTTTCTCTGGATAATGATTGATAAAATCTGCTGATAAAATTTGCATATATCTTGCCATAATAACCAAATCTATTTCGTTAGTATCTAACAAATCTTTAACTTTAGCTTCCTGCTCTAATTTGGTTTCTTTTGTTACAGGTAAATAATGAAAAGGAATATTAAACATTTCTGCAATATATCTTAACTTATTATGATTACTAATAATCATTTTTACAGTACAATCTAATCTTCCTTCTTTAGATCGCTCTAACAAATCATACAAATTATGACTTGTATGCGAAACCATAATGGCTACATTTTGTTTTCTATCATCATAATTTACAGACCATTCTATATCTAAAGGAGTTGCCAACTCTAAAAAACTACTTTCTAACTCTTTTTTAGAAAGCGTGGTTCCATCCGCGTTTAAGCGAACTCTCATAAAATAAGTGTCTTCAATAGCATTTACATACTGTTGTGAGCTTACAATATTGAATCCTTTTTCATAAAAAAAACTGGTAATTTTTGCTACCAACCCTTTTTGATCTGGACATTTTATTAAAAAAGAAACTACTTGTGATTTCATTGTTTATTCAAAATTTAAATGTTCTCGATACAAATTTATTCATACTTCATAAATTCACTCGAACTGACAAACTGATACTGTTAACTGAATACTAAAACCTATGGTATCCATTTTTTAGGAAAGTTTGGTTTTCTTTTTTCTAGAAAAGCATCTCTTCCTTCTTTAGCCTCATCCGTCATATAAGCAAGTCTTGTTGCTTCACCAGCAAAAACTTGTTGCCCAACCATTCCATCGTCTGTTAAGTTCATAGCGAATTTTAACATTTTTATAGAAGTTGGAGATTTTTCTAAAATTTCTTGTGCCCATTCATAAGCAGTAGATTCTAATTCTTCATGCGGAATAACAGCATTTACCATTCCCATATCATACGCCTCTTGTGCTGAATAATTTCTTCCTAAAAAGAAAATTTCACGGGCTCTTTTTTGTCCCACCATTTTTGCCAAATATGCAGAACCATAACCACCGTCAAAAGAAGTTACATCTGCATCTGTTTGTTTAAAAATAGCATGTTCTTTAGATGCCAAAGTTAAATCGCAAACAACATGTAAACTGTGTCCGCCACCAACTGCCCAACCAGGTACTACCGCAATTACTGCTTTTGGCATAAACCTAATTAAACGTTGTACTTCTAATATATTTAATCTGTGGTAACCATCATCGCCAACATAACCTTGATGTCCACGTGCTTTTTGATCTCCGCCTGAACAGAACGAATAAACTCCGTCTTTTGTACTTGGTCCTTCCGCAGAAAGTAGCACAACACCAATGTTTACATCTTCGCCAGCATCATAAAATGCATCGTATAATTCTTTGGTTGTTTTAGGTCTAAAAGCATTTCTAACATTAGGTCTATTAAATGCTATTCTTGCCACTCCATTACACTTTTTATAGGTAATGTCTTCGTATTCTTTAACAGTTTTCCACTCGGGTTGTATCATAATTTTGTATTTTGGACGTTCTTTTAGAAGAACAAAATAATTGGGTACAAAAATAAAAGATTCAAATTTATGATAAAGAAATCGTTCACACTAATATTTATGCTATTTTGCCTTAACGGGTTTGCTCAAAAAATCATAAAAAAAACAATTGCATCTGACTACGCAGATGACCAGAGAGAAATAAAAATCTATTTACCAGAAGGTTATAATGACAAAGAAGAAAAAAACTACCCACTAGCTGTTGTTTTAGATAGTGAGTTTATGTTTGATACTTATGTTGGTAATTCTGTTTTATTTGCAGCAAAAGACAAAGCTCCAAAGCAAATTGTTGTAGGTATTGATATGGCAAAAACTAGAAAAAAAGACACCTATTTTAATATTACAAACGGAGAATTAACAACAGATAACAAAAAGTTTTATCAATTTATAAAAGATGAAGTTATTTTAAATATAGAAAGCACTTACAAAACATCTCCTTTTATTACACTTGTAGGCGAAGGTACTTCTGCAAACTTAGTTTCTTATTTTTTAGGAGAAAAAGCTCCGTTTATCAATTCTTATATCTGCATAAACCCTACGTTTTCAGATTTTATTGGGCAACAAATGGAGTCTTATAATTTACCTAGATACCTAAAAGAAGACAATACTTTTTACTTATACATAAACAACGCTACCTCTTTTTCTGCTGCTAAACAGACACAAATAGGAGAATTACAAACTCTTTTAAATTCTGTAGAATTAAAAAACTTTAATATTATAAATGACACTATACAGACGTCAAGTAGTATTTCTGCTATGAGCGAAGCAATACCTAGAGCTTTAAACCAAGTGTTTCAAGTTTATTCTGCTATTTCTAAAGAAGAATTTAATGAAAACATAAAAGATTTATCGCCTGCAGATGCTATTGCTTATTTAGAAAATAAATATGTAGAAATAGAATTTCTTTTCGGAAGTAGCTTAGACATTAGAGAAAACGATGTGTATGCGGTAGAAAAAATAGTTATGGAAAAAGAAAACGGAAATCAGTTACTTCCGTTTGGTAAAATGATTTTAAAACTATTTCCCAACTCTCCTTTAGGCGACTATTATATTGGTAAATATTACGAAAAAGGAAAACAAATTAGAAAAGCAATCTTACAATATAAAATAGGCTATGGTAAAATGGATCCTGCAGACCCAAATGCCGATAAATTTTATGACAATATTTTAAGACTTGGTGGGAGATAAAAAAAGTAGGCAGTAGGCTAAATTAAAAATTCTATATCTAAAAAACATTTTTACTGCCTACTGCTAACTGACGACTGAATACTTATGTTACACCAACTCTATTCTATCTTCTTTAATTAAAATAAGTTTCTGTCTATATAAATTTCCAACTGCTTTTTTAAATGCTTTTTTACTCATTTTCATGTGAAAACGAATAGAATCTGGAGAACTTTTATCTGTTAATAACAAAAAGCCTTCTCTACTTTCTTTTAACTTAGTAAGCACTTTATCTACGTCAGAATCAATTACGTTTCTAAAACCTTGTGGACGCAAAGAAACATCAATTTTTCCGTCTTCACGGATTTGTTTTATGTAACCAACAACTTCCATATTCTCTTCTAATTCCTGAAAAACTTCACTTCTAAAAAGCAAACCATCAAACTCTTCATTAATTAAAACAGTGTAACCTAAACCTGTTTCTGTTTCAATGACTAAGTTTACTTTATCGCCTTCTTTTAAGTACATATCTACCTCCTCCGAATTATTTTCGTCTTCTTGTAAATTTTCTTCTCCTTCGTATAAATCTTCTTGTGAATCCATTATTGTATATATTTAAAATATGCTTTTAAAATTAAATCATTTTCTTCACTTGGCGTAAAGATTTCTAATATTTTTGGTTTTTTCGTAAGTACTGAATTTATTTCAGTATCTGTTTCATAAAAACCGTCTAATTGTTCTTGTACTGTTTCTGTAGAATCTGCTTTTAAATAATCGAAATTATACATTTTACATAAATGTGCTGCAGTTAAAGAATGCGGAGTTTCAAAATATTTAGCAGCGTTTGTGGTTCCTGGTCCTGGAATAATTTTAAAAATTCCGCCACCAGAATTATTAATTAAAATAATTCTAAAGTTTTTAGGAATAGCAGCATTCCACAACGCATTACTGTCATAAAAAAAACTAATATCTCCTGTTATAAAAACAGTCTGATTTTTAGCCGCAAAAGCCGCTCCAATAGCCGTACTTGTGCTACCATCAATTCCGCTTGTTCCTCTATTACAATAAACATTGTTTGTTTTATCTATAGAAAATAATTGCGCGTATCTAATAATAGAACTGTTGCTAATTTGCAACTGACTATTAGTAGGCACACTTGCTATAATTTGCTCAAAAACTTTAAAGTCAGAATGTGTTGTTTTTGATAAATAGGCAGTATGTTTCTCGCGCTTCTCATCACGAAATTGCAACCATTTTTGCTGATAGTTACTTTCTTTTTTTACGATTGTTGTGTTAAATTTAGAAAAGAAATCTACAGGTTCTATTTGAATAAATTCTGATAAACAAAAAAACGTGTTCATTGCTTTTTTCTTATCAATATTCCAATGATGTTTTGGTGGATATTTTCTTAAAAACTGCTTTACCTTTTTAGAAACAATCATTCCTCCAAAAGTGATTAACACGTCTGGTTTTAAATCTATAAACTGAGTATCGTCTAAAGAAAAAATTAATTGATCTATAGAATCGATTGCTTTCTGTTGATGTAAATTAGAAGTCGTTTCTGTTAAAATTAAAACAGAAGTATCATCTGCATAAAAATCCATTAATTGATGTAGTTCTTCATCCGGATAATTAACTCCAACAAGAATCATTTTCTTTTCGGCTGCATTCCAAATTGAAGCTAGTTTTTTATAATCTGTATCGTCATTACGAGGAGTAAACAACGAAGTAATCTCTTCAAAAGATTGCTTCACTTTGTTTGCAATGACCGTATCAATTGTAGAAACAGTTTCATACAAAGGCTCATCAAACGGAACATTTATATGGACAGGTCCTTTTTGCGAAATCGCTATTTGCAAAGCCTCACAAATGAGTTTTGAGTTCTCGACAGCACTCGAACTGACAACTTCATCAATTAAATTGGCAGAAAACAAAATATGGTTTTCAAAGACATTTTCTTGTCGAATGGTTTGTCCGTCTCCAATATCAATTAAATGTTTTGGTCTGTCTGCAGAAATTACCACTAACGGAATGTTGCTATAAAAAGCTTCTGCAATTGCAGGATAATAATTTAACAAAGCAGAACCAGAAGTACATGAAATTGCTACAGGTTTCTGAGTTTGTTGCGCAATACCCAAAGCAAAAAAAGCAGCACAACGCTCGTCTACCACACTTAATGTTTCTATTTCTGGATGATTAGAAAAACCAACCGTTAAAGGAGCATTACGTGAACCTGGAGAAATAACAACCGTATCAATATTAAATTGACTACATGCTGAAATTACAATTTGTGCGAGTTCTTTTTTAGGGTACATTTTTTAAATCTTTTTTAAGATTTAAAAGTTGTTAGTTTTCAGTTCTTAGTTTTTAGTGAGGTTCTAAAACTAAAAAAAACTAAAAACCAAAAACCGTTTTTAATTTTGTTATTAGCTAATAAATAAGCTTAGCCCTGATTGAAACGATATCCTTTTTGCTTTTTCTGCAAAAAGATAAAGTGTAAAGCAGGAAATAGCTTCTTATTATTTTTAAAATTTTAGTTGTTGATTTTAAGTTAAGAGTGGATACTAAAAACTAAAAACCAACAACTAAAAACTATACGCTAGTTTCCTTTTTTGTAATCTGCTAAAAATGTAGCTAAACCACTATCTGTTAATGGGTGTTTTAACAAACCTTCTATTGCACTTAAAGGTCCAGTCATAACGTCAGATCCTAATTTTGCACAGTTAATAATGTGCATTGTATTACGTACAGAAGCTGCTAAAATTTGAGTTTCGAAACCGTAATTGTCATAAATTAAACGAATTTCTTTAATTAAATTCATTCCGTCTGTAGAAATATCGTCTAAACGACCAATAAATGGAGAAACATACGTTGCACCTGCTTTAGCAGCCAATAAAGCCTGACCTGCAGAAAACACTAACGTTACGTTTGTTTTAATCCCTTTAGAAGAAAAGTATTTACACGCCTTTACACCGTCTTTTATCATTGGTAATTTTACCACAATCTGAGGGTTTAAAGCAGCTAAAGCTTCACCTTCTTTTACCATTCCGTCAAAATCTGTAGAAATCACCTCTGCAGAAACATCACCTTCTACCAAGTTACAAATTTCTTTGTAATGGTTAATAATGTTTACTTCGCCAGTAATACCTTCTTTAGCCATTAAAGATGGGTTTGTAGTTACACCGTCTAAAATACCTAAAGCTTGCGCTTCTTTAATTTGCTCTAAATTTGCAGTATCAATAAAAAATTTCATTTGTATATATTTAGTTGTAATTGTTCTGTTTTATTTGGGCGTTCGAGCGGGCTTTTCGCTGCAATCTTTTTTAATTTGTTCTCGATACAAATTTGCCGAAAAAGCAAATTTACTCGAACCGACATTAAAAAAGGATTTCCACTTCAATCCCTAACGCAAAGATAGTTACTTGCCTGTAAGTATAAGAAGTGAAATAAAAATATTTTTTTACTACTTATAAACATAAAAACAAATCTTCTAAAACTATAATTTATAATGATCCATTAAGATTTTCTCATACATTCTGTCTGGTAAAATTCGTTTTAAAACAATAGAAAATTTCTCCATAAAGCCACCGACCTTATAATGAATTTTAGGGTTTTTAGTATTTATAATTTTAAAAATAGCATTTGCCATTTCTATAGGATCCATTCCGCCACTTACGTGCGCATCCATCAAATTTAAATTCATTTGATAATTCTCTTTATAAGCAGAAGTTTCAAAAACCGGCGTATGATATCTTCCGGCAGCAATATTGGTTGCAAAATCTCCAGGAGCAACACATGTTGCTTTAATTCCGAATGGTTTTACCTCCATACTTGTAGCTTCAGTAATCGTTTCTAAAGCTCCTTTTGTAGCAGAATACAATCCCCTGAAAGGTAAGCCCATATAACCAGCAATAGAAGTTACGTTTATAATAAGTCCCGATTTTTGTTTACGCATTTGCGGTAAAGCAGCTTTCATAACATCTACAGCTCCAAAAAGATTGGTATTAAAAACAGCGCGCATTTCATCAGTTGGTGTATCTTCTATGGGACCTGTAATTCCCATTCCCGCATTGTTTACCAAAACATCTAAGCGTCCTTCTTTTTGAATGATAAAATCGATTGCCGAATTAATAGTATCAACCTTTAAAACATCTAAAGCAATTAACGTAAAAGAAAAGTTTTCTGTGTTTTTAGGGTTTCTACTTGTTCCGTATACTTTGTACCCTTTTTCAGATAAAAACGTAGCAATAGATTTTCCTATTCCGGATGAAGCTCCAGTAATTAATACAACTTTAGACATGTGATTATAAAAAGATTGATTTATTAAAAATTTATAGAATACAAACCTAAATTTTTTAATAAAATATTTGAATGCTTGAATTTGGATGCAAATATCTTAAAAGTAAACGAGGGAAACTAAAAAGGAGAAAGTTAATAATTGCTGTAAAAAAGAAAAATTCTGAAGAAATTCAGAATTAAGTTATAAAGATCCTGAAATAAATTCAGGATAAAAAAATGGCAAGCTACCTACATCACACCGCTACAACCTAATACCTTTGCTGCGTTCCCGCCCTGGAGGATTCAAAGGGAGCTAGTTGTGTAGGACTTGCCGCGGCAAATTTACGAGGTTTTTTTATTATGACAACAAAAAAAAGTAATATTTTTTTGTAACATTTTCAACACTCTGAATACTAATGTATTGTTGAGATAAGTTACAATCTTTTTTCGTAAAGTAAAAACTATCAACAATGAAAACAATATATTTGTATCACTAAACTTAAAAAAAATATGGAAAATCAAGCAAACAGTAAAAACATCATACTAACTTATGGTGTATACTTAGGATTAATAGGAGTAATTGTTCACCTAATTCTTTTTGCTGCTGGTAGTTTATTAGAATATCAATGGATAAATAGCCTTATTAGTTTTGCAGCAATGATTGCACTTATTATAATTGGTATTAAAAAGTTTAGAGAAGCAAATGGCGGCTTTATTTCTTGGGGAGAAGGTGTAAAAATAGGTTTAGGAATTACAATGATTAGCGCTGTAATTGCTTTAGTTTATACGTTATTATTTATGACTTACATAGATCCTACTTTTCAACAACGAGCAATAGAGGTACAAGAACAAGCTTGGCTAGATGCTGGTATGACAGAAGAGCAAGTTGACAATGCAACAGCAATGGCTCAAAAATTTCAGACTCCTGGTATTTTATCGGCTATTATTCTTGCCACATCTGCCTTTTTTGGTTTTATAATTTCTGCTATTACTGCAGCTATTATGAAAAAAAATGAAGAAGAAACTTACTAAAACAAAAAAAACATCGTTTAATATTTATATAAATGATGAGTTAAAATTTTTGAATATATAATATGGATATTTCGGTAGTAATACCACTTCTTAACGAAGATGAATCTTTACAAGAATTATACGATTGGATTGCAAAAGTTATGCAATCCAATCGTTATTTTTATGAAGTTATTTTTATAGATGATGGTAGCACAGACAATTCTTGGAAAGTTATAGAAGAATTATCTTCTAAAAATGAAGCTGTAAAAGGAATTCGTTTTAAAAAAAATTACGGAAAATCGCAGGCGTTAGATGCTGGTTTTGAAATGGCAAAAGGTAACGTCGTTATAACTATGGATGCCGATTTACAAGACAATCCAGATGAAATTCCTGAATTATATGATTTAATCGTTAAAGAAGATTTCGATTTAATTTCTGGTTGGAAAAAGAAACGTTATGACAACGTTATCACCAAAAACATTCCATCAAAATTATTTAATGCTGCCGCTAGAAAAACATCTGGTTTAAAACTAAACGATTTTAATTGCGGCTTAAAAGCGTACAAAAACGAAGTTATAAAAGCAGTAAAAGTAAGCGGAGAAATGCACCGATACATTCCTGTTTTAGCTAAAAACGAAGGCTATACTAAAATTGGCGAAAAAGTAGTACAACATCAAGCAAGAAAATACGGAGAAACTAAATTTGGAATGGATCGTTTTGTAAATGGTTTTTTAGATTTAATTACCATTTCTTTTTTATCTAAATTTGGTAAAAGACCCATGCATATTTTTGGTCTTTGGGGAACTCTAATGTTTTTATTCGGTACTACATCAGCATTTTATATTGGAGCCATAAAACTATACAAAGTGTTTAATGGCATTAAAACAATACTGGTAACTGACAATCCTTGGTTTTTTATTGCCCTAACCTCTATGATTTTAGGAACTTTATTATTTTTAGCAGGATTTATTGGAGAACTCATTATAAAAACAAAAAGTAACGAAAAACACTATACGATTAAAGAAAAACTCAATTTCTAAATAGTATATTTGTACATCAATTAAGTAATACAACCTTTATACAATGGATAATATTTTAGACAAAGCAAAACAATGGTTAACAGCTACATTTGATGCTGAAACTCAAACAGAAATTCAAGAATTAATCGCTAATAACCCTGATGCTTTAGCAGACAGATTCTATAAAGACATGGAATTTGGTACTGGTGGAATGCGTGGAATTATGGGCGCAGGAACCAATAGAATTAACAAATACACATTAGGTAGAGCTACACAAGGTTTATCTAATTACTTAATAGAAAATGTAAAAAAAGAACAACGTAGTGTTGTTATTGCTTTCGATTGTAGACATAATAGTAAAAAGTTTGCTAAAGTTGTTGCAGATGTTTTATCTGCAAATAACATAAAAGTATATCTTTTTGAAGATTTACGTGCAACTCCAGAATTATCTTTTGCAGTACGTCATTTAGGTTGTGATGCTGGTATTGTATTAACTGCTTCTCATAACCCGCCAGAATATAATGGTTACAAAGTATACTGGGCAGATGGTGGACAAATTGTTCCTCCGCATGATGGTGGAATTATAGCTAAAGTAAATGCTTTAGATTTCTCTGAAATTAAATTTGATGCAAACGAAAACTTAATTGAAGTTATTGGTAAAGAAGTTGATGATGTTTTTATTGAAGCGTCTGTAAAAAATGGTTCTTTATCTGATAACATTGATAGAAAAAATTTAAAAATTGTCTTTACGTCTTTACACGGAACATCTATTGTTTCTGTACCAGATGCATTGGCAAAAGCAGGATATACAGATGTACATATTGTTGAAGAACAAAGAGTACCTAATGGAGATTTCCCAACAGTAAAATCTCCAAATCCAGAAGAACCAGAAGCTTTAAAAATGGCAACTGATTTAGCAAACAAAATTGGCGCTGATATTGTTATTGGTACAGATCCTGATTGTGATCGTTTAGGTGTTGCAATTAGAGATACTGATGGAAACATGAAATTAATGAATGGGAACCAAACAATGGTTGTTATGACTGAATTTCTATTAAAAAAATGGAAAGAAGAAGGTAAAATCAATGGAAAACAATTTGTAGGTTCTACTATTGTTTCTACAGAATTGGTAAATGATGTAGCTGCAAATTATGGTGTAGACACCAAAGTTGGTTTAACGGGTTTTAAATGGATAGCCAAAATGGTGAGAGATTTCCCTGAACTAGATTTTGTTGGTGGTGGAGAAGAAAGTTTTGGTTACATGGTTGGTGGTTTTGTAAGAGATAAAGATGCAGTTACCGCAACACTTTTAGCTTGTGAAGTTGCTGCCTATGCAAAACAAAACGGAAGTTCTTTTTATGAAGAGTTATTAGCAATCTATGTTAAAAACAGTTATTATAAAGAGCATTTAATTTCTATCACTAAAAAAGGAATGGATGGTGCTGCAGAAATTCAGCAAATGTTGAGTGACATGCGTAATAATCCTTTAACAGAAATTGATGGAGAAAAAGTAGAATCACTTTGTGATTACGATGCATCAACAAAAAAGAATTTAATTACCGGTAAAGTAACAACGATTGATTTACCAAAATCGAATGTTTTAATTTATCAAACAGAATCTGGAACAAGAATTGCTGCAAGGCCTAGTGGAACAGAACCAAAAATAAAGTTCTACTTTAGTGTAAATACTGCATTAGATAATGCTACAAATGCAGATGCAACAGAAGCTGCTTTAGATGCTAAGATTCAAAGAATTATTGAAGAAATGAAATTGAATTAATGGGGTATTTTAAAGACATTTTAAAATATGAAAAAAAGTATAGAAGGTTTACAGTTTTAAACCTTCTATTCAACATACTTTACGCTATTTTTAATGTATTGTCCGTATTAGCTTTTATACCTGTTTTAGGCATCTTATTTAGCACAGATAAAAAGGTTGTAAGTAAACCAACCTACGAGGGGATTACCGGAATTGGAGACTACTTAAAAGAAAGTTTTTATTTCTATATATCAAATAAAATAGAAACTGAAGGCAATATAAAAACACTTGTTTTTATTTGCTTACTATCTGTTTCTTTATTCTTTTTTAAAAATCTATTTAGATATTTAGCTTCTTATGTAATTACCTTTTTAAGAACAGGAATTGTAAAAGATTTACGAGATAAATTATACGAAAAAATTGTAGAATTGCCTATCTCCTACTTTTCCGAAAAAAGAAAAGGAGACATAATTGCGCGTATGACCTCTGATGTGCAAGAGGTAGAAAATTCTATTTTAACATCTATAGAAACCATTGTTAGAGAGCCGTTAACCGTAATTATTGCAATTTCTATTATGCTTTTTATGAGTGTAAAATTAACACTCTTTGTTTTTGTTTTATTACCCGTTTCTGGATTTATAATTTCATCCATCAGTAAAAAATTAAAAGCAAAATCTGCCAAGGCTCAGAAAGAAAATGGTAATTTTTTATCATTTATAGAAGAAACCTTAACCGGTTTAAGAATTATTAAAGGCTTTAATGCAGAGGGCGTAATCGCTAAAAAGTTTAACAACTCTACACTTCATTTTAAACAATTAATGACCAGTGTAATTCACAGGCAAACATTGGCTTCTCCAATGAGTGAATTTTTAGGTTCGGCAACCATTATTGCCATTCTTTGGTACGGAGGAACAGAGGTTTTAGCAAAGACGAGTACTTTGCAACCAGATGAATTTTTAGGTTATATTGTGTTATTTTACACGGTTTTAAACCCTATAAAATTAATTACTTCTACCTTTTATAATATTCAAAAAGGAGAGGCTTCTGCAGAAAGAATTATGACGGTTTTAAATACAGAAAATAGTATTAAAGACAAACCAAATGCTATTGTAAAAGAAGATTTTACCAATAAAATTGAATTTAAAAATATCTCTTTTAAATATAAAGATAATTATGTTTTAAAAGACTTTTCATTAACCATTAACAAAGGAGAAACCGTTGCTTTGGTTGGTCAATCTGGTAGTGGAAAATCTACATTAGCCAACCTAATTACTCGTTTTTACGATGTTAATAAAGGTGATGTTCTTATTGATAATCAAAACATTAAAGACGTTACCAAAAAATCTTTAAGAAATTTAATGGGTATTGTTTCTCAAGATTCTATTTTATTTAATGACACCATTGCAAACAACATTAATTTAGGTACTAAAAACGCAACGGATGACGCTATTTTAGAAGCGGCTACAATTGCAAATGCTGATGAATTTATTCAGAATTTACCAGAAAAATACAATACAAATATTGGTGACAGCGGAAACACACTTTCTGGCGGACAAAAACAACGTTTATCTATTGCGAGAGCTGTTTTAAAGAACCCTCCAATAATGATTTTAGACGAAGCTACTTCTGCGCTAGACACAGAGTCTGAACAATTGGTACAAGTTGCATTAGAAAAAATGATGCAAAATAGAACTTCTTTAGTTATTGCACACAGATTATCTACCATTCAAAAAGCAGATAAAATTGTGGTCATGAAAAAAGGAAAAATTGTAGAACAAGGTAAACATGAAGAATTACTTGCCAAAAAAGGTGAGTATTTTAAGTTGGTTACGATGCAAAGTTTAGCGTAATTAATAAAAGATTACAATGAAATTAGATGTTATTATTCCGATTAAATCGAATTTAGTTTCATTAGCTATTGATAAAACAATTCCTTCTATAATTAAAAATATCTCTTACAATAACATTTATATTATTACTAAAAGAGATAATTTCGAAACTATAAAAAATGCTCTAGGAGATACAGTTATTTACTTAGATGAGAATGAAATTTTAGATGGATTAACTTTAAATAATATCCAAGAATACTTTAAAAAACGGAATGCAGATATTTATAGGGCTGGTTGGTATTTTCAACAATTTTTAAAACTAAGTATTTCTAAATTAAGTTTTATAACGAATTTATATTTAGTCTGGGATGCAGATGCTGTTGCTTTAAATCCGATTCATTTTATTTCAAAAGATAATAAGATTTTCTTAGAGAAAACAAAAGAACATCATAAACCTTATTTTATTACTTTAGAAAAACTTATTGGATTAAAAAAACAAGTAAACTTTTCTTTTATAGCAGAACATTTAGTATTCGATAAAGAGATTGTAAAAGAAATATTACTTAAAATTTCCCAAAAAGAGAATTGGTGGTATGATATTTTAGATAAAATTGATTCCGAGAATTTAGAAAAAAGCGGATTTAGTGAATACGAAACTTATGGAAATTATATTTTTAAATTTTATAAAGACCGTTTTATTATCAGAAATCTTAACAAAACTAGAAAAGGAGTAAAATTTCTTGGAAAACAACCTAGTAAAAAGGGATTAAAATTATTTTCCTACGCCTATGATTATATGTCTTTCGAACAGTTCCATGAAAAACACAAACCATTTCTAATTAAAATAATAGCTATCTTTTTTTCTATAGGTTCTGGAATTATTAAAAAAGGAACAAAAGTTATTTTAGGTTCTTAAATTATTTTTAACCCCAATTCCTTCCCTTTTCTAATCATAAAGTCATAAGAAGCTTGCTTTTCATTAGGAATATCTCCTTCTAAAATTGCTTCTTTTATAGCTTCTTTTATTTGACCAATTTCTCTACAAGGTTTTAAATTAAAAGCTTCCATAATTTCTTCACCTGTAACTGGTGGTTGAAAATTACGTACCTGATCTCTTTCTTCTACCTCTTTTATTTTAGCTCTAACTAATTCGAAGTTTTGATGATAACGCTTAAATTTCTTTGGATTCTTAGTGGTAATATCCGCTTCACACAAGGTCATTAAAGAATTAATATCATCACCAGCATCAAAAACCAAACGCCTAACAGCAGAGTCAGTAACCTCGGTTGCTAAAACAATGGGTCTAGAACTTAGCATCACCATTTTCTGAACAAATTTCATTTTATTATTCAGTGGCATTTTTAATCGCTTAAACAATTTAACTACCATTTTAGACCCTACAAATTCATGCGCATGAAATGTCCAACCTACTTTTTTACTAAATTTTTTAGTTGGAGCTTTCCCAATATCATGTAACAAAGCAGCCCAACGTAACCAAACATCTTCCGTATTTTCACAAATATTATCCACCACTTCTAAAGAATGATAAAAATTATCTTTATGTTTCTGCCCCTCCACTTCCTCTACTCCTTTTAAAGCAATCAATTCCGGAAGAATTTGTTGTAACAATCCTGATTTTTCTAATAATAAAAACCCAATAGAAGGTTTTACTGAAGACAAAATTTTATTCAACTCATCTACAATTCTTTCTCGAGTAATAATTTTTAATCGATAGGCATTTCTAGAAATTGCTTCTAAAGACTCTGTATCAATATTAAAATTTAATTGCGTTGTAAAACGAATAGCACGCAGCATTCTTAAAGGATCATCCGAATAGGTAATATCTGGGTTTAAAGGTGTTTTAATCACTTTATTTTCTAAATCTTCTATTCCTCCAAAAGGATCTAACAATTCTCCAAAATTAGCTTCGTTTAAACTTAATGCTAATGCATTTATCGTTAAATCTCTTCTGTTTTGATCGTCTTGTAATGTTCCGGCTGTTACATCTGGGTTCCTGCTATCTTCAGAATATGATTCTTTTCTAGCACCAACAAACTCAATTTCTACATCATTAAAACGTAGCATTGCTGTTCCGTAAGTTTTAAAAACTTGTACTTTAGGTTTGTTTGGCAATAATTTAGCAACTTGTTTAGCTAACTCAATACCACTACCAACTGCTACGACATCTATATCTTTAGAATTACCTCTTTTTAAGAAAAAATCACGAACAAAACCTCCAATAACATAACTATCTATTTGTAGTTGAGTGGATGCTTTTGATATTACACTAAATATTTCTGATGAAATTGCTTCTTTAAACAACTGTTTCTGCATGAACTATGGTCTTAAAACTTAAATCTAATTACCAATTTTTAAAAACCAGCAAAGCATTATAGATTCTCTTTATTTTGATGCAAATTTACTATATAAAATGCGCCATCCAAAATTGGTTTAACAATTTCTTTAAATGAATTTACATATTAATAATTTTACAATGAGCTGGCTAATTAAAATAAATAGCGATAACCTGTTAGGTTTAAACCAACTTTCCTTTTAATAGCTATTAATTATTACCAAAACACCTTATTCAGACTTATAGATTCTAAAATTATAACAATTAAATTGTATTTTTACACACGGTGAAAATACCACATTCTTATAGAAAAAAGGTAATATGATTGTTGTTAGAATACTTGGTGGATTAGGAAATCAAATGTTTCAATATGCGTATGCAAAAGCTCTTGAAAATAAAGGGTACAATGTAAAGTTAGATCTTTCTGAAATTAAGAAATATAAATTACATGGTGGTTACCAATTAGATAAATATAAAATTAATTTAAAAACAGCAGATTCTTTCTCTACTCTTTTTGCTAAAATTGGATTAAAAAAATCGATCAAAGAAAAAAGCTTATTATTTAATAAAAACCTTAAATCACTAAAAGGTAATGAATACGTAAAAGGATACTTTCAAACTGAAAAATATTTTATAGAAATAAGAGACACATTATTAAAAGAGTTTAGTATCAATCAAAAATTATCTTTTAAGACAGAAATAATTGCTTCACAAATTACAGAATCAAAAAATAGCTGTTCTCTTCATATTAGAAGAGGTGATTATATTTCTGATAAAAAAGCAAATAATATTCATGGAACTTGTAGTTTAGAATATTATAGAAGCGCCATAAGTATAATAAATAAAAAATATCAAGACACACTTTTCTTTGTTTTTTCTGATGATATTACCTGGACAAAAGGAAACTTAAAAATAACAAATGCATTTTATGTTGATGTTAAATCTATACCACATGAAGACATGTATTTAATGAGTTTATGTAACCATAATATTACTGCAAATAGTAGTTTTTCTTGGTGGGGAGCTTGGTTAAATAAAAATAAAAACAAAACTATAATTGCTCCAAAACAATGGTTTGTTAACTTTAAAAATGAAATTGCGTGTAAAAATTGGATAAAAATATGAGTTCATACAAGGTATATTATATCAATTTAGATAAAAGCTTAGAGCGCAGAAATTTTATGGAAAATCAATTTAAAAAACTGAATATTCCACTAACAAGAATGCCGGCAGTATATGGAAAAGAATTACCAGAAGATTTTTTAAAAAAAACAAAAAAACAACATAATATCTTAACACATTATCCATATCTAAATGATGGCGAAATAGGTTTAACAAAAACATATTTCGATTTGTGGAAAATAATTGCGACTCAAAGAGAAGAATTTGCTATAGTTTTAGAAGACGACGCCTTATTAACAGCAGATTTTTTTACAGATATAAACCTACTTTTACATTCAATTACCAATAAAGATTTTTTAGATATTTCTGGAAGAAAGGGGTTTTTAAAATTGAAATCTAATAAATTAATCAGTACTTTTTTAATTCCTTCGTTACAAACAACAGGACAAATTATTGGTAAAACAGCTGCAGAAAAACTTTCTAAAAACCTTACTACTTATTACGCACCAATTGATGTTTTAAAGCAAGATGTTTTTAAACATCAATCTTATGTTTTAACAACTAATAAAACCTATGTAACTAGCAATGATAAAAATGTTGGAGGTACAACCATTCAGCAAAAGAAAATGCCAAAGTTTAAAAAAGCATTAAGAGAAATCATCCGCCCTTTTTGGCAACTAATTTCATTAGTCACCTATAAAACCTATAGGTTTGTGAGAAACTATCTCTTTTATAAAAAAAATTAACTTTCCTTTAGTCCTTTATTTAAAAGCCAAAGTTTTATATATCTGGTTAACACAGAATACGCCAATGTTTTTGCTAAAATAATGCCCGCAAAACCATCTAAAAAACCTAACCTAATTATATAATGAATAAAAAATCTGGCAGGTGGTTTTATAAGGATGTGAAACAAACCAACTTTTTTACCTTGCATATGTAAATCTTTAGCTTTTAAGAAAGCATAATGATGGATTTTAGCAATAAAATGATCATAATTTCTATACCCAAAATGATCTATTTTATGTTTTAAAAAACCTAATTTACCAGTTGTTTTAATTGTTTCATGAACAACACCTGTGTATTTACAATGCTCTTTTAAAAACAAACGAACTACCTTATCTCTTTGCCACCCACAATAATTTATTTTTTCTTCAGCAAAATAAAAAGTTCTTCGCACAAAGAATCCTACAAAATCATTAGGTTCTTTTACTGCCAATAGAATTTCTTTTTCTACATCAGGCGTAACTCTTTCATCTGCATCTAAAATGTAAATCCAAGAATGTTCTGCTTGAGATATTGCAAAGTTTTTTTGAGAAGAAAAATCATCAAACTTTCGTTTGATGATTTTTACATGTAGCTTTTCAGCTATTTCAATAGTTTTATCTGTACTAAAAGAATCTATCACAATAATTTCATCTGCAAAACCTACCGATTTTATTGCATCAGCTATATGAATTTCTTCATTTAGTGTGGGTATAATTGCAGTAATTTTTGTCATAGTTTTTTTTAATTCTTAAACAGCAACGTCATATTCTCTTAATGCATCATTTAAAGAAGTCTTTTTATTGGTGCTTTCTTTTCTTTTTCCGATAATTAAAGCACAAGGTACATTGAATTCTCCTGCTGGAAATTTCTTTGTATAACTTCCTGGTATCACCACAGATCTTGCAGGTACAACACCCTTAGTTTCTACAGGTACATCACCAGTAACATCAATAATTTTTGTACTCATAGTAAGTACCACATTTGCACCTAAAACAGCTTCTTTTTCTACTCTAACACCTTCTACAACAATACATCTAGAACCAACAAAAACGCCATCTTCTATAATTACAGGAGCTGCTTGTAATGGTTCTAAAACACCACCAATACCTACTCCACCAGAAAGGTGAACATTTTTACCAATTTGCGCACAAGAACCAACAGTAGCCCAAGTAT
Source organism: Polaribacter sp. L3A8 (assembly GCF_009796785.1). Classification (NCBI taxonomy): domain Bacteria; kingdom Pseudomonadati; phylum Bacteroidota; class Flavobacteriia; order Flavobacteriales; family Flavobacteriaceae; genus Polaribacter; species Polaribacter sp. L3A8. The sequence continues at coordinate 1,951,878 of NZ_CP047026.1, forward strand.
CAACCATAGTTCCTTCATCTACATACGCCCCAATATTAACGTAACTTGGCATTAAAATAGTACCTGGTGAAAGGTAAGATCCTTTACGAGCAGATGCTCCAGGAACCACACGAACTCCTTGCGCTGCGTAATCTGTTTTTAAAGGCATTTTATCATGATATTCAAAAATACCAGCTTCTAAAGTTTCCATTTTCTGAATAGGGAAATATAAAACTACTGCTTTCTTTACCCATTCATTTACTTGCCAACCATCTGTTGTAGGTTCTGCAACTCTTAATTCTCCTTTATCTAATAAATCAACAACTTTTCTAATTGTGTTAATTGTATTTTCTTCTTTTAACAACTCACGATTATCCCAAGCTGCCTCTATGATTTTTCTAATTTCTTTCATCCTAATAAGTATATTTGTGCAAATATAAATCTATCCACAAAAACGCGAACGAATATACGTTTTTTAAACAGATTATTTGATGTTGTTTAAAATACAATTGTCAAATTGTTAAAATTTAATAGTTAACTAATTGATAATATTTCAATTAAACGATGGTTATTAGATTATAACTTTTATTTTTGCAAAAAACATTTAATTTGAGTAGAATTCTCGCCATCGATTTTGGTAAAAAAAGAACAGGTATTGCAGTAACAGATGAACTTCAAATTATTGCCTCTGGTTTAACAACAGTAAATACCGACGATTTAATTCCTTTTCTAAAAGAATATATTTCTAAAAATAAAGTAGAACTGTTTGTGGTAGGTAAACCAAAACAAATGAATAATACTGATAGCGAAAGTGAAGCATTGATTCTTCCTTTTCTACAAAAGCTTGAAAAGCAAATCCCAAAAATTCCTCTTTTAAGAATTGATGAACGTTTTACGTCTAAAATGGCTTTTCAGACAATGATTGATGGTGGATTAAATAAGAAACAACGCAGAAATAAAGCTTTGGTTGATGAAATTAGTGCAACAATTATATTACAGTCCTATTTATATAACAAAGGTTAATTTTTGTAATTATTTCAACTTAAAAAACGATTAAGGCTATACTTAATTTAATAAAAATGAGTTTATCATTCTAAATAATGAACAATCTCTACACTAAAACAACTTACCTTATATAAAGGGGTAAATTGTTTTTTTGTTATAAAAAAATGCCCCATCTTAAAATTCGCAATTCAAAATTCGTAATTCGTAATTCTAAATTGTATTTTTGCAAATCTTAAAAAAAAATGAAATGATATTACCAGTTATTGCTTACGGAGATCCTGTTTTACGAAAAGTAGGCGTAGAAATTGATGCAGATTATCCTAATTTAGAAAAATTGATTTCTAACATGAGAGAAACCATGTACAATGCTTCTGGTGTTGGTTTGGCTGCTCCTCAAATAGGTAAATCTATTCGTTTGTTTATTATAGACGCTTCGCCTTTTGCAGAAGATGAAGACTTGTCTGAAAAAGATAGAGAAGCTTTAAAAAACTTTAATAAAGTATTTATAAACGCTAAAATTATTAAAGAAGAAGGAGATGAATGGGCTTTTAATGAAGGCTGTTTAAGTATTCCTGATGTTAGAGAAGATGTTTTTCGTCAACCAGAAATTACCATTGAATACCAAGATGAAGACTTTAAAACACATACAGAAACCTTAGATGGTTTAGCGGCTAGAGTTTTTCAGCACGAGTATGATCATATCGATGGAATTTTATTTACGGATAAACTATCTACTCTTAAAAAAAGATTGATCAATAAGAAATTAGAAAAAATTTCTAAAGGAAAAATTAACGCAGATTACAGAATGCGTTTCCCAAATGCTAAAAAAGGTAAATAATATAAATTAATGTCTGTTCTAGCGTGGTAGAGAACTATTCCGTTTTGGTTTAAAACAACCTCTCAACTGAACTAGAACAACAAAAAAAATAAAAACATATATGGAATTTAACAAAATTATTGCCGTAACAGGTAAACCAGGATTATTTCAAGTAATATCTCAAACAAAAAATGCAGTAATTGCAGAATCTATAGTAGAAAAAAAACGTGTCGCAATTAATGCGGCTCAAAACGTTAGTTTGTTAGAAAACATAGCAATTTACACGTACGAAGAAGATGTGCCTTTATTAAAAATCTTTACTTCAATGTTCGAAAAAACGGAAGGAAAAGAAGCGATATCTCATAAAGAAAGTAGTAAAAACTTAACTAACTTTTTCTCTGAAGTATTGCCAGGTTATGATGAAGAAAGAGTATATGCTTCTAATATTAAAAAAGTAATTCAATGGTTTAATATTTTAGTAAAAGCTGGTATGGAATTTCCTAAAGTAGAAGAAGTAACTGCTGAAGAAACAGAAAAAGAGTAAATAGTATTCAGTATTCAGTATTCAGTATTCAGTATTCAGTATTCAGTATTCAGTATTCAAAACTAAAAAAATATAACGACTGTTATTTCGAAATGAGCTTTTTTAAGCGATTGAGAAATCTCATTAAATTATTAGGTTTACTATAAAAAAAAACACAACGTTCAGCTTCGAAACTAAAAAACATGAATAGCAGAAAAGAACAATTAGCCGCTTTTAACAGATTGTTAGATATTATGGACGACCTTCGTGAGAAGTGTCCTTGGGATAAAAAACAAACTTTAGAAAGTTTACGTCATCTTACAATTGAAGAAACGTACGAATTGGCAGATGCTATTCTAGACAATGATTTACCCGAAATAAAAAAAGAATTAGGCGATGTGCTTCTGCACATCGTCTTTTATGCTAAAATTGGAAGCGAACAAAAAGCTTTTGATATTGGCGATGTTGCCAATGCTATTTCCGATAAATTAATACATAGACATCCTCATATTTATGGAGATGTTGTTGCTGATACTGAAGAAGAAGTAAAACGTAATTGGGAACAATTAAAATTAAAAGAAGGAAACACTTCTGTCTTAGAAGGTGTTCCTAAAAGTTTACCTGCTGTTGTAAAAGCAAGTAGAATTCAAGAAAAAGTGAAAGGAGTTGGTTTCGATTGGGAACACCCAGAACAAGTTTGGGAAAAAGTACAAGAGGAATTAACCGAACTAAACGAAGAGGTAAAAGCTGGAAACAAAGAAGAAACTGAAAAAGAGTTTGGTGATGTCTTATTTTCTATGATAAACTACGCTCGCTTTATTGGTGTAAACCCAGAAAATGCTTTAGAAAAAACAAATAAGAAGTTTATCAATCGTTTTCAATTTCTAGAAAAAGAAGCTAAAAAAGAAGGCAAAGAACTTGCGGATATGTCCTTAACTGAAATGGATGTGTATTGGGAAAAATCGAAAGCGTTCTATAAATAAAAAAATTATTTTTTTTTATTCAGAAGAATACATATTCTTAAACAACATGCTACTTTTAAACTTTGGCTAAAGCCAATATTTATCTCATTAATTTAGCACAGGCTGAAGCCAGTGCCTATTTACAACAAAACAATATCTTTTCTTTTTATATTATTCAATTTCCTATGGATTTATCCATAGGTAAATATATTTTATTACAACAAGCACAGGCTGAAGCCAGTGCCTATTTACAACAAAACAATATCTTTTCTTTTATATTATTCAATTGCCTATGGATTTATCCATAGGAAAGTAGATTTTATTACAACATGGCTTTAGCCAAATATTACTATTTCTTCGGATAAAATTGCGACTCCAGAAAGCCTAATCCGTATCCTAAAAACTGCGTTAAAGAAGTAAACATACTTAAAAAAGCTACTTGTAAATTCTTATTCTGAAAGAGGGAATCTAAGAAAATTAGCAAGAAATACAATCCGTAGCAATAGAGTAATTGATTATAGCCAAAGACAGCCAAAATGATACTCACATCAATCCCTATAATAAACAAAGAAGGAAACCAATAGGTTGGTTTTGCTGTTTCTGGATATTTTTTATTCAAAATGGGTCTTGCTGTTCCGAAACCAAAAGTTTGTTTAAAAAATTGCTGAATAGAGCTTCTTCTTTTATGATAGACAAATGCCTTTTCTATCAATTGTGTTTCAAAACCGTTTTCCCAAAGTCGGAATGTTAAATCGATATCTTCTCCGTTTTTCATTTTAGAAAAACCTTGTGTTTTATTAAAAGCAGCTTTAGAAAGTCCTAAATTAAAACTTCTTGGTTGAAATTTACCTACAGCTTGCTTTTTACCACGAATTCCGCCTGTAGTTAACACAGAAGTCATAGAATAATTAATGGCTTTTTGTAATGCTGTAAAACTTTTATGCGCCGCATCTGGACCACCAAAAGCATCTGTAAAATTTATTTTTAATGCTTTATTTACTTCGGATAGATATTGACTTGGAACAATAACATCCGAGTCTAAGATGATAAAATAATCTCCATTAGCATGCTGCATTCCGAAATTTCTGCTTGCTCCTGCGCCACTGTTTTCTTTAAAAAAATATTTTAAATCTAATTGATTATTATACTTCCCTACAACTGCTTCACTTTTTTCTGTAGAGCCGTCTTCTATAATTAAAACTTCAAAATCTTTAGAGAAATCTTGTTGTGTAAGACTTTCTAATAATTCGTCTATTTCTGTAGGACGATTGTAAACAGGTATGATGATGGAGTATTTCAATTATCAGTTATCAGTTATCAGTTATCAGTTATCAGTTATCAGTTATCAGTTATCAGTTATCAGTTATCAGTTATCAGTTATCAGTTATCAGTTATCAGTTATCAGTTATCAGTTATCAGTTATCAGTTATCAGTTATCAGTTATCAGTTATCAGTTATCAAAGTTAAAAAATTAGGCTGTTACTTGCTTTAATCTTTAAAAAAGTTGGCAAATAAACTTAGCCCAGATTGAAGTGGCATCCTTTTTTTATTTTTCTTAAAAAAAGATATAACGGAAAGCTGGAAATAGCTTCTTATAAAACTATTCGAACTTATCCATAACAGCATCACTTACGCCCATGTTAGAGAAGCCACCATCGTGAAATAGGTTTTGCAACGTAACTTTCTTGGTTAAGTCTGAAAATAATGAAATGGTATAATCTGCACAATCGGCCGCAGAAGCATTGCCTAAAGGACTCATTTTTTCTGAAAAATTGATAAATCCGTCGAAACCTTTTACGCCGTTTCCAGCAGTTGTTGGCGTTGGAGATTGAGAAATAGTGTTGACACGCACTTTAAAATCTCTACCAAAATAATACCCAAAACTACGTGCAATAGACTCTAAATAGGCTTTATTATCTGCCATGTCATTGTAATCTGGAAACACTCTTTGCGCCGCCATATAAGTTAAAGCAACAATAGAACCCCAATCTTTCATGGCTTTTTTATGATACAAAACATTGAGTACTTTATGAAAAGAAACGGCTGAAACATTCCAACCTTTTGTGGTATAATCGTAATTTGGATCTGTATACGGTTTATTTTTTCTAACATTTACAGACATACCGATGGAATGTAAAACGAAATCTATTTTACCGCCAAGAATCTCCATAGATTTTTCAATAAGGTTTTCTAAATCTTCAACAGAAGTAGCATCTGCAGGAATAATTTGAGAACCGGTTTTCTTTGCTAAAACATCTAATTGGCCCATTCTTATAGAAGCCGGTGCGTTGGTTAAAACAAACTCAGCTCCTTCTTCATGTGCTCTTTGAGCCGTTTTCCAAGCGATAGAGTTTTCATTTAAAGCACCAAAAATGATTCCTTTTTTTCCTTTTAGTAAGTTGTACATGTTGCTAAATATTTGTTTTATGAGATTTCTCAATCGCTAAAAAAGCTCATTTCGAAATAACAATCTCACTTTATAAGTTTTATATAAACTAATTCAATAATTCTTTTGCGTGTGTTAATGCAGAGTCGGAAATATCTTTACCACTTAACATTTCTGCAATTTCTACAATACGTTCTTCTGTAGTTAATTGTTTTAAATTAGTTGTGGTAACACCCTTTACTTCTTCTTTATACACCTTGTAGTGATTGATTCCTTTTGCGGCAATTTGCGGTAAATGCGTAATAGCAATTACTTGCATATTTTTACTCATCTGCTGCATAATGGCTGCTATTTTATTAGAAACCTCACCAGAAACTCCCGTATCTATTTCATCGAAAATAATGGTTGGTAATTGTGTGTTTTCTGATAAAATTGTTTTTACAGAAAGCATAATTCTAGACAATTCTCCACCAGAAGCCACTTTCTTTAACTCACCAAAATGTCCGCCTTTATTAGCAGAAAAAAGGAATTCTAATTCGTCTTTACCGTTTGAAAAATAATTTTTAGTTGCTTTTATCTTTATTGAAAAACGAGCGTTTTCCATTCCTAAATCGGTTAACAAAACTTGCAATTCTTTTGTTAATTTAGGTATTGAGCTTGTTCTTGCTTTAGAAATTAAATCTGCTACTTTATCTAATTTTACAGAAATATCATCTATTTCCTTTTGCTTTTCGTTAATTACTTCGTCTGCAGATTCTACATCACCTACTTCTTCAGAAATTTTTTCGAAAACTTGTATTAGTTCTTTATTTGAACCAACAGCATGTTTTTTCTGTAAATTATATAGCAATTGTAATCTGTCATTAATTTCTTCTGCTTCATTTGGGTTGAAATCTACATTTTCATTAGCATCTTCTAACTCAGAAACAATATCATCAATTTCTATTTTTACAGAAGTAATTCTTTCTGATAACGTTTGATATTCTTTAGAAAACGTAGAAATTTTAGTCAGTCTGTTTTCTAAAGTGTTTAGTAAATTCTGAATTCCGATTTCTTCATTTATCGTAAGCTCAAGTGCTTCCGATAAATTGTCTTTTATGTCTTCTATATTGTTTAATTTCTCTAGCTTTTCTTCTAAAATCTCTTGCTCATCAACTTTAATTTTAGCTTCTTCTAATTCCTTAAAAAGATGTAAATTATAGTCGTATTTCTGATTTGCAATTAATTGCTTTTCCTCTAACTTACTAAGTTCTTTTTTTAATTTGTTTAACTGTACAAATCCTCTTTGGTAAGAAGCAATTCTTGCTTGATTTTTTGCCAAGGCATCTAAAATAGTAAACTGAAAACTGTTATCAGACAGTTGCATTGTTTGATGCTGAGAGTGTACATCTATCAATTTAGATCTTAATTGATTTAAAACAGACAGCGTAACAGGCGTATCATTTACAAAAGCTCTTGATTTACCAGATGGTAAAATTTCTCTTCTAATAATGGTTTCAGACTCGTAATCTAAATCTACTTCTTTAAAAAAGTCTTCTAAATGATAACTAGAAAGCGCAACTTTTGCTTCAACAATACATTTTGTTGAAGTATCTTTTAATGAAGATAAATCGGCTCTGTTACCAAGCACCAATCCTAATGCTCCTAAAAGTATGGATTTACCTGCTCCGGTTTCTCCTGTAATAATAGATAAACCAGAAGAAAAATCAATAGATAACTTATTGATTAATGCGTAGTTATTAATGGAAAGTTGTGTTAACAAATTTTCTGAATTTTAGAAGATAAAATTAAGGAAAATTAATTGATAGTTAAAGAACAATTACGAATCGTTTTTAGTAGCATAAAATGTTACTTCTTCTTTAACAGCATGTCCTTCTGTATCACTATGGTCATGCAGATTGGCTCCTTTAACAAGTACAGGTTGCCCATTCACTAAAAACTGGCTATTCTCTATCTTAATATTTCTAAAACCTACTTTAATACTTATTGCTTCTATAGTATTATTTTTTTCGTCTTTTAAGTCGATCAATAAAGAGTATAAATTTGGGTGCATCAATAGTAAATTGACTTGTTGTAATGAGAATACCCTTTTTCTAACACCTAGAGTTCAACATTTTCTAAACTTAAGCCATTCAAATTTTTTAATTTAAGAAAAAAACAAGATTTGTTATTAAAAGGCTTTTCTCTAAGTTAAAAATAAGTTAGAATAATACAGGCAGACCAACAAATGCTAATGTTTTTGATGTAATTTTTTCTGATAAAAAAACACCACTATTTCAATTTAAACGCATATTACATATTAAATTTCTTCAATAAACTTTAACAAATGCTGTAAGGAAGGGTTTTTATTATTTTTATTCCAAATTACAGAAAGAGACGTTCTTTGCGTCATTTTATCTAATGCTATAAATTTCACTTTCTTATTATCCGTTAACGTTAAAGATGCTGGCACAATAGAAATACCCAAACCATTTTCTACTAAACTATATATAGAAGCTGCATGTATGGTACTATGAGAAACGATGGGAGAAAAACCACTATCATCAAAAAGTTGCATTACTTTTTCATAATAAGAAGAACTATCAGAAGAATCGAACATAATAAATGGTACTTTTTCTAATTGAATTAAACTTTTAAAATTGTCGCTATTCAGCGGATGTTCTATGGGCAGTACCAAACAGAAAGGTTCTTTTAAAACTTCGTAAATACCTAAACCAGCTGGCACTCTATCTAAACGTACAAAGCCAACATCAATTTCATTAGAAAGCAATTGTTCTATTTGTTGCTGGTTGTTCATTTCCTTTAAATTGAAAACAACATTTTCATACTCTTCCTTTAACCTCAACAATAATTGAGGTATTATTTTTTTCATGGCGGATCCCACATATCCAAAATTCAAATTCCCTTCAACACCATTATTTACCAATTTTGCAAAATCTAAAATTTCGGTTAACTCATTTAAATTACGAGTTAATTCTTTTCTTAAATACTCGCCTGTTTTTGTTAACTCAACTTTTCTATTATGACGATCAAAAAGCTTTACACCTAAATCGTCTTCCATATTTTTAATCTGCCTTGTTAAACCAGGTTGAGAAATATATAATTTCTCTGCCGCCTTTCTAAAATGAAGTGTCTCTGCAACAGCCAAAAAATATCGAATGTGTCTATACTCTATTTGATTACTCATAAGCATCAATTACTTGTTATTATAATATCAAAAGATATCAAATATAAAGATAACTTTGTATCAAAATACAAAATCACTATGTTTTTATACGGAATAGATAGACTTACAGTCGATAAAGTTATTGCCATTGCCAACGGAAGTTTAAAAGCTATTTTAAATGAGGAAGCAATCGACAACATAAATAAATGTAGAGAAAAAGTTGAAATTATGGCAAGTTCCAACAAAGCCATTTACGGAATTAACACCGGTTTCGGACCATTATGCGACACACAAATATCACCAAAAGACACAAGTAAATTACAAACAAACCTACTAATAACACACGCAGTTGGTGTAGGTGAACCAATACAGAAAGAACTTTCTAAAATAATGATGATTTGCAAAGTACATGCATTATCTCAAGGTTATTCTGGAGTTCGATTAACACTTATAGAGCGTATTATTTTCTTTATTGAAAACGATATTCTACCTGTTGTACCAGAAAAAGGTTCCGTAGGTGCTTCTGGAGATTTAGCGCCTCTATCTCACTTATTCTTACCAATAATTGGAGAAGGAGAATGTTGGGTAGACAATACTATTATATCAACCAATAAAATATACGAAACACATCATTTAACACCATTAACACTGCAAGCAAAAGAAGGTTTAGGTTTAATAAATGGTACACAATTTATTTTAGCGCACGCCATTAAAGCATTGCAAAGAATGGAGTATTTACTCGATTTAGCAGATTTATCTGGAGCAATGGTTTTAGAAGGTTTTCAGGGAAGTGCTTCTCCTTTTAGAAAAGAATTACATGAAATAAGACCTTTTGCAGGAAGCATAAAAGTGGCAAAACGCATGAGAATGTTTTTAAAGGATTCTCAGAATGTAGAAAACCATTTCGAATGTGATAGAGTTCAAGACCCCTATTCTGTAAGATGTATACCACAAGTTCACGGAGCCTCTAGAAATGCATTTCAGCATTTAAATGAATTGGCAGAAATAGAAATGAATTCTGTAACAGACAACCCTATTGTATTGAGTGATACAGAAGCTATTTCTGGAGGAAATTTTCATGGACAACCTTTAGCAATGGCGTTAGATTATACTTCTATTGCCGCATCAGAATTAGGAAACATTGCAGACAGAAGGTGTTTTTTACTTTTAGAAGGAAAATACGGTTTACCAAGATTACTTACAAAAAGTGGTGGTTTAAATTCTGGTTATATGATTCCGCAATACACAACCGCAGCTTTGGTTACAGAAAACAAATCGTTATGCTTCCCTCCTTCTGCAGACAGTATTCCTACTTCTTTAGGGCAAGAAGATCATGTTTCTATGGGAAGTATTTCTGGGCGAAAACTAAATCAAATTCTTAGTAATGTAGAAATGATTTTAGCCATAGAATTAATGTACGCAGCACAAGCAATGGAATTTAGAAGACCTAATCAGTTTTCTACCATTATTGAAGAAAATTTTAAAATTATAAGACAAAAAGTAGCGAAATTAGAAGAAGACCGCATTCTTAAAGACGACATTAACGAAATGATATTGTTAGTAAGAAATATGGCATTCATTGTAAAATAATTTAAAGATGACATTTAAAGAACAAATACAAAAAGGAATTCCGGCTACTTTACCAAACAAAAAAGAATATCCTAAAAACGCCAATAGAGCACCAAAAAGAAAGGACATTTTATCTTTTGATGAAAAAAAATTAGCCATTAGAAATGCGTTGCGTTACTTCCCAAAAGAATGGCATCAAGAGCTTGCGATTGAATTTGCTGAGGAGTTAAAAAATTATGGTAGAATTTATATGTACAGATTCAAACCAAATTATAAAATACACGCACGTTCTATTGAAGAATACCCAGCAAAATCGACGCAAGCAGCGGCAATTATGCTAATGATTCAAAACAACTTAGATCCTAAAGTTGCACAACATCCAGAAGAATTAATTACTTATGGTGGCAATGGAGCGGTTTTTCAGAATTGGGCGCAATACCTATTGGTAATGCATTATTTATCAGAAATGACAAATAAACAAACGTTGCACATTTATTCTGGGCATCCGATGGGCTTATTTCCTTCTTCTAAAAAAGCCCCAAGAGTAATTGTTACCAATGGAATGATGATTCCTAATTACTCGAAACCTGATGATTGGGAAAAATACAATGCTTTAGGTGTTACACAGTACGGACAAATGACCGCTGGTTCTTATATGTACATTGGGCCACAAGGAATTGTACACGGAACAACAATTACCTTAATGAATGCCTTTAGAAAAGTTTTATCAAAAGAAGAAACATCAAAAGGAAAAATATTTTTAACTGCTGGTTTAGGCGGAATGAGTGGTGCACAACCAAAAGCAGGAAACATTGCGGATTGTATTACCATTGCTGCAGAAATAAACCCAAAAGCAGCTACAAAAAGACATCAACAAGGTTGGGTAGATCTTTTAATTGATGATATCAATGATTTGATTAAAAGAGTAAAAATTGCACAACTAAAAAACGAAACGGTTTCCATTGCCTATATTGGTAATGTAGTAGAAATTTGGGAACGTTTTGATGAAGAAAACATTTTTATTCACTTAGGATCGGACCAAACCTCTTTACACATTCCTTGGACGGGTGGTTATTATCCTGTAGGGATTTCTTACGAAGAATCGAACCGATTAATAAGTGAAGAACCTTTACTCTTTAAAGAGAAAGTGCAAGAATCTTTAAGAAGACACGCAAAATCTATTAACAAGCACACTAAAAAAGGGACTTACTTCTTTGATTACGGAAACGCCTTTTTATTAGAATCTTCTAGAGCCGGAGCAGATGTAATGGCAGAAAACGGAATCGATTTTAAATACCCTTCTTATGTGCAAGACATACTAGGCCCTATGTGTTTCGATTATGGTTTTGGTCCATTTAGGTGGGTTTGTGCATCTGGAAAAGCAGAAGATTTAGATAAAACAGATGAAATTGCAGCCAAGGTTTTACAAAAAATCATGGAAAATTCTCCCAAAGAAATTCAATTGCAAATGCAAGACAATATTACTTGGATTAAAGATGCAAAGAAAAACAAAATGGTGGTAGGTTCTCAGGCTCGTATCTTATATGCAGATGCAGAAGGACGCGCAAAAATAGCCACCGCTTTTAATGATGCTATTAAAAATGGAAAAATTGGGCCGGTTGTTTTAGGTAGAGATCATCATGATGTGAGCGGTACAGATTCTCCATTTAGAGAAACATCTAACATCTACGATGGCAGTAAATTTACTGCAGATATGGCAATTCATAATGTTATTGGCGATAGTTTTAGAGGCGCAACTTGGGTTTCTATTCACAATGGCGGCGGCGTTGGTTGGGGTGAAGTAATAAATGGTGGTTTCGGTATGTTATTAGACGGCTCTAAACAAGCAGAAAAACGCTTAAAAAGCATGTTGTTTTACGATGTAAATAATGGTATTGCGCGTAGAAGTTGGGCTAGAAATGATGAAGCTATTTTTGCCATTAAAAGAGAAATGGAAAGGTCGCCCAATTTAAAAGTAACTTTACCTAACTTAGTACAAGACAAACTATTAAACAACTTATTTTAATGGCTACATTATTTAAAAATATAAAAGAATTAATTCAAGTTAGAACAACACCAATTTCTTTTGTTTCTGGTGATGAAATGAATATTCTACCTACAATTAAAAATGCTTTTTTAATTGTAGAAAATGGCTTGATTGCTAATTTTGGCGAAATGAAAGAGTGTCCGATTGAGAACTTTACAAAGGTGATTGATGCTACCGGAAAAATGATACTACCTTCTTGGTGCGATTCTCATACACATCTTGTTTATGCAGCTAATAGAGAAGGCGAATTTGCCGATAGAATTAGCGGCTTATCTTACGAGGAAATAGCAGAAAATGGAGGCGGAATTATAAACTCTGCTAAAAAACTACAACAGACTTCAGAGGATGAATTATACCAACAAAGTGAAGTTCGTTTAAAAGAAGTTATTCAACTAGGCACAGGAGCCATAGAGATTAAATCTGGCTACGGATTAACAGCAGAAGCTGAGTTAAAAATGCTTTGTGTTATTAGAAAATTAAAAGAAAACTATCCTATAGAAATAAAAGCAACTTTTTTAGGCGCACATGCAATCCCTTTAGAGTACAAAGAAAATAAAGCAGGTTATATCGATTTATTGGTAAGCAACATCATACCTAAAGTAGCCCAAGAAAAATTGGCAGAATATATAGATGTTTTCTGTGAAACAGGATATTTTTCAGCTTCAGACACCAAAAAAATTCTAGAAGCAGGAAAAAAATGTGGGTTAACTCCAAAGATTCACGTCAATCAATTTACGGCTATTGATGGTATTCAGGTAGGTATTCAATTCAATGCTTTATCTGTAGATCATTTAGAAATCATGAGAGACATCGATATTGAAGCTTTAAAAAAGACCAATACAATGCCTGTTGCATTACCAGGTTGTTCTTATTTTTTAAGCATTCCGTACACACCTGCTCGTAAAATGATTGACTCAGGTTTACCAATAGCCTTAGCATCTGATTTTAACCCAGGTTCTTCACCTTCTGGCAACATGAATTTTGTGATTGCTACAGCATGTATTAAAATGAAAATGACTCCGCAAGAAGCAATCAATGCAAGTACTATAAATGGTGCCTATGCCATGGGTTTAGAAACTAAAACCGGAACAATTACCAAAGGAAAATTAGCTAATTTAATTTTAACCAAACCCATAAATTCTTACGCTTTTATCCCTTATTCTTTTGGAAATAATCAGATTGAAAAAGTATATTTAAAAGGAATAGAAATCGATGGATAAATTAAATATGACATACCAACTTCCTGAAAAAAAATTCTGGACGGGAAGAAAATCAAATCCAGCATTAGAAAATCAATATTGGTATCAAGAAATAGAATTACGTAACATTAAAGAGCTTGATCACAAACAAATTGACATCGCCCTAATTGGTTATGCTTGCGATGAAGGTGTAAAAAGAAATTTAGGTAGAATTGGCGCTAGTGAAAGTCCGAATGTAATAAGAGAGCGTCTAGCTAAATTACCCATCCATTTTGAGGCTAAAAAAATTGTAGATGTTGGTAATATTACTTGTATCAATCAAGATTTAGAAACGTGTCAATTAAGCTTTGCAAAGGCGATAAAAAAACTAATTTCTAATGGTATTTTTCCGATTGCTATTGGTGGCGGACATGATATTGCTTACGGTCATTTTAAAGGTATTTATGAAAGCATCAACAACAAACAAAAAAACAAGATTGCTATTATAAATTTTGATGCTCATTTCGATTTACGTCCTGTAGAAACCAAACCGAACTCCGGAACTCCTTTTAATCAAATTTTAAATGAGTTTAAAAATGTAACTTATTTCCCCATAGGAATTCAGCAACAATCTAACACTAAAGAACTTTTTAATATTGCAAAAAGTAAGAATGTAGCTTTTGTGATCAATTATGACTGTGAAACTGATTCAGAAAAAATTAATGCTATCAAAAAAAAGTTACAACCAATTATTGAAAAAAGTGATTATATATACATTACCATAGATATGGATGGTTTTTCATCTGCCTATGCTCCAGGCGTGAGTGCTCCATCATCTTTAGGTTTTACGCCAAATTTTGTTTTTAAAATACTTCACTATTTATTTGAAACAAAAAAAGTAATTTCTTGTGATATCGCAGAACTAAATCCATCTTTGGATATAGACAATACAACAGCCAATTTAGCGGCTAAACTTATAAATTTCATTGTAATGGAACAAACAAAAAACTCCCTTTTATCAGTTTGATAAAAGAGAGTTTCGTATTCATTTATAAGTAATAGTATTTATTATTTTACCAACATTTCTTTAGTTGCCACAGTTCTAAAACCAATATGATCTGAACCAGAATTCGGTTCCATACCCATTCTAGCTGAAATTCTAAAACTTGCGCAATAAGATGCATGGCATAAAAAAGAACCACCTTTCATTACATATTCTATTTGATAAGGATTACTTGGTGTATACGATTTATCTGCTCCAATAGGATTTTGCAAAACAACATTTGGATCTATAGTCTGATAATAATTTACATTAAACAAATCAGACGTCATTTCCCAAACATTACCTGCCATATCATACAAACCGATATTGTTTGCTGGATACGATTTTACTGGTGAAATATATTCAAATCCATCTTCAGAAACATTTTCTGTAGGAAACTTTCCTTGCCACGTATTTGCATTTGCATTTAAATCTTCAAATTTATTTCCCCAAGTAAAAATATTGTCTTCAAATTTTCCTTGTGCTGCAGACTCCCACTCTGCCTCTGTTGGCAATCTTCTGTTAGACCATTTACAATACGCCAAAGCATCCTCTTGGGCAATATGAACTACTGGAAAATTATCTTTTCCTTCAATAGAACTTCCTGGTCCTTCTGGATGTTTCCAATCTGCTCCAAGTTTCCAAGCCCACCATTGTCCATAATTATCCATAGAAACAACACCTTTGGCATGTTTGTTAAAAATTAAACTACCAGGTTGTAAAATTGAATCTGCTGGTTTAGGTGTATTTGGAGGTAAGTCTTTTTTAATTTCATCCCAATCAATTGGTTTTTCTGCAACCGTTATATATTTTGTAGCAGCAACAAACTTTTTAAATTGTTTGTTAGTAACTTCATGTGTATCAATAAAAAAACCATCAACAGCTACTTTATGAGCTGGTTTTTCACGTGGCATCGCATATTTATCATCATTTTTTGCCCCCATTAAAAAAGTTTTAGAAGCAACCCAAACCATACCATCTGGTGTTTCAATTTTATCAGTATTTGTTGTAGGTTTAACAACAGTCTTTTCTTTTACAGTTTTCTTATCACAACTAATAACAAAAACTGAAAGTGATAAAATGGTGAATAAAAAGGGTTTTAAATTAAAATTCATCTTTAAAATTTAGTATTTTAAGCAAATATAGATATTCTTAACTATAAATTTAATTCTATTAAATTGATTTATTTTTAACAAAAAATTATTGTTTAACAAAAGTGTATTTATGTTAAACATTTTGTATCTTTACATAAATTAAGACAATATGGCACGTAAGAAAAATATCAGCAAAGACAATTTAATATCATGGTACATGGAGTTTGTTTTAGAAAACAATCATCAACCTAAATCTGTATTTAGTTTTGCCAAAGAAAATAATTTTGAAGAAGCAGATTTCTATAAATTTTATACTTCTTTTGATATTTTGGAAGAAGCAATTTTTTCTGAGTTTTTTCATCATACCATAACGGTTTTAAGTAAAAGTGAAGACTACGAAACTTTTGATGCAAGAAATAAATTATTAAGCTTTTATTTTACTTTTTTCGAAATACTAACCGCTAAAAGAAGTTATCTTGTCTATGCTTTAGAAAGTAGCAGTAGAGATTTTAAAAAATTAAAAACATTAAAGGGGTTACGAAAAGAGTACATTAATTATGTTCAGAATATTGGCATTGAAAAAATAGACTTAAAGCACGAAAGACTAGGGGAAATTCAAGATAAATCGATACAAGAATCCTCTTGGTTTCATTTATTAGTAACTCTTAAGTTTTGGCTAGATGATGTTTCTCCTTCTTTTGAAAAAACGGACCTATTTATAGAAAAATCTATCAATGCTCGTTTTGATTTAATGGATATAAAACCATTACAGAGTATCATAGATTTTGGGAAATTCATCCTAAAAGAAAAAGTAAACTTTAACTAAAAAAGAAGCCATGAAAACCATTGATTCTTTACCAACATCTAAAATTCAAAGAGCTTCTAAATTAGTTACAACCGGAGCTAAAATTGGTGTAAACTATCTTAAATATTACGGAGATAAAATTACTAAAACAGAAGAAGAAGCAAAAGCCAAGTTAAATGAAAACAACGCAGAAGATATATATGACGGCTTAAAAACATTAAAAGGAAGTGCTTTAAAAGTGGCGCAAATGTTAAGCATGGAAAAAAGTATTTTACCACAAGCTTATGTAGAAAAATTTTCACTATCTCAATTTTCTGTACCACCACTTTCTCCTGCTTTAGTTACCAAAACTTTTAAAAAGTATTTTGGTAAAAATCCGAATGAAATTTATGATAAATTTGATACCGTTTCTGTAAACGCAGCAAGCATTGGTCAGGTTCATAAAGCAGAAAAAGACGGAAAAGAATTGGCCGTAAAAATTCAATATCCTGGTGTTGCACAAAGTATAGCTTCAGATTTAGCATTGGTAAAACCTATAGCTATTAAAATGTTTAATATTAGAGGAAAAGATTCTGATAAATATTTTAAAGAAGTAGAAAGTAAATTAGTAGAAGAAACAAATTACGTTTTAGAAGTTGCACAAAGTAAGGAAATTGTAGCCGCTTGTAAACACATACCCAACCTAAAATTCCCTGAATATTATGCTGATTTATCGTCAGACAGAATTATTACAATGGATTGGATGCATGGTGTTCATTTATCTGAATTTTATACAGACAACCAAGAAGTTGCTAATAAATTAGGACAGGCATTATGGGATTTCTACATGTTTCAGATTCATAAATTACAAAAGGTACATGCAGACCCGCATCCAGGAAATTTTTTAATTTCTCCAGAAAACGAATTAATTGTAATTGATTTTGGGTGCATGAAAACAATACCCAATGATTTTTATGTTCCGTATTTTGAATTAGCAAAAAAAGAAAACATTTCTAATCCTGCTTTTTTTGAAGAAAAACTATTTCAATTAGAAATTTTAAGAGCAGATGATTCTAAAGAAGAATTAGATTTCTTTAGAGCTATGTTTCATGAAATGCTTAGTTTATTTACGCAACCGTTTCACCAAGAAGTATTTGATTTTTCTGATGAAGTTTTCTTTGGTAAACTTTCTGAACTGGGCGCTAAATATGCAAAAAGCACCGAATTAAAAGATATGAACGGTAACAGAGGTTCTAAACATTTTATTTACATCAACAGAACTTTTTTTGGATTGTATAATTTAATGCACGATTTAAAAGCAAAAGATATAAAAATTAATAATTTTAAAACTCTTTAATGGCTTTTTTCAACTTTAAAAACATTCAAGATTTAGAGCATCTTTATAAAATAAACCTTATAAATAGCTGCACTGGTTTTAAATCGGCAAATTTAATTGCCACCATATCTAATAAAGGCATTAGTAATGTAGCTGTATTTAGTTCTGTTACACATTTAGGCTCTAACCCACCAACGTTAGGTTTTATTTTAAGACCCACAACAGTGCCAAGAAATACTTATAAAAACATAAAAGAAAGTGGCGTTTTTACCATCAATCATATCTATGAAAATATCATAGAAGACGCTCATCATACATCCGCAAAATACCCAGAAGAAATTTCTGAATTTGATATGACAAAACTAGAAGAGGAATTTAAAGGAGATTTTAAAGCTCCTTTTGTTAAAAACTCTCCTGTGCAAATGAGTATGAAATTTGTAGAAGAAATACATATTACATCTAATAATGTGTTAATGATTGTAGCTCAAGTACAAGAATTATATGTTAAAGACGAATTGCTAGAAAATGATGGATTGATTAATTTATCTAAAGGAAATGTGGTTACAATTAATGGCTTAGATACGTATGCTGTTCCTAAATTCAAAAAAAAATTAGCGTATCAAAGACCTAAATAAAACATATGAAAATTCTTGTAACAGGTGCAACCGGCTATATTGGCAAACGCTTAATTCCGTTATTATTAAATGATGGGCATACCGTTATTTGCCCCGTAAGAGATAAAAAAAGAGCAGAAAGTTATTACAAAAATCAAAAAAAAGTTCAATTAGTAGAAGCTGACTTTCTAGATAGCAATAGCTTAACAAACATCACAACAGATATTGATGCTGCTTATTATTTAATTCATTCTATGACCAATTCTGCTAAAGAATTTCATGTTTTAGAAGAAAAATGCGCTTTCAATTTTAAACGATTTACAGAAACAACTAAAATAAAACAAGTTATTTATTTAAGCGGAATAACCAATGACACTAAACTTTCTAAACATTTACTATCAAGAAAAAATGTAGAAAAAACTTTAGCGTCTAATAAGTATGCATTAACCACTTTTAAAGCAGGAATCGTTGTTGGTTCTGGGAGTTCTTCCTTTGAAATTATTAGAGATATTGTAGAAAAACTACCTGCAATGATAGCTCCTAAATGGCTAAACACCAAAACACAACCTTTAGCAATTAGAGATGTACTCTCTTTTTTACACAAATCTCTTGGCAAAAAAGAACTTTACAATACCTCTCATGATATTTTTGGCCCAGAAATACTTACTTATAAAGAAATGTTATTGCAATTTGCTGAAGTAAGAAAATTAAAAAGGTATATTTTAACAGTACCCGTAATGACTCCAAAATTATCTTCGTATTGGTTGTATTTTGTAACCTCTACATCTTATAAACTAGCAAGCTCTTTAGTAAATTCTATGGGCGTAGAAGTTATTGGCAATAAAAGTAATATTAATACAGTTTTAGACGTAAAACCAATGTCTTATAAAGAAGCTGTAAAACTAGCTTTTAAAAAAATTGAACAAAATAGTATTATTTCTAGCTGGAAAGACTCATACATAAGTAGTGGGAAATTAAAAAATTATGTTCACGAATTTATAAATGTTCCTGAATATGGATGTTTTAAAGATTTAAAAAAAAGACCCCTCATCGATAAAAAAAGAACACTAAACAGAATTTGGGCTATTGGAGGAGAAACAGGCTGGTACTATGGCACGTTTTTATGGAAAATTCGTGGCTTTCTAGATCAATTTTTTGGTGGTGCTGGTTTGCGTAGAGGAAGAAGACACCCTACTGAATTAAATGTAGGTGATGCTTTAGATTTTTGGCGAGTAATATATGCTGACAAAGAAAAAGGAAAACTTTTATTGTATGCAGAAATGATAATGCCTGGTGAAGCATGGTTAGAATTTAAAATTATAGATGACACACTACACCAAACAGCCACTTTTAGACCTCATGGTTTGGCAGGTAGGCTATACTGGTACGCCGTAATGCCTTTTCACTGGTTTGTTTTTAATGGAATGATTAACAACATCAATAAATAAGTAACATAAAACTACATCTCATACATCTCCTTGTATTTTTTTTACACAATAGTAAACAACTGAAAAACAAATCCTTAAAATATTATAATATTTTGTTAATTATTGTTTAACTATAACTATTATTCGTTAAACATTTCTTATATTTGAAAGAGAAATAGTAATTACTTAAAAAAAAGTAACTTAAAACATTAGGTCTATACAACTATAAAAAAAATCTATCTAATAGTTAATTGAATGGCATAAAAATTGAGCAGTCTATAGAAACACCTAAAATAATGATACTGCAGATAAGGTTCTAAAACTTCATTTCGACAAAAAAGAAATAAGTACAAAACTTTAAAAGGCAGTAGAAAAGGGTAAAAGAAGAAAAATGAAACATTTAAAAATTAAGAAACTTCCAAAAAGGATGATTTTAAATGTTCAAGAAAAAAAGAGTAAAATATGGATTTAATAAGTAAAGCATTAGAGTTTGAAACAAGAAAAATGAGATTCCCAACTACTAGCGATCGTGTACTAGCAGCTAGAGAGGCAAAATCTTTAATTTTAAGTTTAAACGAAGTTTATAAAGAAAATAAAGATTCTGAAATTATGGATATCATGAAACGATTAACTGTAATTAAACAAAGAATTGAAAGGCGTTTAAAAGGAAAACCTTTAACAGCATAATTATTACAGATTTCTATTGTTTTTCTAACTTTTATAATTATATTCACAAATTATAGAATAAAACAGAGAAACAGAGAATGAATTTATTAGAAAGAGCGGAAGAATTTGAACACAGAAAATTCTCATTCAAAACAACAAGTGATAGAATTGTAGCATCTAGAGAAGTAAAAGCTTTAATACTAGAACTAAACGAAGTATATAAAGAAAGTAAAGATCTAGAAATCATGGATCAAATGAAGCGCTTAACAGCTGTTAAACAAAAAATAGAAAAGCGCTTGAAAGGAAGACCTTAAAAGCAAATGAATAAAATTTTAGTTATTGGAGGAAGTAAAGGAATTGGAAAAGCAATTATAAATGCTTTAATTGATGAAAATTCAATTATAAATTTAAGCAGAACAGCTCCTTTACTTTCTCATACTAATCTCCATCACTTTACCTGCGATATCCTTACAGATGATTTACCTGAAATAGACGCAATAGACACTTTAATCTATTGCCCAGGAAGCATCAACTTAAAACCAATTTCACGATTAAACTTAAACGATTTCAGAGAAGACTTTGAAATAAACGTTATTGGAGCTGTAAAAGCAATTAAACACTATTTACCTTCTTTAAAAAAAGGAAACAAACCTTCTATTTTATTATTTAGTACAGTTGCCGCAAAATTAGGAATGCCATTTCACGCAAGTGTAGCGACTTCAAAATCTGCGGTAGAAGGGTTAACCAAATCTTTAGGAGCAGAATTAGCACCTTTAATTCGTGTAAATGCAATTGCACCAACAGTAACAGACACAGACTTGGCCTCTAAATTATTACGCAATGAGCGTATGATAGAAAACATTAAAGAACGCCATCCGTTAAAAAAATATTTAGACCCAAAAGAAGTTGCAGATTTAGCTTCTTTTTTAATTTCAGAAAAAGCAAGTTCTATTTCTGGTCAAATTTTTGAATTAGACTGCGGAATTGTCAGTTTTAAACTATAATTAAATCAAAAAAACATGAATATTTACAATATAGAGATTAGCAGTCTCCAGAATATTCCTATCCATTTGTCAGATTTTAAAGGTAAATACATCCTTTTTGTAAATGTAGCTTCTAAGTGTGGTTTTACTCCACAATACAAAGAATTAGAAGAATTACATAAAACCTATAAAGACCATTTAGTTGTTATTGGGGTTCCTTGTAATCAATTCGGAAAACAAGAACCAGGATCTTCTGCAGAAATACAAGAATTTTGTAAACTGAACTATGGAGTTACTTTTTTAATTACAGAAAAAGTAGATGTAAAAGGTATTAATCAGCACCCATTATACACTTGGTTAACCACTAAAAGCTTCAACGATAAAAAAAGTAGTTCTGTAAAATGGAACTTTCAAAAATATTTAGTCTCTCCCGAAGGTAAATTAATTGATTATTATTTTTCGATTACAAAACCAATGAGTTCTAAAATTACAAAACACTTAAAATCGTAAAATTATGTTTGGTATATTTAAAAGAAAAAGTGAATTAGAAAAACTACAAGATTCCTATAAAAAAATAATGGAAGAAGCTTTTAAATTGCAATCAATTAATAGAACTGATAGCGATAAAAAATATTATGAAGCAGATATGTTAATGAAGAAAATTGAGTCTTTACAATCAAAACAATAAGTTTATGAAACTATTAAAAATTACAATATTGTTTTTAATCTTCAATTTTGGAGGCTTAGCTATTGGTAGTTGGTTAATGAATAATGGCCCATTAACAGAATGGTATACTAGTTTAAACCAAGCTCCTTGGACGCCGCCCGGTATTGTTTTCGGAATTGCTTGGACAGCTATAATGATTTGCTTTTCTTTTTATTTAGGCAAACTTTTTATCGTAGAAAACACACAAAAAAACAAAATCCTTTTTGCATTTCAATTTGCTTTAAACGTCAGTTGGAACTACATTTTCTTCAATCAACATTTTGTTTTATTTGGATTAATAGTACTCATTACCTTAACCTCGCTTCTACTTTATTACTTTTTTAAAACCAGTAATAAAACCGGAAATTATAAATTATTATTACTGCCTTATATAATTTGGCTGTGTATTGCAACATCCTTAAACCTTTACGTTCTAATCTATAATTAAGATGAAAATTTATACGTTTCAAAGAAAACAAAAACTACCAATTACGGTAGAGAAAGCTTGGGAGTTTTTATCTAGCCCCAAAAACCTAAAAACAATTACGCCAGATTACATGAGTTTCGATATCCTTTCTGGAGCAGAAAAACCTATGTTTGCAGGTCAGATTATACAATATATTGTTACCCCAATTCTTGGGATAAAAACAAAATGGGTAACCGAAATTACACACGTAAAAGAAAATGAATATTTTGTTGACGAACAACGTTTTGGTCCTTATTCACTGTGGCATCACAAACATTTTATCAAAGAAATTGAAGGTGGTGTAGAAATGGAAGATATTATAGATTATAAAGTTCCAATAGGTATTTTAGGTCAAATGGTACATCCGATATTAGTAAAACCAAAATTAGAAGAGATATTTGCATACAGACAAAAGAAATTAATAGAACTATTTGGAAAATATTAAGTAAATGAGTGAAAAAACAACTATTTTTTGGTTCAGAAGAGATTTACGGTTAGATGACAATTGTGGATTATTCCATGCACTAAAATCAGGTAAAAAAGTACTTCCAATTTTTATTTTTGATAAAGAGATTCTAAGTAAACTACAAAAAAATGATAGTCGTGTTTCATTTATTTATCAAGAAATCAAAAAAATCAATCTACAATTACTAGAAATAGGTAGCGCTTTAGAGGTGTATTATGGTAAAACAATTGATATTTACAATTCACTATCAGAAAAATATGCAATAGAAACTGTTTATACAAATCATGATTATGAACCTTATGCTATCAAAAGAGATTTAGAAGTTAAACAACTTCTAACATCAAAAAACATCAATTTTAAAACCTATAAAGACCAAGTAATCTTTGAAAGAAATGAAATTGTAAAAAAAGATGGAACGCCGTATAAAGTTTACACACCTTACTCAAAAAAATGGCTAGAAGCTTTTCATTTTAAAGGAATTCAATTGTATCCATCAGAAGAACATTTTGAAAATTTCAACAAAAGCAAAAAAAATCAATTATTAACCTTAAATGAGATTGGTTTTACAACATCTTCTATAAAGATAGCGTCTTATAACATTTCATCAGGGTTAATAGATCAATATGAAGAAACGAGAAATTTCCCTGCAAAAGATAGTACTTCAAAATTAGGTACACATTTGCGTTTCGGAACTGTTAGTATTCGTAAAATAGCCGATAAAGCTTCGAAAAGCAATGATATTACTTTCTTAAAGGAATTGATTTGGCGCGAATTTTTTATGCAAATTTTATGGCATTTTCCACATACCACTAAAGATAGTTTTAAACCGAAATACGATAGAATTCTATGGAGAAACAATGAAGATGAATTCGAAACTTGGTGTAAAGGAGAAACCGGTTATCCGTTAGTAGATGCAGGAATGAGGGAGTTAAACCAAACAGGTTTTATGCACAACAGAGTAAGGATGTTAGTAGGTAGCTTTCTTTGCAAACATTTATTAATAGACTGGAGATGGGGAGAAGCCTATTTTGCAGAAAAACTACACGATTATGAACAAGCTAGCAATATTGGTAATTGGCAATGGGTTGCAGGCACAGGTGTTGATGCAGCTCCTTATTTTAGAATTTTTAACCCTACAACTCAAATTCAAAAATTTGATAAAGATTTAAATTACATTAAAAAATGGGTTCCAGACTTTCAAGAACTCACCTATCCTGCACCAATAGTTGAACACAAACTTGCCAGAGAACGCTGTTTAGAAACTTATAAAAAAGCATTGGTAGATTTTTAGTTTACCTTAAAAAATCGGCTATTAATTAGAAATAGTTATGAAGTTTCATAAAAATAAAAATCATGAATAAAGTAGTTGAAAAAATTATTTTTAATCTAAATATATACAACGATATTCATTTAAACAGAAACCATAAACAACAAACGAAACAAGTTTGCGTTTTGTAAAGGTAACATGGAAAGATTATGATTAAACAATTTTTCTGTTTTATATAAATTATTCTTGTTTTAAAAGCTTCAAAATATATTTGAAGCTTTTTTATGAAAAAAAATGAAATTTTATTTGGTAGATACTAATAATTGCATTTAATTTGCGCTCTCAAAATAAAAGCCGATGTAGCTCAGCTGGCTAGAGCAGCTGATTTGTAATCAGCAGGTCGTGGGTTCGAGTCCCTCCATCGGCTCAAATTTTAAAAGTCTCAAAAAATATTTTTTGAGACTTTTTTTATGTGAAATATTAAATAAAACAAACTATTATTTTTTAAGATTTTTCGTTTTTTTAGGTTTCCTAAATTTTAACCGTTCATTTAAAAAAAGAACCTATTTAAGATTAAAAAAACCATAAATAATTGTAAAATCTTTATTATTTTAGACAATTAATTATCCTAATCATAATTATATGCTCATTATCGGAATTGCCGGAGGTACGGGAAGCGGAAAAACAACTGTTGTAAATCAAATTATTAAACAACTACCAACTAATGAAGTTTGTGTAATTTCACAAGATTCTTACTACAACGAAACGGTAAACATGTCTTATGAAGAAAGATCTAAAATTAATTTTGATCACCCAAGGGCTATTGATTTTGACTTAATTGTTAAACATTTAAAGAAATTAAAATCTGGTAAAACAATTGAACAACCTGTGTATTCTTTTGTAACACATAACAGAACAACAGATACCATAAAAACACACCCTAGAAAAGTAGTTATTGTTGAAGGAATTTTAATATTAAATAATGAAGCTTTAAGAGATTTGTTTGATATTAAAATATTTGTACATGCAGATACAGATGAACGATTAATTAGAAGAATTAGAAGAGATATTACAGAAAGAGGCAGAGATATTGATGAAGTTTTAAACAGATACCAAGACACTTTAAAACCGATGCACCTGCAATTTATAGAACCAACCAAAAATTTTGCCGATATTATTATACCCAATAACAAACACAATACAGTAGCTATTGATGTGGTAAGAACCGTAATTAATGATCGTTTATAATTATGATGTCTTTCAATAAATTCAAACAAAATAAAATAGTAAAAATTATGACAAATGCTTTTGTTATAATCTTAATCCCTTTTTTAATATGGATGTTTTTTATTGACGAAAACTCTTACTTAGTTCATAAAAAATTCGACAATGAAATAGAAAGTCTAGAGAGCACAATATCTTTCTACGAAAAGAAAATAGCAGAAGACAAAGCAACAATAAAAAAGCTAGGAGATTCGCTTCAACTAGAACGTTTTGCTAGAGAAAAGTATTTAATGAAAAAAGAAAATGAAGATATCTATTTAATAGAATTTGATACAATAAAAAAATAAATGAGTACTTCTCTTTTTGATGATTTTATAAAAACAACACCTGCTGCCTGGAAAAATAAAATTCAGGTAGATTTAAAAGGTGCAGATTATAATGAAACATTACTATGGAAAACTCAAGAAGGAATTGTTGTAAAGCCTTTTTACACAGCAGAAGACAGAACAAATATAAAGGTAGAAACACCAAAAAACGGATTTAATATCTGTCAAACAATATTTGTTGATGATGAAAAAATAGCAAATTCTTTAGCGATTGACGCCCTTAAAAGAGGCGCCAATTCTATTCAATTTACCGCAAACAAACCTTTCGATTACAAAAAATTACTACTTACAATAAATGTAAAAGAGATTTTCATTTATTTTCATTTCAATTTTTTAAATGACTCCTTTCAACTTAAAATATCAGAATTTATAAATTCTGATAAAACCTATTTTCAAACAGATGTTATTGGAAACTTAGCAGAAACAGGCAATTGGTTTTATAATTTAAAAGAAGATTTTATAAAGTTAGATAGAATTGTAAGTAAATCTAAAAATTGTATTTCGGTTTCGAGTGATTTATATCAAAATTGTGGCGCTAACATTACGCAGCAACTTGCCTACTCTTTAGCACATGCAAATGAGTATTTAAATAAATACGGAAGTACGGTTGCAGAAAAAATAAGTTTTTCTTTCTCTGTAGGAAGTAATTATTTTTTCGAAATTGCAAAATTAAGAGCATTTAGAATTTTATGGACAGCCCTTTTAGAAGAATATAATATAGCAGATTTAGAAGCTCACATTTTTGTACAACCAAGCTTAAGAAATAAAACCATCTATGATTATAATGTAAATTTATTAAGAACAACATCAGAATGTATGAGTGCAATTTTAGGTGGTTCAAACACTATCTCTAATATTTCTTATGATGCTGTTTATCATAAATCAAATGAATTTGGCGAACGTATTTCTAGAAATCAATTACTAATACTACAACAAGAAAGTTACCTACAAGAAGCGCAAGATTTTGCAGAAGGCTCTTATTATATAGAATCTATAACACAACAATTAGCTAACAACGCATTAGTTCTTTTTAAGCAAATTGAAAAAAGTGGTGGCTTTTTAAAATTATTAAAAGCAGGTACCATTCAGAAAAAAATTAAAGAAAATGCAAAAAAAGAAGAAATAGATTTCTTAAAAAAAGAAATCATACTTTTAGGAACAAATTTGCAACAAAACAAAGAAGATAAAATGCTGCAAGAATTAGTATTGTATCCTTTTGTTAAACAAAGAAATATAAAAACATTACTCCCTCCTTTAACTAGAAACCGACTTTCTGAATCGTTAGAAAAAGAAAGATTAGATTCTGAAAAATCATAAAAAAATAAAGTATGGATAAAAACAAAGAAATTCTTTTTAAACAAAAAAAACAGAATGAATTAAAATTAGAGGTGCAACAAATGAAAAATAAACTTCCAAAATATATCGTTGGTTTTATTTTTTTCGTAGCAGTTAGCCTTTATTTTTTAGAAGATAATTTTTTTCATTTCTTTGGTAACGGCGTTAACTTTGTAATGAGTGCTGTTGTGCTTTTGTGTTCATTTTTATTTTTATTCTTATTAAAAAGCTACATTACAATTAATAAAAAACAAAAAGAATCCAAAGACCTTGGTATTCAATTATACAACCTCATGAAACTAGAGGAAAATACCGTAGATGAGTAGAAAAGAACTACAACATATAACACTAAAAAACGCTAAAAAAACAACAAATCCTTCTTTTATACAAGAAGGATTTGTTGCTGGTATTGCTCCAAATTTAAGAGGTCCTTATGCAACAATGTATGTAAGAAAACCTTGGACTATTAGACAATATGCAGGTTTTTCTACTGCAGAAGAAAGCAATGCTTTTTATAGAAGAAATTTAGAAGCAGGTCAAAAAGGCTTATCTGTTGCTTTCGATTTAGCAACCCACAGAGGTTATGATTCTGATCATGAGCGCGTACAAGGAGATGTTGGTAAAGCAGGTGTAGCCATAGATTCTGTAGAAGATATGAAAATTTTATTTAACAAAATTCCGTTAGATAAAATGTCTGTTTCTATGACTATGAATGGTGCAGTTTTACCCATTTTAGCATTTTATATTGTGGCAGCAGAAGAACAAGGTGTTTCTTTAGATCTATTATCTGGTACGATTCAGAATGATATTCTAAAGGAATTTATGGTTAGAAACACCTATATTTATCCACCTACTCCATCAATGAAAATTATTGCTGATATTTTTAAATATACCAGTAAAAAAATGCCAAAATTTAATTCCATTTCTATTTCTGGTTATCACATGCAAGAAGCTGGTGCTACGGCAGAAATTGAATTGGCATATACATTGGCAGATGGGTTAGAATATCTAAAAAAAGGAATTGAAGCAGGAATGGAAATAGATTCTTTTGCACCAAGATTATCTTTCTTTTGGGCAATTGGCATGGATCATTTTACGGAGATTGCAAAACTACGAGCTGCAAGAATGTTGTGGGCAAAAATAGTAAAACAATTTAACCCTAAAAACCAAAAATCTTTAACACTAAGAACACACTGCCAAACAAGTGGTTGGTCTTTAACAGCACAAGATCCTTTTAATAATATTGCCAGAACAACTATTGAAGCAATGGCTGCTGCTTTTGGCGGCACGCAAAGTTTACACACCAATGCTTTAGATGAAGCAATTGCTTTACCTACAGATTTTTCTGCAAGAATTGCAAGAAATACACAAATATACTTACAACAAGAAACACATATTACAAAAACGGTAGATCCTTGGGCAGGAAGTTATCACCTAGAAAAACTAACAGAAGATATTGCCAACAAGGCTTGGGAGTTAATTACTGAAATTTCTGAATTAGGTGGCATGACAAAAGCCATTGAAAAAGGAATTCCTAAAATGCGAATTGAGGAAGCTGCAGCTATAAAACAAGCAAAAATAGATAACGAAAAAGACATTATTGTTGGGGTTAATAAATATCAATTAAAAAAAGAAGATCCATTACATCTTTTAGAAGTTGATAATGAAGCTGTCCGTAATTCTCAAATTGAAAGATTAAATCTATTAAAAGCAACTAGAAACAATACAGAGGTTAATAAATCTTTAATAGCTTTAACGAATGCTGCTACATCTGGTGAAGAAAACTTGTTAAAACTAGCTGTAATAGCTGCTAAAAACAGAGCTACTTTAGGTGAAATTTCTGATGCGCTAGAAGTAGTTTTCGGAAGACATAAAGCGGTTAATAAAACAATTTCTGGTGTGTATAGCAAAGAAATAAAAGACAATAAACTTTTTAAGCAAGCAGCAGAATTAACAGACAAATTTGCAGAATTAGAAGGAAGGCGTCCAAGAATTATGATTTCTAAACTAGGGCAAGATGGTCATGACAGAGGCGCAAAAGTAGTAGCAACAGGTTATGCCGATTTAGGTTTTGATGTAGATATTGGCCCGTTATTTCAAACACCAAAAGAAGCAACAAAGCAAGCAATAGAAAATGATGTTCATATTTTAGGCATCTCTTCTTTAGCTGCTGGTCATAAAACATTAGTTCCGCAGGTTATAGCAGAACTAAAAAAATATGGACGAGAAGATATAATGGTTATTGTTGGTGGTGTAATACCGCCTAATGATTATCAATTTTTACTAGATGCTGGTGCTGCTGGTATTTTTGGCACTGGAACTAAAATAGCTCAAGCTGCCATTGACTTATTAACCCTTTTAATTGATGGTGTTACTGAATAAAAAACACCTTTTACATAAATACATTTTCTTTATTTGAAACATTTTCTTTTGGAATTTTATTAAAGAATTCTGCTGCTTCGGTGCTCGATGCTCCTCCATAAGAAGCTAAAAAAGTACCTTTAGCATCATCTTTTGTTACAACGACATATAATATAGACATATCTGCTGGATTACTCATTCCTTCAAAACGATGTTCTGCTACAATAAAAATTCCAGTAGGCTTGTACTTACTTTTTGTATTGTTATCAATTAGCGCTCCATCTACCACTCTATAATTATTGGTATACCCTTTTTCTTGGTATTTTTTTATTATTTCTAATTCATTTTTATCGTTATTCATTTTATATATAATTTAGGTTCATCACAAAATAAAAGAAATTACATAGAAAAAAGTACTGCAAATCATTTAGATTTTAACTCAAATCAAAAACTCTAATGGACTCTTTTTTCCACGATACGAGTTAATCTAATAGCAATACAATCTTGATCTTTGTAAAAAACATAAACTATGGCAATCTTAGGAAATATTATAAAAGGAATTATCAATTTAACTGATACACTTTCATCAGAAACAAACCACGTAGAAGCTCAAAAAGAAGTTTTACAAAACCTACTTGAAACAGCCAAAGAAACTCAATTTGGTGAAGCTTATAATTTTGAATCCATTCTTTTAAGCGATGATATACAAACCTCTTTTGCAGATGAAGTTCCTTATTTCGATTATAACTCAATCAACAAAAAATGGTGGTATAAAATTCATAATGGTGAAGAAAATGTAACTTGGGTCGGAAGTCCATCTTATTTTGCTTTAAGCTCTGGTACCACAGGTAAAAAGAGTAAAAGAATTCCAGTTACGGATGAAATGATTGCTGCCATAAAAAGTTCTGGAATAAAACAAGTTACTTCTTTAAATAACTTTGATTTACCTGTAGATTTCTTCGAGAAAGATATTATGATGTTAGGAAGCTCTACAGATTTAGATGAAAAAGACGATCACTTTGAGGGAGAGATAAGTGGAATTAGCGCTAGTAATATTCCTTTTTGGTTTAAAGGTTATTACAAACCCGGAGAAGAAATTGCCAAGATTGAAAATTGGGACGAGCGAGTGCAACACATTGCAGAAAATGCTAAATCATGGGATATTGGTGCTTTAAGCGGAATACCTTCGTGGATAGAGTTAATGATGCAGAGAGTTATTGAGTTTCATCAATTAGAAAACATTCATGAAATCTGGCCAAATCTTCAAGTGTACACTTCCGGTGGTGTTGCTTTTGGTCCTTATGAAAAAAGTTTTAAAGCATTATTAGGAAAACCCGTTACGGTTATAGACACTTATTTGGCTTCCGAAGGATATATTGCTACACAAGTAAGACCAGAAACCGATGCAATGCAGTTAAACACCGAGAATGGTATTTATTTTGAATTTGTTCCTATGAATCCAGATTACATAAATGAGGATGGATCTATCAAACAAAATGCACCTTCTTTAACTTTAGAACAGGTTGAAACAGACACCGATTACATTTTAATTATAAGTACCGTGAGTGGAGCTTGGCGTTATTTAATAGGTGATACCATTAAATTTACAGATGTAGAAAAGGCTGAAATTAAGATTACAGGACGTACTAAATTCTTCTTAAATACTGTTGGATCTCAATTATCAGTTAATAAAATGGATGATGCTATTAAGCATTTAGAAGAAAAATTATCCACAAAAATTACAGAATATACTATTTGTGCAAAACGATTTGAAGATGGTGAGTTTTATCATTCTTGGTATTTAGGTTCTGAAATGATGGATGATAATAACAAAATTGCAACTACTTTAGATGACTTTCTAAAAGAAGCAAATAATAATTACAAAGTTGCTAGAAGTAAAGCATTAAAAGGTGTCAAGGTTACCGTAATTCCTGTTGAAACATTTCATGACTGGAATGACAATAACAAGAAAAAAGGTGGACAAGTAAAAATGGAACGTGTAATGAAAGAAGAAAAGTTTTCCGAATGGGAAAAGTTTGTTCACAAAGCATAATTCATAAAAAACTAAAATTAACTTTTAAACTTACTAAAATGAAAACTTCAGATATTATTATAAAATCTTTAGAGAATGAAGGCGTAGAATATATTTTTGGCTTACCTGGCGAAGAAAATTTAGACCTTTTAGAATCCATCAGGAAATCTGATAAAATAAAATTAATACTTACCAGACACGAACAAGGAGCGGGCTTTATGGCAGCAACTTATGGCAGACTTACAGGAAAACCTGGAGTTTGCATGTCTACATTAGGCCCTGGTGCAACCAATTTAATGACGCCTACAGCTTATGCACAATTGGGCGCAATGCCAATGGTAGTGCTTACAGGACAAAAACCAATAAAAGAAAGCAAACAAGGTAAATTTCAAATTGTAGACATTTTAGAGATGATGCAACCACTTACAAAGTTTTCTAAACAAATAACCTATGGTAAAAATGCAAGTGCAATCATTAGAGAAGCCTTTAGAGTTTCTCAAGAAGAAAGACCAGGTGCTGTGCATATAGAAATTCCGGAAGACGTATGTAAAGAAATCGTTGAGAATCCGCAATATTTTAATGTAAATAGCGCTAAAATCCCATCAGCAAATACAAGTTCCATCTTAGAAGCAAAAGAGATGATTCTTTCAGCCAAAAAACCTTTATTATTAATTGGCGCTGGAGCAAATAGAAAAAGAGCCAGTGAAGCTTTAACTAATTTCGTAGATCAATTAGGAATTCCTTTTTTTAACACACAAATGGGGAAAGGAATTATTGACGAAAGGAATCCGCTTTATTTAGGAACTGCTGCACTATCTTCAAACGATTTTTTACATGAAGCCATAGAAGCTGCAGATTTAATTATAAATGTTGGTCATGATACTATAGAAAAACCTCCATTTGTTATGAATCCTGATGACAAAAGAAAAGTGATTCATATTAACTTTTTTGCTGCAGAAGTTCATGAGGTTTATTTTCCACAGTTAAATGTAATTGGAGATATTGCAACAAGTATTCATCAATTAACAAAAGAGTTAAAATCGAATGCGAAAAAATGGAATCTTGACTTTTTCTTAAAAGTGAAAGACAATGTATTATGTCATCTCTCTAAATACAAAGATGACAATCGCTTTCCAATGCTACCACAACGTTTGGTAGAAATTACAAGAAACATTTTACCAAAAGATGGAATTGTAACGCTAGACAACGGAATTTATAAAATTTGGTTTGCTAGAAACTACCCTGCTTATGCTCAAAACACTTTACTACTAGACAACGCTTTGGCAACAATGGGCGCAGGTTTTCCTTCAGCAATGATGGCAAAAGAATTACACCCCCATAAAAAAGTTATTTCTATTAACGGTGATGGTGGTTTTATGATGAATTCTCAGGAATTAGAAACTGCCGTTCGAATGGATTTAGATTTGGTTATTATTATTTTGAATGATAACGCTTACGGAATGATAGAATGGAAACAAGAAGGAGAAGGATTCCCTAAATTTGGACTAGAATATAAAAACCCAGATTTTGTAAAATATGCAGAAAGTTTTGGAGCTATTGGACACAGGCCTACATCCGGATCAGAGTTCGAAGAAACTTTAACAAAAACATTAAATTTAAAAGGAGTACATGTAATTGATTTAGCTGTAGATTATTCATTAAATCATGAAATATTAAATGTATTACTAAGTGAAAATTCTAAAAAATAAAATTATGAAAACAATCACCACTATAAACCCTGCCACAGAGGAGGAAATTACAACTTATAACAGAATTTCAGAAAAAACAACAAAAGAAAAAGTTGCAAAAGCAAGCGATGCTTATAAATCTTGGAAAAAAACAAGTTTAGAAGAACGATCTAAGTTGATGCACAAACTGGCTGATATCTTTGATAATAACAAAGAGAAATACGCACAATTGGCTACCCAAGAAATGGGAAAAGTAATTGAACAATCTCGTAAAGAAATAGAAAAATGTGCTTTAATCTGTAGGTATTATGCAGATAACATCACGGAATTATTAGCCGATAAAATAGTAGAAACAGAAGCAAGTAAAAGTTATGTAACGTTTCAGCCCTTAGGAGTTACTTTAGCTATAATGCCATGGAATTTCCCTTTTTACCAAGTTATTCGTTTTGCCACACCAGCAGTAATGACAGGAAATACAGGTGTTTTAAAACACGCGTCTAACGTACAAGGTTGTGCCTTTGCTTTAGAAGAAGCCTTTGCAGAAGCTGGTTTTCCCGAAGGAGTTTTTACAAACTTAAATGTAGCGTCAGATGCTATAGAAGCAATTATAGAAGATAATAATATTGTTGCTGTAACCTTAACAGGAAGTGAACCAGCAGGACGTTCTGTTGCTAAAACTGCAGGAGAAAACTTAAAAAAGACCGTTTTAGAATTAGGTGGAAGTGATGCCTACATCGTTCTGGAAGATGTAGATTTAGAAAAAGCTACAGATTTAGCTACTTTTGGTCGATTACAAAATAACGGACAAACGTGTATTGCTGCTAAACGCTTTATTGTTTTAGAAGAAATTTATGATGATTTCTTAAAGCTATTCACAAAAAAAATGAAGGCTGCAAAAATGGGTGCTCCAACAGACAAAGATGTTTATTACGGACCAATGGCACGTATAGATTTACGCAACGAAATTGATGAGCAAGTACAACAAACCATTAAGCAAGGTGGTAATTTAATTTTAGGAGGAAAAATTCCTGATAGAAAAGGAGCTTATTATCCTGCAACAATTTTAGCAGATCTAAAACCTGGTATGACGGCTTTTGATGAAGAACTTTTTGGACCTGTAGCTTCTGTTATTAAAGCAAAAAATGAAGAGGAAGCTATTGAACTTGCAAATAATTCTACTTTTGGTTTGGGTTCTGGTGTACTTACGGCTAATTCTAAAAGAGGAGAAAAAATTGCTTTGCAATTAGAAGCAGGAAATAGCTTTGTAAATAAACTAGTTACTTCAGATCCAAGATTACCTTTTGGTGGTATTAAAAATAGTGGTTATGGTAGGGAGCTTTCTAGTTACGGAATTAGAGAATTTGTAAACACAAAGTCTATTTGGATAGATTAGTTTTTTTAAAATTTAGTAAAAACCATCACAAATTAGTGATGGTTTTTACTTTTACCTTTAGAATACTTATTTTATATTCTCTAAATTTTCTTCTAATTTATTTCGATCATCCACTAAAACCATAATTTCTTCTGGAGACAAATAGTATCTTTTAATACGATTTTTATATGCTTCTGAAATATCAGCATGATTTAAAATAAAATTCTTTGTTTTTATAATATACGATTCCATTTTGTGTTTTATAGCAAAACCATCAGCAGCTCTTTCTGCTGAAATAATATGCTTTTCTGAAAATAAATACTTAAGTCCAAACCAAATTAAGTTTAACTTACTCCTATTTTGATAATCCATAATATGCCCTAATTCATGACCAATCCATCCTATAAAAACATCTCTAGGAATATCTCTTGTAGAAAATTCTTTATCAGAAATTTTAAATTTCTCGCTAATTAAAATTAAAAACTGTCTATTTTTTTTAGGCTTAAAAAAACTATTAAAAGTGGGTCTTGCTTGCATAGTAGACTTTTTAATATTTTTTTTAAATTTAAACTGAATAGGTATCTTTTTTAACTGTGGATAATAATTTAATGCTGTTTCTACTTCATCTTTTATGATATTAGGAATTACATGATATTTAGACATAAATTTTATGATTTTTTTAAAACTTTAATATATAAATATACCTATATCTAGAAGTTCATTTGTGCTTTTATGCTTAAATTTGTTGCTCTTTTAAAAAAGCATTTCAGAAGGATGAAAAAAATTATTAGTATACTTTACTCAACACGTTTAATGGCAGTCTTATTTATAGTTTTTGCCACTGCAATGGGAATTGCCACATTTATAGAAAACGACTTTGGCACACAAACCTCAAAAGCACTCGTGTATAACACCTGGTGGTTTGAAGCTATTATGGTATTCTTTGTTATTAATTTCTTTGGAAACATTTTTAGATACAGATTATATAAAAAAGAAAAATGGGCTGTTTTAATGTTTCATTTGGCTTTTTTCTTTATTTTAATTGGTGCAGGAGTAACACGTTACATGGGCTTTGAAGGTATTATGATGATTGAGGAAGGACAATCTACCAATAAATTCTTATCTGAAACTACTTATTTAAATGTAATTGTTGATAACGGGAAAGTTCAAAAACCAGAAATAAACAAACCTATATTATTATCTGCATGGGGTAAAAATTCTTGGTCTTATTCAGATAATTTTAAAAACGAAGACAAAACACAAGATTTTAGTTTTGAATTGGTTGATTATATTCCTTGGGCAGAAAAAAAATTAGTAGCGGATGAAAACGGTGTTGAACATTTATTTTTTGTTGAATCTTCTGAAGGTACGCGCCATGAACACTGGATTAAAAAAGGAACAACTCAGAATATACACGGTGTTTTAGTAAGTTTTGATACTCCAGACAACAATGCTTCTATAAACTTTACAAAAGAAAATGGAAACTTAAAAATGGTTTCTAAAGATGCCGGTGATTGGTTTAGAATGGCAGATCAAAAAAGAGGAAACATTGTAAAAGACTCTGTTCAGAATTTTCAGTATTTAACGTTACACAATATTGCTGGCTTACAATTTGTGATTCCTAAACCTGCTGAAAAAGGATTTATGAAAACTACTAGTGGTAAAAAAGATAGTAAAAATTTAGATGTTATTGTTTTAGACGTTAAAAGCAACAACGAAACAAAAAGAATAGAATTAACTGGTGGTAAATATAATTCTGCAGGCTCTAAAGAACTTACTGTTGGAGGATTAAATTTTAGAATGTTATACGGTTCTAAAATATTAGAAACCCCGTTTTCATTAAAACTAAACGACTTTCAATTAGAAAAATATCCAGGTTCTGAAAGTGCTGCTTCTTATGCAAGTGAAGTAACCGTAGTAGATACAGAAGAAACATTTGATTATAGAATTTACATGAACCATATTTTAGACCACAAAGGCTACAAGTTTTTTCAATCTAGTTACGACTTATCAGGACCAAGAGAAGAAACACACCTCTCTGTAAATCATGATTTTTGGGGAACCTTTATTACTTATTTAGGCTATTCTTTATTATATACAGGGTTAATAAGTATGCTTTTTGATAAAAACACACGTTTTAATGACTTAAAACAAGGTTTGAAAAAAATTAGAAAGAAAAAAATGACCCTTTCTATTGTAGCAACATTATTCATTTCTAGTTTTAGTTTTGGTCAACATACAGCACATAAAGAAAATAACATTTCAAATCAGCAAATAGATTCTGTTTTAAAAGCAAATTTAGTTGATATAAACCATGCTGAAAGTTTTAATAAGCTAGTAATACAAGATGCTGGTGGACGAATGAAACCAGCTCACACATTTGCTTCTGAATTGGTTAGAAAAGTTAGTCAAACAGAAACCTTTAATGGCATGCAACCTAGTCAGGTTTTGTTATCTATTATAGAAAACCCACGTTTGTGGTTTGAAGTTCCTGTAATTTATTTAGAAAAAGGAAACTATAAAATTAGACAATTGATAGGTATTCCTGAAACTACAGAATATGCACGTTTATCTGATTTTATTACTCCAACCGGAGCTTATAAAATTAAAGAACAAGTAGCGGAATCACAGAAAAAAAATGTAAAAAATAAATACGAAAAAGACCTTATTAAAATTGATAAACGAGTAGGTTTATTATATAGCGCAATTGGTGGTGGTATTTTACGTATTTACCCAATTCCTAATGATGATAATAACACTTGGGTTTCTCAACCAGAAACTTTAACGGCAGGTTTTAAAGCAACAGACTCTGTCTTTGTTCGTCAATCTTTACCTGTTTACATTCAGCTTTTACAAGAAGCAAAACAAACCAAAGATTATACAAAAGCAAATCAAATTTTAGACGGAATTAAAAAGTTTCAAAAGAAATTTGGGGCTGAAGTATATCCGTCAGAAAATAAAATTGATTTAGAAATTACTTATAATAAATGGAGCATATTTACAAAGACTTCTATTTTTTATATGATTTTAGGATTGTTATTAATCTTTATTGAAATCTTAAAAATATTTTTCTATAAATCTAAAGCACTTAGTTTAATCGTAAAAGGACTTATTGTTCTAACCCTTCTAAGTTTTCTCTTCCACACATTCGGCTTAGCAGCTAGATGGTACATTAGCGGAAATGCTCCTTGGAGTAATGCTTACGAGTCTATTATTTATGTTGCCTGGGCAACTATGCTATTTGGTTTGTATTTAGGAAAAAAATCGACATTAACTATTGGAGCGACAACATTTTTAGCAGCCATTATTTTAATATTTGCACATCAAAACTGGTTAGATCCTGCCATTGCTAATTTACAACCTGTACTAAACTCTTGGTGGTTAATGGTACATGTATCTATTATTGTAGCTAGTTATGGGCCTTTTTCTTTAGGTATGATTTTAGGTATTGTTTCTTTACTACTTATTGTCTTTACAACAGAAAAGAATAAAAAGAGAATGGATCTTAATATTAAAGAATTAACAATAATTACCGAAATGGCAGTTACCGTTGGTTTGGTTATGCTAACGGTTGGTAACTTTCTTGGCGGAATGTGGGCTAATGAAAGTTGGGGACGTTATTGGGGCTGGGATCCAAAAGAAACTTGGGCTTTAATTTCTATTATGATCTATGCTTTTGTTTTACACATGCGTTTAATACCTGGTTTACGTAGTAGACTTGCATTTAATTTTGCGGCGGCTTTTGCTTACTTATCTATAATGATGACTTATTTTGGAGTAAACTTTTATTTATCTGGTTTGCATTCTTATGCGAGTGGAGATAAAGCCGTAACACCACAAGAAGCTTATATTTATATTGCTGCTTTAGTTATATTAACAATTATAGCATCGTTTAAATACAAGAAATACTTTAAAAAGTAACGATAAAGTTTCGCAATAAAATGTATTTTTGCTTTCGATTTAATTAACATTAAAAAACAATATGTTTCATAAAAATATAAAATTAGCTATTGCAGGTTTACTTACAGCTTGGGCAGTGTACCAATTCACTCAAGTAAATATAATGAACGGAATTTCTATCTTATTACTAGCCGGAATTTTTGTTTTACTATATTTTAAAAACGAATTTATTTTAATGGCTTTTTTACAATTACGTAAACAAAATTTTGAAGGAACTCAAAAATGGTTGGGTTATATTAAAAACCCTGAAGCGGCTTTAATTGTAAAACAACAAGGGTATTATAATTATTTACACGGAATTATATTAAGTCAGACAAATATTACACAAGCTGAAAAATATTTGCGTAAAGCTATAAAATTAGGTTTGGCAATGGATCATGATTTAGCAATGGCTAAATTACAGTTAGCGGGTATTGCGATGACAAAAAGACGTAAACGTGAAGCAGTTAATTTAATGGCGGAGGCTAAAAAATTAGACAAACATGGTATGCTTAAAGAACAAATGGGTATGATGAAACAACAAATGAAGAAGATTTAATCTATTTTGTTTTTACTGATATAAAAAAAATCCGCTAAAAAGCGGATTTTTTTTATGACTAATACTTTCTTATTAAAACTTAAAACACTCTTTATGTAGTTGGCCTATAAAAGAGCTTAGCCCTGATTGAGCGGTCTGTTTGAGCTCTTTTTAGTACTGATTTTTATCAGGACTAAAAAAGCGAGTAGTGAAAGCAGGAAATAGCTACTAAAAAAGAAGCTATTTCCGTTTATAAATACTTTTCTACTTTAACCTCGTTAAACTTAAATCTTTATTATACTGAACAATAAACAGTCCGTTATTTTCTGATACACCAAACATTTTACTTGAATAATCAAACTTACTTTCTACCCTAAAAGAAGCTCCATCTTTAAAAGTATCTTTTAAATCATCTCCAGAAGCTAAACGAATTAAAACATCATAGGTAATATCAAAACCTTTGGTTGCCGAAAAAGAAGGCAACGCATTGTTCTTTTTAGCATATTGATTATTAAATTGCTGTGTAGATGCAGAAGCTTCATTTACATACTCATCACTAACATAAGTTAGGTTGATTTTGGCTAGTTTTAAATTTGCTATTTTATCGAAAGCTTTTCCTTTATTAAAAGTAAAAACACGGATGCTTGTGTTTTCTGGTAAACTAATTAAACTATTTATAGCATCTGCTACTAAAATAGTGTTTCCAGAAGTTAAAACAATCCAGTTTTCTTCATTAGGTTTTAAAATTTTTAAGAAACGATCTTTGGCAATATACCCTTTACTAGGCTTAAGAATATGAACAGCATTGATAGAATCGTGCGACTGTAAAGATTGTTTTATAATAGCATTAGAAGTGTTAGAATCTGATTTTCCATCACCTACCAAGATTAAATTTCCTTTTGTAAAATTATCTTTAATATACGCTGTTAGTTCTTCTCTAAAAACTTTTTTCTCGGGTGACGTTTTTATCAATTTAGACGCTGTAAACTTAGATTGATTTTTAGAGTAAAAAGGAAACACTACGGGTACATTTACCTTATTTGCAACTATTTCTACTTCTTCAGAATATAACGGCCCAATAACTACATCATTCTTATTAAGATTATTTTCTGCTAAAATAGTGCTGATTTTTGTTCCATTTTTTTCTGTATCAAAAACATTTAGGTCTATTTCTATTCCTTGTTTTCTTAATGAATCTATAGCTATTTCTGCTCCTAAGTAAAAATCGGTAACCATATTTGCTAATTTACTTTTCTGAAAAATATCTTTTGATTCTGTACCACTGTATTCTTTTGCACTAAATGGCAAAAGTAGTGCTACTTTTAAAGAAATATTATCTTCTATAACATCTTCGTAAATATCGTTTTCAGAGACATCTCCTTCTACTATTGGTTTAATTTTTATAACCTGTCCTACTTTTAGACCTTCAGATAATATTGGGTTTAAAGCAATTATTTCTTTTTGAGAAACATTATAAAAACGCGTTAAACTATAGAAAGTATCTCCTTTTTTTACTTCGTAAACAACAAAGTTCTTTTTAAGTTCATTTAAAACTTCTTCTTCTTTATTTTTTAAAGCGGCTTCTTTTTTTGCAGCATCCGAAATTTCATCATCTACAGTTTTTCCTTTTGTAACTGAATTTGATGCTTTTATTTTTTTGTTCGGAATTACAATTACAGAATTTACTTCTGGTTTTCTGCCAACATCTGGGTTTAAGCGCAGTAAATCACTGGTTTTCATGTCCAATCTCTGGGCAATCCCTCTCATTGTTTCACCTTCTTTTACTTTATACTGAACGTACTTTTTTTGTTGACCGCAAGAAACAGTAAACGTTAAAATACATAGAAAAACAAAAAATTTTACATGTTTCATATACATTATTCCCATTCTATAGTTGCAGGTGGTTTAGAGCTAATATCATAGACAACTCTGTTTACACCTTTTACTTGATTTATAATTTTATTAGATGTTTTTTGCAAAAACTCATAAGGTAAATTTACCCAATCTGCAGTCATACCATCTGTACTTTCTACGGCTCTTAAAGCCACTACTTTTTCGTAAGTTCTTTCATCTCCCATTACTCCTACAGAGTTTACTGGCAGTAACATAGCACCTGCTTGCCAAACTTTATCATACAAGCCATCTTCTTTTAATCCGTTTATAAAAACGGCGTCTACTTCTTGTAAAATTCTAACTTTTTCTGCAGTAATATCTCCTAAAATACGGATTCCTAAACCTGGTCCAGGAAAAGGATGACGCCCTAATAATTCTGGATCAATCCCCATAGAAGCTCCTACTCTTCTTACTTCGTCTTTAAAAATCATTCTTAAAGGCTCTACAATTTTTAATTTCATATAATCTGGTAAACCTCCCACATTATGATGACTTTTAATTGTTGCAGATGGTCCTCCATTTACAGAAACAGACTCAATAACATCTGGATAAATAGTACCTTGTGCTAACCAAGTTACATCTGTAATTTGATGTGCTTCATCATCAAAAACCTCAATAAAAGAGTTTCCGATTGCTTTTCTTTTTTTCTCTGGATCTGTTAATCCTTCTAAAGCTTTCAAAAAACGTGCCGATGCATCTACACCTTTAACGTTTAATCCCATACCTTCGTATTGAGTTAGTACACTTTCGAACTCATTTTTTCTTAAAAGACCATTATTAACAAAAATACAATACAGGTTTTTACCAATTGCTTTGTGTAATAATACTGCTGCCACTGTAGAATCTACACCACCAGAAAGTCCTAAAACTACTTTATCGTTTCCTACTTTTTCTCTAATTGCTGCTACAGTACTTTCTACAAAAGAATCTGGAGTCCAAGTTTGTGCTACTCTTGCAATTTTAACCAAAAAGTTTTCTAATAACTGTTTACCGTCTTTAGAGTGATACACTTCTGGATGAAATTGAATTGCATACGTTTCTTCACCTTCTATTTTATAAGCAGCATTTTCTACATCTTTTGTGCTTGCTAATAATTTTCCTCCTGTTGGTAATTCTTTAATAGTGTCTGAATGGCTCATCCAAACCTGACTCCCTTCTGAAATGTTTTCGAAGAAAGTTTCTCCACTTTCAATAAAAGATAAGTTTGCTCTACCATATTCTCTAGTATTTGAAGGAGCTACTTTTCCGCCAGAAAAATGTGCTAAATATTGAGC
The DNA here is from genome assembly GCF_009796785.1 of Polaribacter sp. L3A8. Classification (NCBI taxonomy): domain Bacteria; kingdom Pseudomonadati; phylum Bacteroidota; class Flavobacteriia; order Flavobacteriales; family Flavobacteriaceae; genus Polaribacter; species Polaribacter sp. L3A8. The sequence goes on from NZ_CP047026.1 coordinate 1,994,403, forward strand.
ACCATAACAAACTGCTAAAACAGGCTTTTTTCCTCTAATTTCTGATAAATCTGGGTGTAAAACATTTTCTCCTCTTACAGAGTTTGGGCTACCTGATAAGATAACTGCTTTAAATTCGCTTGCGTTTGCTGGTTGATGATTGTAAGGATGAATTTCACAGTAGATGTTTAATTCTCTTACTCTTCGCGCAATTAGTTGTGTGTATTGCGATCCGAAATCTAAAATAAGTACGTTGTGTTGTTGCATGCGCAAAAATAATATATTGATTTGAAATTAAACGCAAAGCACACAAAGAATTTTAGCAAAGTGTGCAAAGAAATAAATATTAACGTAATTTGGTATCTCAATATTATTTTTCCAGAATAACTTCCTGAAAAAATATTAAAAAAAATAAACGAAAAGTATTTTCGCTAAGGAAGCAAAGAAAAAACGCTATGTATCTTGGAGTAACAACTTTTAACAATAATAAAATTAACTAAACGAAAAGAACGCTAAGATTTTTTACAAAGAGCGAAAAAAAAATCTCTGTATATATAATTGCTTTACTTTGTAAACCTCTGTTTAACAACTCGTAAAATTATTAAAACATCACTAATCGAAAAGTACACAAAGAAAAAAGCTATGTAAAGTTCTTTGTTTTACTCTGTAAATTTTCCTGAAACAATCAAGTCTTAAAAACGATAAACAATAGCATTGATGTTCATTCCTGCACCAACTGAAGCAAAAATAACAACATCTCCTTTATTTACTTCTTGCCCCTCAATTACTCCTTTTAAAACCAAATCTAATAATGTAGGTACGGTTGCAACAGAACTATTTCCTAATTTACGAATACTTAAAGGCATTACTCCTTCTGGAACTTTCTTTTTAAATAATCTAAAGAAACGTTTCATAATAGCCTCGTCCATTTTTTCATTGGCTTGATGAATGAATATCTTTTTAACATCGTCTATTTCTACGCCACTTTTATCTAAAGCAAATTTCATAGCAGCAGGAACATGAACCAAGGCAAATTCATAAATTTTTCTACCTAACATTTTAATATACTGCACATCTTGGTTTTCTTCTTTATTAAAAGAACTACCGTAATGTAAGTAAAAGGCTTCGTCATTTGCAAAGGTTTGCGTTGCATTACTTAAAATACCAACATTAGCTTCTTCTGTAGCTTCTAAAATACAAGCTCCTGCTCCATCACTAAAAATCATAGAATCTCTATCGTATTTATCTACCACTCTAGACAACGTTTCAGAACCAATAACCAAACATTTTTTAGCCATTCCTGCTTTAATAAATGCATGGGCTTGTATGGTTGCTTCTATCCAACCTGGGCAACAAAAAAGAATATCATACGCAACACAGTTAGGGTTTTTAATACCCAACTTGTGTTTTACTCTTGTTGCCAGACTTGGTAACATATCACTTTGTACTGCACCTACTTTTACGTCTCCAAAATTATGAGCGATAATAATATAATCTAAATCTTCTTGATTGATATTGGCATCTTCAATTGCTTTTTGAGCTGCAAAGTATGCCAAATCAGAAGAGGCATATTCTGGTTTTGCGTATCGTCTTTCTTCTATACCGGTAATTGCTTTAAATTTTTCGATAATAACATCATTTTCTGATGAAAAGGTAGTACCATCTTCATTCAAGAAATGTTCATTTAAGAAATCTTTGTTTTCCTTTTTAATAGATGGTATAAAAGTTCCTGTTCCTGTTATTTTTGATGAAATCATAGTTGATATTAATATTATTTTATTGAAAAATATAAGCCCTCTAAATTACAATTTTTGTAATTAACACCATTAAAATCCTTTATAAAAAATGATATTCAAAGTAGCTGTTTTAAAAAAATCTTATTTAGAAGGAATCTGTGTTTTTATTGATAAACTCCCATTTTTAGTTCCATAACAGTAGCTATAGACCTTGCTCTATTCTTCATATTGTGCGCATTTTCTCCTTCAAAACTAGCATCTATCGTTTCAAAAAAATACGATATCCAAATAGTAAAATGTTCTTTCTTAAAAACCACAAAAGCATTTTTATCCACATGCTTTTTCATCACATTATTAGCGTAGGTATTTGTATCGAAAAGAATGTCGTTCCAAAAATCAGAAATAACGTTTAAATGTTCTTCTAAATGATTTTGTGCTACAATATCTTCGAAAAAAGGAATCATTTTTTTATCAGCCAATAACAAATCATAAAACTTTGTAATAATAAATTTGATGTCTTTTCTTGAAGAAATATCTGGTTTCATATACAATTTAGTTTTATTATTTCCTTAAAAACACCTACAAGCTTCTTAACACCTTGCAAGAAAAAGACAAGGTAAGGTTCTAAAAACAGTATCATTTACTGTTTGCGTTAGGGATTGAAACGGCATCCTTTTTATGCTTACCTTTTATTCTATATCTTTTTTTGTAATTAATTCATTTTTTTTTTAGAAAAATAAGTTAAACTAAATGCTGCATAAAAAGATATAGTGGAAAGCCTGTTAAAACGCCCTAAAAAAACTACAAGTATTTACTATCAAACGAAAAAGGCAATAAAGAAAGTAATGATTCTGTTACTACAACCTCACCAACTTCTCCCATAAAAAGCACCTTAAAGGGTTCTTTTTGATTGATTTCATATTCTGATAAAGTTTGCCTACAGGCACCACAAGGACCTATTGGTTTATCTACATTTGTTATGGTAGAACTTGCCGTAATTGCCAATTTCTTGATTTTCATGTTTGGGTATGTAGAGCCTGCTTTCCAAATAGCAACTCTTTCTGCACACATACCAGAAGGGTATGCTGCACTTTCTTGATTGTTTCCTAAAACAATCTCTCCATTATCTAACAACAAGGCAGCACCTACATTAAATTTAGAATAAGGAGCGTATGCTTTTTTTCTAGCTTCAATGGCTTTATGCATTAACTTATTGTCTTCTACGGAAAGCTCTGAAATATCTTTATAAATAGTAGCTGAAGTTGAAATTTCAATTTTTCTCATAAAAATCTGTTCGTCAAAAAAAGCAGCCTTAATTGACTGCTTTTAAATATTGTTATAAACTTACTAAAAAAAATTGACTTTTAATAATCATCAAAAACTTCACCTAAATCAAACGATAATGAAAAACGTAATGAGTTTTCTAATGGATTATTTACATCAGAGGAATTAATTAAATAAGACAAATCTACATTTAAAGCATTGGTTTTAAACCCTCCACCTAACGTAAAGTATTGTCTATTTCCTTTATCTTGGCTTTCATGAAAATACCCACCTCTTAAAGCAAAGGCATTGTTATATAAGTACTCTGCTCCTAAAGCATAGGTAAATTCTTGCAATTCTTCGCTAAATCCGCCTGGTGCGTCTCCAAAAGATTGAAAAATTCCACTAACCCAACCAACATTATCGTCTTCTCCCTCAACAATATTACCATCATTGTCTCTAATTGGTGGAGTTGGTACTAATAATTTTGTAAATTCTAGGGTTGTAGAAATTGTATTATAATCATCTAATATAAAATCGAATCCACCCCCTAATTTTAAATTGGTAGGAATAAAATCTTCGCTTCCTGGACTGTAAGAAACCTTTGGTCCAATATTAGCTAAGTTAAATCCAATTCTATAACGTCCATTAAAATTACCATAATTTTCTTCTAAAGACTGGTAATACCCAGAAACATCTACAGCAAAAGAGTTTATAGGTCTTAACGTACTGTTTGTACCGTTAAAAGTTAAATTAGATCTTACATATTTTAACCCAACTCCCATAGAAAATGTTTCACTTAACTTTAGCGCATAAGCACCTGTAAATGCTAATTCATTTGGGTTAATTGTTCCATTATCGCTACCATCAGAGTTTGTTAAATCTATCTGACCTAAAGAAAAATATTTTAAATCGGCACCCCAAGCTGCTCTATCACTAAAGCGGTTCATGTAAGATGCACTTCCTGTAAAAATATCGTCTGTTAAATTACGTAACCAAGGTGAATAGGTAATACCTGCTTTAACTTGTCTGTTACTAAATGTCATTTTTGCCGCATTATGAAACAAAGAAAAAGCATCTGCAGAAGTTGCAACTCCTACATCTCCCATACCACCTGCTCTTGCATCTGGTGTTATTAGTAAGAATGGTACAGCAGTTGTAATACCACCAATATTATCGGTGTTTATTTCTGTTTGTGCAGTTGTCTTTATAGTTACAAACGCACATAATATAAAATAGATTCCTAATTTTTTCATTTGATTTCTTTATTCTGATTTTTATTTGACAAATATCTAATTTTTATTGAAGTATTACTAATTTTTCATACTTCTCTGCAACTAGATTACTTTCTGTTGATTTTACTTTTAATTTATAAACGTAAACGCCTTTTCCTATTTTATTACCAAAATCATCTAAACCATTCCAAGTAACACTTCTTACTAACGTTTCTGCGTTTGGTATGTTTTGGTTTATTGTTTTTATTAATTTACCTGAAACCGTAAATATTTGCACCTGAACTTCTAAATTCTCATTAGGTTTGTTGTGATTAAACCAAAACTGTGTGTAATTTACAAAAGGGTTTGGGTAATTTAAAACATTTTCTAAATTTAAGATTGTATCGCTCACAACCACGAAATTTAACGTTAATTCTGATGAATTATTGTACGTGTCCCAAACTTTTATTTTTAAGGTATGTGGTCCAACCTCTAAATCTCTTAAGGTGTAGGTAACTTTACCTTTTGTAAAATCGTTTAGTTCTGTTTTATAAAAATCATTTAATATAATTGGGTTTGTAGTATCTCCATCTAAAACACCAACAATATCATGGTCTACAGCGGTTATAGAAGTATTAATTCCACTAAAATCAGATAAAACAGCAATTAAATTAGGTGAACTGTTGGTGTTTCCTCCATCAATAAAAGACTCATCATTCATATACAGTTTTATTTCTGGGCCAACCGTATCGTCAGGAGCATTCTCATCGATACCACCAACAACGATATCTACATTATAACCTGCTTTATCTATAATTTCATTATTTGCATAAAAACTTAACTTTCCTTCTCCATAAGCAATTTTTATATCCTTCGGAACAATAAAATCAAACTCAAACTCACCATTTGTAACCGTAGCTTCTCCTCTAAAAATTTTACTGTTCTGTATATCAAAAGGCATTGTTATTCCAAAACCATCATTATCTAAAGTAGTTCTATCAATAGATTTATCAAAAACAGTAGTTGATAAAGTTCCATTAAAATTTGGTAACCTTACATTTTTATCATCTAAAACAACTCCTTTAAAATGGACTTTAGACAAGGCTTTTAAGGTATCTAATTGAGAGATATCTTTACCATTCATTTCTGTAATACGAACATTTGGCTTTGGAATTGCTAATTTCATTGCTGGATCTCCAAAATGAAAAATAAAGAACTTTTGAGTACTAAAAAAACTATTTTTAGTTTTCATTAAAGCTTCTGCTACCGATAAATCTTCATCTTCTGGTTCAAATGCTAATAAAACCTTTATTAAATCTTCATTAAACAACTGCCCTGTAGTTATAAAAACCTCTCTTGTTGTAGTTATCATACTTGCAGCACCACCTTTCTCATTCAAAAAAGTAAGTTCGCCAGCAGTTATTCTATTCGGATTATCAAATCTAGAAAAATCGCAAGTAACAGTGATCAATAAAGGCAACATATTCGGGTTATTAAAACCTTGAATTTGTGGCTTTTCTAATATTTTTTCTGAAGCAAATCCATCTTCACCCCCATGACCAAAATAATCAAAAACCAACGTTCCTTTTTCTATAGCATTTGTAATAGCCTCATTAACCTCTGGGTATCGTTCTCCTCCAGATGAGTTCTCTTGTACAAATGCATTTAAATAGATTTTATTAATATTAAAAATCCGTTTTTCATCTTTTATATCATCAGCAATAGACTCAACTCCTGCCTGTAAAACTTCTTCTCCCGCAGCATCAATGTCATCCGCTAATAAGGTTATTGTATTCCGCCAATCGCCAAGTGCATCTTTATGATAATAACTTAAAATTTTATCAACAGCAATTTTTGCTTCAGAAATTGTAGAAACAGGGACCCTACTTGATGCAACATCAATATTATGGCTACTCGAATTCATCGTCCCCTCATTGTTATCTAACATCACAAAAAAATCATCCGTTACCCAAGAACTAGCTAAGTTAAAACTACTTTCAGATAATTTTACGGGTACAATATTATTATTCCCCACAATTCTATCTTTATAATCGTAAGAAGAATCGCCAAAGAAACAAACATATTTTAGTTTTTTATCTTCGGATGAATTGGTTGTATATAAATGCTTTAAAAAATCTCTAATTCCCGTAATATCTTTAGATCCTGAAGAAAACTCATTGTAAATTTCATCTAACAACACTACTTTTGTTGTTAAGCCAGAATTCTCTTGATGGTAATCTGCCATTCTTTGTGCTTCACTAGAAAGTTCTGAATTTGTAATAACAAGATAATTAATATCTTTTAAACCATGTAAATTTTGATTAACTACACGGCTGTTTCGCAATGTTTTAGGTATATAATAATCATCCTGGTTTAAAACGATAAATTCTTTTAAATCACCACCATTTTCTTTAAAATTAAAATTATTTCCGGTACCTTGATTACTAATATTTTTAGGATCTAAATGATTAGACACATCCCAAACTTGAAAAAAATTTGAATTATTTTCTATTTGATACTCTATAACTCCGGTTGAATTTGCCTGCTCAAAACTTCTAAATGAAAATTGATTTCCGTCTGCAATTAGTTCTTTTTTACCTATAATTTCTATATAATCTAAAAAAGCTGTGGCAGAGGGATTTCCTTTATTATCGTAGGTAATACTTACGTCAAAAAAATCTGTAGTATTTGATACATTTCCTTTATTTTCTGATGTTCTTGCTCTATCTACTTCGGTTGTTGGCGAAAAATTAAGGTTGTAAAGATCTACTCCATTCACCTTAACACTCATTTGAGAAGAAGTAATAGATGTAGAAACACCTCTAACTTTAATAAAGCTAACAGCGCCTGAAACCGAATTGGGAAACGGAATTTTAAAACTCTGTGTATTTTCTATATTAAAATCGGTCTTAAAAAACCATTGAGTACCCGCAGCAATTAAATTCCTTTCATCTTTTTCATAAAAAGTATAATCATCAAAAGTTGTAATTTGTGATGTAGCAACACCTGTAATACTCGTTTTTGGTTGAATTCTTTTTCCATCGTCATTAGAAACAGTAATAAAGTAATAGGCATTATCATCATAAATATTTTGTCTATGACGCATTGTTGATGCAGAAGTCCCAACCCAATCATGCGGTCCTTTAGCGTAGAAAAGTATGTAATCTCCATCATCAAAAGAGCCGTCACTTTCACCTTCTACATAAATAGCATTCTCTTGTAAATCATTATATCTATCATCTGAATTTAAAACAGGTAAAAGACTTCCTCCATTTCCATAAATGCGAATTTTCTTTGGATTTAGATTGTTGGTCGATATCCCTATTTGTTGTAATAGATTTTTATCTATTTTAAAAACGCCAGTAGTATCTACCGAAAACTTAAACCAATCTCCAGAAGCAAGAACAGAAGTAGTGCCTTGAGCGGGAATTAGTTGAATTAAAAAACTAAAAAAAAGAGTAAATAATTGTTTTTTCATAATTGTATTCAAATAACGCAAATAATTTATAGATATTTTAGTAGTTACAAAGATAAATTATACTAAATTTAAAAAGCAATCGTTTAAATAAAAGTGAGAAGAAAAATGCAGCGTTAAAATTACCATTTTACTTGTATGAATGTAGAATTATTGTAAATTGCATCGCTATAATAAAAACCCTAAACTAATTTTCAATTAGGAATGAGAAACGTATTTAAAATATCTTTAGTTGTACTATCTGCCTTAACCTTGGCTAGTTGTAGTAAATCAACTTCAGGAAATTCGACACTTACAGGATTACCTTTTAACAATCCAAAATATGGTAATTATATAAGAGGAAACGAAACAGCAGGACAAGAAATCCCTTTAGGAATGGTTGCTGTAGAGGGCGGTTCTTTTACAATGGGACAAGTGCAAGATGACGTTATGTTTGATTGGAACACTACGCCTAAAAAGATGCACATTCGCTCTTTCTACATGGATGAATCAGAAGTTACCAACTCAGAATACTTTCTGTATATACAAAACACCAAAGATGTTTTTCCTCCATCAGAAGAAAAATACAAACACATTTATAATTCTGTTTTACCCGACACTTTAGTTTGGAGAAAAAGTTTAGGAAATACAGATATTTTATCAGAAAACTACTTTAGACATCCTGCATATTCAGATTATCCTGTTGTTGGTGTTAGTTGGCTACAAGCAAACCAATACTGTAAATGGCGTACAAACGCAGTAAATTTAAAAAAATTAATAGATAAGGGATATATTAAAAACATCTTTGAAAATGATAGTATTAGAAACTTTTTTGATACCGATGTTTTCTTAGCTGCTTCTGATAACCTTTTTGATGGTGATAGTACTATTTACAAGAAAGGAATTAGATCTAGAGGTGCTGTTAAAAGTGAAAAAGGAGCTTTTCAAGGTAGAAAAATCACACAAGCAGACGGTGTTTTAAGTCAGAAGTTTAGATTACCAACTGAAGCTGAATGGGAATTTGCAGCAAAAGCTAATATTGAAAATAGAGAGTATAACAATATTAGAGGGCGTAAAAAATATGCTTGGGATGGTAAATATTCTAGAGAAACAAAAAAAAGACATAGAGGAGATCAGTTAGCTAACTTTAAACAAGGTGAAGGTGATTATAGTGGTTTGTCTGGTTGGAGTTCAGATGGTTCTGACATTCCTATTAAAGTAAAATCATATCCACCAAATGCATTTGGTTTATACGATATGTCTGGAAACGTTGCAGAATGGGTTGCTGATGTTTATAGGCCTATTATTGATAACGACGCAAATGATTTTAATTATTTTAGAGGTAATATTTTTACTAAAAAGATGATTGATAAAGAAGGTAAAGTTGTAATTATTAATAGTTCTGATAATGCAGAAATAGAATATGACACCTTGCCTAACGGAAAAATAATTCCAAAAGAATTACCAGGAAGCATTAAATATATACCAATTACAAAAGACGATGCTGCTTTAAGAAGAAACTTTTCTGTTTCTGATAATACAGATATTGGAGATGGAGACTTAAATTCTTCTAGATTCTATGAAGAAGAGCAGGACCAGTTTGGTTTTAAACCAAGCATGTACAACTCTCCAAGAAGTCCTAGTAAAGAAATAGATCCAGAAACAGGTAAAGAAGTTTTAGTAAATGACGCTAAAAAAAGAACTACTTTAATTAGTAATAATACAAGAGTATATAAAGGTGGCGCTTGGTCTGATAGAGAGTATTGGCTAGATCCAGCACAAAGAAGATATTTACCAGAATATATGGCTACAAACTTTATTGGCTTTAGATGTGTTACAGACAAAGTAGGACCGATGTCTTCTAAGAGAAAAAAAGCGAGAAACTCAGTTAGATAATAAAATATTTATTAAAAAACATAACCTCACTGTAATTTCTACAGTGAGGTTTTTTATTTTAAAAGATGGAAATTAAAGAGATTTACAATTTATATTCTAAACATTTTCTTGTTGACACAGACACAAGAAATATTAGAAAAAACACCTTATTTTTCGCATTAAAAGGCGATAATTTTAATGGAAATCTATTTGCAGAAGAAGCAATTAAACAAGGTGCTCTTTATGCAATTGTTGATGAAGAACTGTACAAAAATAATACAAACATTATTTTTGTTGATGATGTTTTAGCAACACTGCAACAGCTCGCAAATTACCATAGAAAAGTTTTAAACATTCCTATTATTGGTCTTACAGGCAGTAATGGAAAAACAACTACAAAAGAATTAATCAACACTGTTTTATTAAAAGCCTACAAAACAACGGCAACCAAAGGAAATCTAAACAATCATATTGGTGTGCCACTTACGTTACTTTCTATGACTCCTAAAACGGAAATAGGTATCGTAGAAATGGGTGCAAATCATAAAAAAGAAATTGCCTTTTTATGCACTATTTGCGAACCAGATTTTGGATACATCACCAATTTTGGAAAAGCGCATTTAGAAGGTTTTGGAGGTATTGAAGGTGTTATTGAAGGTAAAAGTGAATTATATGCTTACTTAGAAAAAAATAATAAAAGTGCTTTTATAAATCCTGATGACGTTATTCAGGTTGAGAAATCAAAAAAACTAAAAACAATTCCTTTTATTAATAACCTAGAGTACTTAGAAGTAAATCCTTTTGTTAAATTATCTTTAAATACTAATAAGATTCAAAGTAATCTTATTGGTCAATATAATTACACAAACATTGCTGCAGCTTGTACAATTGGACATTATTTTAAAGTTTCTGATAAGAAGATTAAAGAAGCTATAGAAGGCTATATTCCAGATAATAACCGATCTCAAATCATACAAAAAACTGAAAACAAAATTATTTTAGACGCTTACAATGCTAATCCGACAAGCATGAAAGCTGCGCTTGAAAATTTTGAAACCATAAAAGAAGCTAATAAAACGGTTATTTTAGGTGATATGTTTGAATTAGGAAAAACAAGTTTAGAAGAACATCAACGTATTGTAAACACCGTAGAAAAATTACATTTTGATAATTGCTTTTTTGTTGGTGAGATTTTTTACCAAACAAAAACAAAGAATAAGCAGTTTAAAACCTTTGAAGACTTGTTAGCGCATCTAAAAAACAATCCTCTTAATCTTCAATCAATTTTAATTAAAGGCTCAAGAGGAATGCGTTTAGAAAGGTTATTAGATTTTATTAATTGATATTATTCTTATGGTATTCCAATAAATTATCAATAGGTCTTTGTATCACATCTGTAATTACTAAATTATTCTTTTTAGCAACTTTTTCTAAAGTGTCTCTAAAATAATGAGCTATAGAACCAATAAAGTAAATTGGGGTTTCTGTACCTTTATTATAAGGTAGTATTCTGTATTTAAAAAACTCTTGAAATCCTTTCTTTATGATTTTTTTAATGTATTTATCTTCTTTAAAATCAAACATAAATTTTGCAAAAGAAGCTAAATACATATTAGGATTAGATGCTCTATATAAATTTTTCTTTATGGTATCTGCATCCAAATCAAACTCTTCGTTAAATTTCTCTGCTATTACACTTGGCATCGTTTTATAGAAATAATCAATAATCAATTTCTTACCAAAGTAGTTGCCACTTGCTTCATCCATTAAGATATAACCAAGAGAAGGTACTAACATTTCCATTTTGTTACCATCATAATAACAACTGTTAGAACCAGTACCTAAAATACATACTAAAGCAGGCTCTTTACCCGTTGCTGCATAAACAGCTGCTAACATATCTTCTGAAATAAAAATTTTAGCATTGACAAAAATAGCCTCTAAAATATTTTTTAAAATCTCAATTGGTTTTGGTGTTCCACAGCCAGCACCATAAAAATGAATTTCTTCAACATCATCTTTTATATTAATAAGTTGAAACATATTAATAATTCTATTATGCAATTCTTCTTCAGGAACAATAGCTGGGTTTAAACCTAAAGTTCTTACTCTAAATGCTTCTTCTTTGTTTTTATCAATAGCAATCCAATCTGCTTTTGTAGAACCTCCATCTGCAATTAAAATCATAATTATTTTGTTTTACTCAAAGATATCACAAGTAAAACTCCTATACAATAGTAAAACAATTTTCAATCGTTTTCGTATTAAATATTTCTTTTGATTATAGATAAGATTAAAAGAAAACATTAAATTATTGTAAATTTGTATCAAATAAAATGATATGATCTTTTTTAAAAAGAAACAAATTGCTTTAAATAATTTTTTTCCAAATAATTTTGTAGATATTCATTCACATTTTCTTCCAGGAATTGATGATGGTGCCAAAAATTTAGATAATTCTATTGAATTGATTTCTAAAATGGCTTCATACGGAATAAAAAACATCATAACTACTCCGCATGTATTGGGTGATGTTTATCAAAACTCTTCAGAAACTATAAAAAGTAAATTAGAAGAAGTAAAAGCAGCGCTTAAAAAAAGAAATATAACGGATGTTACTATAAGAGCTGCAGCAGAATATATGATGGATGAACAATTCTCTGAACTTTTAGAAAAGAATGATATTCTTACTTTGAAAGACAAGTATGTACTTGTTGAAATGTCTTATTTCAGTGCACCAATTAACCTTTATGAAATCTTATTTGAAATTCAAGTTAAGGGTTATAAACCTGTATTGGCACATCCAGAACGTTATAATTTTCTCCATACGAATATCGATAATTATTATAAGCTTAAAAAAGCAGGATGCTTGTTTCAGTTAAACTTATTGTCTCTAACCGAACAATATGGAAAAGGAGTACAGAAAATGTCTGAAAAGCTTTTAAAAGAAAACCTATATGATTTTGTTGGAACAGACACTCACCACAAAAATCATTTAGAATTACTTAAAAAAATTGGTACTAAAAAGAACTTAGAAAAAATTAAACATCTTTTAGAGAACAACAACAAGTTTATATAAAAAAAAGCATCCAAAATAGATGCTTTTTTTTTAACTTAAAATTCTTTTATACCAAGGTTTCTTAACATCCTCGACATAACCATTTCCGTAGCCATAGCCGTAACCATAGCCATAACCATAGCCTCTAGTCATATCTGTATCATTTAAAACGATAGCCATATTTGGTAATTTCTTTTCGTTGTATAATGTTTGTACTATATTAAGCATACGCTTATCTAAATAATTTGCTCTAGATACATATAAAAACATATCTGCATATTTAGAAACTAATAGCGTATCCGTAACTAGGTTTACAGGAGCAGTATCCACTATAATATAATCGTAATCTTTTTTAACTTGGTCGAATAACTCTTTAATTTTACCCGTTAAAAGTAATTCCGCAGGGTTTGGAGGTATTACACCAGATGCAATAATATCTAATCCTTTAATTTCAGGAATAGAAAATTTAACATCATTTAAAGATAACTTATCGTTTGTAATATAATTTGTAATTCCTTTTCGTTCAGGAATCCCTAGGTACTCTGTAACTTTAGGCGCTCTAAGATCCATCCCCATCAGTAAAACTTTTTTATTAGATAAAGAAAGAGCCGCTGCAAGGTTAATCGAAATGAAAGATTTCCCTTCGCCACTTGTAGTAGACGTAATAAATATTGTCTTACCTAAATCACTATCTTTATGATTAGACAACATAAAATCTAAATTCGTTCTAATCAAACGAAAAGCCTCTGCTGTACTTGTTCTTGAATCATTACCGATAACAATTTTCTCATTTGTTTCAGAATGAGGTACATCCCCTAAAAAAGGAACTGTTGTTAACTCTTCTATATCCTTACGAGTATGAATCTTTGTATCTAATAAATTTTTAACATAAAGAATTATAAAAGGGATTATAAGACCAATTAGCAAAGCTCCAAGATAAATAATATTTCTTTTAGGAGAAACTGGATTATTAGAACCATAGGCAACATCAATAATTTTTGCATTTGGAACTGTTACCGCTAGTGATATTGCTGTTTCCTCTTTTTTCTTTAATAAATAAGAGTATAAACCAGAAATTATTTCTTGTTCTCGTTCAATATCTATATATCCTCTTTCTAAAGAAGGGATTGCCGAAACTTTACTATTTATTCTATCAACTTCCTTATTAATTTGATCATATTGTGTTTTTAATGAAGTAATTAAGTTTGAAATACTATTTTTTAAGTTTATTTTTAAGGAGTTTATTTCTTTTTGATATTGCATTATTTGAGGGTTTTTAGACCCCGCATTTACACTTAATCGATTTTTAAAAACCACTAATTCATTATAGGCTTTAATAGACTGAGAAATAGAACCTTCAGAAAACCCTAAATTCTGAGGTAATGTTTCGTCTTTATTCGATTGTTTGTTTATATTTTCTAAAACACTCTCAGCAATAGTTAATTCAGTTTTAATCTCAATTAAATTCTGATTATTTGTTGAGGCAGTTTGTAAAGCCAACTCCCCCTCACCTGAAAGACCTGAAATATTATTATCCGTCTTAAATTTCTTGACTCTATCTTGTATAGAATTTAAATCTTTACCAATTGTAAATAACCTTTCATCAATAAAATTTTTAGTTTTTTGTGAAATTTCATTTTTATCCTTGATGGCATCTAAATTATATTGAGTCACTAACTCATTTAAAAAATCTTCGGCTTTTTCTTTAACAGGATGTATAAAAGACAATTTTAAAACACTAGAATTTTTGTCTACTGAACTAATGCTTAAAATAGAACGATACCCATCAATCACTTTTGATTTCTTATAAAGAGAAACAAAAACTGTAGTACTCTCTTTAAATTGAAATTTATTTCTTTTTACTACTCTAAAATCACCAATACCAGAACTAATAACTTCATCAAAAGAATGCGTAGAGATCAAATTATCTTCGACATCTTTTAATTCAAATTTATCAGATGATACAATGTTCACACTAAAGGAGGTGTCTTTATCTTTTTTTAAGAGTTCATCATCCTTCGATTCAAATAAAATCTTAATTAAATTTTCACCATAGCTTTCCGTTTTTTTAACTCTTCCTTGAGAAAAATAAATCATCGTTAAATTTAACGTATCTACCACCGTCCCAATAATTTTTCTAGACTTTAATATCTCAACTTCATTATCCGTATTATTTACAGATCCACCACCTACAATCCCCATATCTTTAAAGGCCTCTAGTTCTTTAGAAATACCCGACTTTTGATTGTCTTTAATCAGTATTGAAGTCGTTGCACGATACTTAGGTGTTGTATATCTTAAAAAAATGAAAGCACCTATTAGTGAGATAATAATTCCTAAAACAAACCACTTCCAATGAAACATATATTTTTCAAGTTCTTCTCGAATATCTAAAGTACCTGAATCGTCATTCGAATTAAAAGCAGATTTTTCTTTATGTATTTGCATTTTTTATCTTGTTAGTAAAGAAACTATAGTAATAATAAGTCCTGTAACTGAAATGAATAAACTAGTGTTTGAATTTGATGATGCTGATTGAATTCTTGCTTTATTATGTTCTACATAGACTACATCATTTTGTTGTAAATAGAAAACCGGAGAAGTCAATGTTTTATTGGATAATAAATTTACCTTATACTTTACTTTTTTATTATTTTCTTCTCTAATTACCATCACATTGTCTCTACGTCCAGAAATATTTAAATCCCCAGCTAAACCTATAGCATCTAAGATACTTACTCTTTCATTTGGTATGGTAAAAGTACCTGGATTTTTCACATCTCCATACACGGTTACTTTAAAATTGGCTATACTGATATTTATTGTTGGGTTGTCTATATAGTCCGGTGATAATTTATCCTTTAACATCTTAAAAGCCTCTTCTCTAGAGAGACCGCCTAATTTTAATTTCCCAAAAATAGGGAAATCTATTTCTCCTTTACTGTCTATTAAATAAGTCTGTTGTTTAGCCGTACCTGTAGCTAAACCTGTCGTGCTAAAAGATACTGCTGGTAAATTAAAAGGTATAGCCGCCTCAACATCAACTGATGAAATTGTTATTTGTAGTAAATCATCTGGTTTAAAAATAGTCTTAAAATTATTACTTACAGCACTTTGTTCAATCTCATCAAATTGAAAATAGGCAATATCCTTGTTAGAAACACAAGAAGATGTTATCAATATTAAAAAAAGGATTGTTATTTTAACTTTAATCATTTATGCTTTTTTTTTTGCAAAAATACTATTTTATTTTAACTTCAGAATTTTTTACATCTAATATTTCAAATTCAGAATTATTAGAAACATATTCTGGCACCAATTCTTTCATTAATTTTACAAGGTCACTATTGTTTAAGCTGTTAAAGTTAAGTGCCAAATCATCAATTTTCATTTTAACAATAGAATTGTCTAACTTTTGCGTTTTTGCAATCATTATTTTATCATGATAAGTCTTGGTGGTGTTTTCTCCATCAGCCAACAATTCTTCATATAATTTTTCTCCAGGTCTTAACCCAGTAATTTTAATATCGATATCTTCAGGGTAATTCAATCCAGATAAATAAATCATTCTTTTTGCTATTTCAAAAATTTTAACAGATTTCCCCATATCAAAAATATAAATCTCACCACCTTTCCCCATGGTACCCGCTTCTAAAACTAAACTACAGGCTTCTGGTATGGTCATAAAATATCTTGTAATTTTTTTATGCGTAACTGTTAAAGGTCCTCCATTTTCTATTTGTCTTTTAAACAACGGAATTACAGAACCATTAGACCCTAAAACATTACCAAACCTTGTAATTGTAAATTTGGTTTTTTTAGCGTTTTTACTAACACTACTAATGTATAATTCTGCAATTCTTTTAGAAGCCCCCATTACATTTGTTGGGTTTACAGCTTTATCTGTAGAAATCATCACAAACCGATCTATTTTGTATTCAATAGATAAATCTGCTAAATTTTTTGTTCCTAAAACATTCACTTTAATTGCTTCGTAAGGAGACTTTTCCATCAAAGGAACATGCTTATACGCTGCCGCGTGAAAAACTCTTTTGGGCTTGTATTTTTTAAAGATACGTTCTACTTTAAATCGATCTCTAACATCCGATACAATGGCTACAAAATTGGTAATTCCTTTCTGAATTAACTCTTGCTGTAAATCGTATAAAGGCGACTCTGCTTGATCTATTAACACAATTAACTTACAGTTATACAAACTTAATTGTCTAGAAATCTCACTACCTATAGACCCTGCTGCTCCTGAGACCAATACCACTTGGTTGTCTACTTCTCTTTGTACAATAGGATTATCTATAATAATGGGTGCTCTATCTAATAAGTCCTCAATTTTAATTTGTCTAATTTGATTTGCATTTAAATCACCATCAATCCATTTAGATAAAGGAGGTACAATTTTTACATCAATATCTAAATCTATAAACTTATCTGTAATGGCTAATAATCTATTGGGCTTGATATTTTGAATAGAAATAATTACCTCATCTACAGCGTGTTTTTCTATAAACTTTTTTGTAATTATATTTGGATTAAAAATCTTTACTCTATCAATTTTTTTTCCTATTTTATTTTTGTTATCATCTATAAACCCAATAACATCATAATTGTTTTTTTTGTCTCTATTTAAAGCACTAAAAGCAATAATACCAGAATCTCCTGCTCCATAAATAAGTACATTATGTATGGCATCTAACTCTGTAGATAGTACTTCTATAAAAGCTTTAAAAATAAATCTACTTAAAATAAGCACCAAAGCAGTTACTAAGTAATGAATGATAATTATTGACTTTGGTATGTAAAAAGAATCTATTACCTTAAAAAAAACATTAAAAGTAACTGCCAAAAGAAGCAATAAACATAATAAAGTACTAGCTATAAAAACATTAAAAGCATCTCGAACTCCCGTATGTCTAATAATACCTTTATAAGACCCTACTGTTAAAAAACTTAAAACAGCAAAAATCAACACAACGGGCATTTGTGCTAATACGTTAGAAACATTAAAATTAAAGCTAACATTGAATCGAATAAAATAAGCGATAAAAAAAGAAACGAATACTAAAAATAAATCTATAAAAAAAACTACCCATTTAGAAGCATATTTATCTAACGTTCTTAACACAAAATTTCTTATCATTATTTCAAGGTTCTAGTTTGTTGACAAATCTACAAAATTTTCTTTACTGATGTTAAAATTCTCTCTAAATCATTTCTATTCAGATTAGACCCAGATGGTAAACATACCCCATTATTAAAAAGACTTTCTGCTATTTTAGTCCCATAATAAGGGTACTTCTTAAAAACAGGCTGTAAATGCATCGGTTTCCATAAAAATCTACTTTCAATGTTATTTTTGTTAAACATTGCCATAAGTGTGTGCTTAGTAAAAACAGTGTTTTCTCCATCAATTTTGATACAACTTAGCCAATGGTTTGAACAAAAATCTCCCGAAGGTTCTTTTAATAGTGTAATATTGCTAAATTTAATGAAATATTTTTTATAAAAATCATTTACATCTAAACGTCGTTTTAGATACTCTGCTAACTTTTTAAATTCAGAAATACCTATAAAGGCAGCAAAAGAATTCATCCTATAATTAAAACCAATTTCTTTATACTGATAGTAATTTACATTTTCCCTTGCCTGCGTTGCATAAAAAATTGCTTTCTGCTTTTCCTCTTCTGTTTTACAAATTAAAACGCCACCTCCTAAGGTGGTTACAATTTTATTATTATTAAAAGAAAGAATGCCAAAATCACCAAAAGTACCGCATTTTTTTCCTTTATATTCAGAACCTAAGGCTTCTGCAGCGTCTTCAATTAAAGTAATCTTGTATTTACGAGAAACCGCAACAATTTCATCAATCTTTGCCGGCATTCCGTAGGAATGGACAAAAATAATTGCTTTTGGTTTTCTCCCTTTAGCAATCCGATCCTTTATCGCTAGTTCTAATTGCACAGGACACATGTTCCAAGTCTCTTTTTCACTATCAATAAAAATAGGTGTTGCTTTTTGATATATAATAGGATTTACTGTTGCTACGTATGTGAAAGACTGACATAAAACTTCATCTCCCTCTTCTACTCCACTTAAAATTAAGGCTAAATGAATGGCAGCAGTACCCGAATTTACTGCAACCACTTTTTTTTCTTTTTTATAAAACGTCTCTAAAGTTTGTTCAAATTGATTGATAAAACTGGTATCAACCGAAGAAAAAGGTGTTTTTAAATCAATATCTATAATAGATTCCGATAAAGAAATTTTATGATTCATTCTTTAAGGCTACTTTTTTCTGAATCGTTTTAAAAAGCAAAATATATGCAATTATAAAGCCTACAATTAATCCGAAGAAAATTAAAAATTGACTAGATACGTCTAATGTATAGGTCTTATAGATTACTAAATTGATTATTATCTGAAGTACTCCATAAATACCCGCAACTTTTAAATGAGACATTTTATATACATCTACCAATTTCTGATAAATATGATGTCTATGTGCTTCAAAAATACTTTCTTTTGTAAAAAGTTTTCTATACAAGATGGTATTACCTGCATCTGCACCATAAACTATTACTAATAATATGATTAAAGGAGATGATAATTTAACTGCAAATAAAAAGCCTAGAAAAAAGACTAACATTCCTACAGCGATACTACCAATATCACCCGCAAAAAAGAGTGCTTTCCTTCTAAAATTATAAAACCCAAAAACGATTAAAGACAGTAATGGATATATAATTAAGTTATCATCTACTAAATGTTCGCTCCTATTTATAACAAACAACCCTAATAAAACACAGATACTATAAATCCCTGTAATTCCGTTGATGCCATCCATAAAGTTAAACATATTTACAACCCCAATTCCCATAATTAAATAAAAAACAAAAAGGTAAATAGGTGTAAACGGAAAACTTACTTGGTATAAAATTAAAAAAACGGCTAAAAACTGAAAAGGAAATCTAATTTTAGAGCTTAATGTATAGATATCATCTAAAAAGCTAACAATAGAAATTAAAAAAACACCTAATAAAAAATAAGGATACTGGTAATCATTTAGAAAAAAGAACAATAAAATTGAAATAGGAAAAATAATTCCTCCCCCTCTAACGGTTATTTTTGTGTGAGAACTTCTTTGATTGGGTTTGTCAATAATTTTAAACTTTACCGCTAATTTTAAATAGAGAAAAGAAATGACTGCTAATAGTACTAAAATAAAAAAATATTTTTCCATAATCTAAAATGATGCAATTGTTTTTTGTAAGCCTTTTTCAGCTGACAAAGGTAAGTTTTTTTGCATTGCTTTTTTTATCTTTAAATTAGAAACCTCATAATTTTCGGTAAGCTTTTGCAGTCTTTCTGAGTTTATTGGTAATGGTAAAACGTCACCAATTTTAGCTATTAATTTAACCAAACCTTTAGGTACATTTACTATTTTTGCTTGTTTATTAACAACATCTCCAATAATAGACACTAATTGGTTTGTAGACAAACTCTCATCATCTGCAATATTGTAAATACCTGATGCTATATTTGTGTTTTCTATTAATTCATTAATAACAAAACATAAATTATCTACAGAAACAAAAGATCTTTTATTTTCATATTTACCAAAAGGATATGGAATTCCTTTGGAAACAAAACTATATAATAAATTTAAGTTTCCTTTATTATTAGGACCATGAATCATACAAGGTCTTAAAATATAGACTCTTTTGTTGTCAGGAATTTCTTGTGCTAAAATATATGTTTCTGCGGCTAATTTAGATTTTCCATACACCGTAACTGGGTTTGGCTTTACTTCTTCGGTTAAAAGACCTTCTACTTCGTCTGCAGCAGCTTTTACAGAACTCATGTAAATAAATACTTCACAATCGCTTTGTAAAAACTGATCGAAAAGTGATTTAGTTAGTTCTGTATTTACTTTATAATACTCAGAATCATCAGATGTTTTTTTTAAATCATGCGCTTTACCAGCCAAATGAATAAAGCTTTTAGATTGATTTAGTTTTTCTATATTTAAAGTATCATAACTCAACTCCTCTAAAATTGGAGTTCTAGAAACACCTTTTGTATTCTTACCATTTTGGTTTAAATACTTAATAAGATTTATACCAACAAAACCTTTATTCCCTGTTATTATATGCAAGTTCGTATTCAAACTATTTTTTATTTAAAAATCCTATTATTTTCCAAAAACCTCTTAATTGTACTTTTAAATAACTAAATTTTATAGAATTTCTAGTCAATGCTTTTTTAATTTCTTTCGATATCAATTGATAACTACTCACACCAGAACTACTTAAACCACCAATTAACATAGAAGTTGTGGTAATGTTAGAAAATTTCCAAGTAATTTTATGCTTTAAAAAAAATCGAGTAATCAACTCATAGTCTGCACCGATTGTAAAATCTAATTGATAATCTCCAAATTGATCAAATAATTCTCTTTTAAAAAAAATGGCAGGATGCGCAGGCATAAAACCAATTTTTAGCTTCTCTGGATTCCAATTTTTAGCAGAATATTTTCTTACTGTTTTTCCTTCTTCATTAAATTGTAAAATATTACCTACAGAAGCATCTATTTCTTTATTTTGTAAATGAAAATTGGCTATATTTTCTAACACATGGTCATCTGTAAAAATATCATCAGAATTTAAAATACCTACCAAATCTCCAGTAGCCATTTTAATTCCTTTGTTCATGGCATCATACAAACCTTTGTCTGGTTCAGAAACCCATTGGGATACTAGTTCTTTATATTTTTGTACAATATCTAATGTAGTGTCTTTAGACCCTCCATCTACAACAATATATTCTAAATTTTTATAAGTTTGACTTTGTACAGATTTAAAAGTCTTTTCAATTGTTTTAGCACTATTGTAACAGACTGTAATTATAGATATTTTCATTTTAAATATTTGTCCTTTTTAAATAACTAATAATTTCCTTAGCGTTGTCATCTATAATTTCTGACAAAGAAACTTTTTCAATCTGAGTTTTTATAGTATTCAATTTATTAATATTTAATCCGTCAATAAAATTAGAAATTAAGATATCATTTGTAGCATCTATAGCATAACCACATTTAAAACGCGATACTTTTTCAGCTAAAAAAGTATCATGACTAACTACTATGGTCTTTTTAAAATACAATGCCTCATATAGTTTATTTGGTTCTGCAACTCTTTCATTTAGGGTTTTAATGTCGTAACAAGCAATAACAACATCTAAACTACTATATATTTTTTGTAGATCTTCCGGGTTTTTAAACGCTCCGTGAAACTTCACGTTTTTATACTTATTAGCTAAATCGATAGCTAAAGGAGTTAAGTTAGAATCTCCCCAAAAACTAAATTCATGTTGAGGATAATTTTTCCCTATTACTTCTGCAAATCGAAAGACAGTATTAGGATACCTAAATGCTCCAACATAAGAGAATACAATTTTATCAGAACTTCTAACTTCATTAAAATCCCTAGAGCTATTTAACATATTTGAATTCACTCTATTGGGTTGAACAATTACATTTTTCTCATTCATTAGAGGAAAAAAATAATTATAAAAACCTTCTGAAGTCATAATAGTTAAAACAGATTTTTTAATAATCCATTTATCAAGTGTTCTAAATAACTTAATTACATTCTTATTATCAAAATATGTATAAACCAAATCTGAAATTTCGTAAATATAACTTGCTCCAGAAAACATCTTACAAATTAGAGCAATATCAAATGAAAAAGCGTAGAATAACACATCTTCATTTTTAACTTTTTGAAAAATTTCTTTCAAACGTTTTTTGGCATAAAAAAATTTCTTAAAATAGCCAGATCCACTCAAAGCAAAACCAAGGTCATTAATTTTTACTCCGTTAATATCCGCATTAATATTATACACACCTCTATTAAAGCCATAAACCTCAACAGAATAGCCATTTTTAATAAAACTTTCTACCCTTTTAATACATCTAGGTTGAGAAATAGAAGCTAATAAAAATATAATTTTTTTATTCTCCATTACTTATTTCCTATTATCTCTACAATTCTCTGGCAAGACTTTCCATCTCCATAAGGGTTTTGGGCTTTGCTCATTTTGTTATAATACTCTTCGTCTTCTACTAGTTTAGACACTTCAAATACTATCTTTTCTGTACTTGTTCCAACAAGTTTTACCGTTCCTGCTTCTAGCGCTTCTGGTCTTTCTGTTGTATTACGCATTACTAATACTGGTTTACCCAAACCAGGTGCTTCTTCTTGTATACCTCCACTATCTGTTAATACGATATCAGATTTATTTAACAAATACACAAAAGGTAAATAATCTAAAGGCTCTATAAAATAAACATTACTAGGTGTTTCTTTATTAAAGACTTCATTAATAGGTTTACGTACATTTGGGTTTAAATGCATTGGGTATATAAAATCTACTTCAGGAAATTTTATAGATAGTTCTTTAATAGCTTTGCAGATATTTAAAAAACCTTCTCCAAAATTCTCCCGTCTATGTCCTGTAATTAGTACTTTTTTATTTTTTGATGCTTTTAAATTTGTGTACCCTACACTTTCAATCAAAGTTTCAACTTTTATAGCTGTTTCTGGGTCGTTCTTCATAACATCAATTACATAATACAACGCATCTATAACCGTATTTCCTGTTACAGAAATAGTAGATTCTAAAACCCCTTCTTTTTGTAAATTAACTTTACTTAATTCTGTAGGAGCAAAATGAAAATTAGCAATTCTACCCGTTATTTGTCTATTCATTTCTTCTGGCCAAGGACTATAAATATCATTAGTTCTTAAACCAGCCTCTATATGTCCAACTGCAATTCTTTGATAAAAAGCAGCCAAAGAAGTAGCTGTAGAGGTAGTGGTATCTCCATGTACTAAAACCAAATCTGGAGTAGTTTTAGTCAGTATATCTCTCATTCCTAATAGCACACGCGAAGTAATGTCATATAAATCTTGACCATGTTTCATTATATTTAAATCATAATCAGGTACAATTTTAAACAAACTTAATACTTGATCTAACATTTCTCTATGTTGCCCAGTAACACAAACAATTGTTTCAAATTGATTAGGATATTTTTGAAATTCTTTTACCAATGGAGCCATTTTAATGGCTTCAGGTCTGGTTCCGAATACTAACATTATTTTTTTCATATCTTTATTTTCTAACTCCACAAAAATCTAATTCAATTTTATTTTCTGTAACAGGCATATTTAAAAACTCTTTGTGACTTACCAACCAAACAATAATATCTGCTTTTTCATAAGCTTCTTTATATGGTGTTAAGTTAAAACTATTATGGCTTTCTATATTAGGCTCTACCACTAATACTTCCGCTCTTGCTTCAGAAATAATTCTTGCAGCAATATATTTTGCAGGAGACTCTCTTAAATCATCAATATTTGGCTTAAAAGCAAGTCCCATACAAGCTACTACAGGATCTCTACCTGTTTTATTTGCAAAGTTTTGACACGCTTCTACAGCCTTATTTGCACACCAATCTGCTTTATAATCATTTGTTTCTCTTACTCTTTTAATAATTTGAGCTTGCTCTGGAAATTCTGATACAATAAACCAAGGGTCTACAGCAATACAATGCCCACCGACACCACAACCTGGTTGTAATATATTTACTCGAGGATGTTTATTAGCCAAAGAAATTAATTCCCATACGTTAATCCCTGCAGTATCACAAATCATTGATAACTCGTTTGCAAATGCAATTTGTGCATCTCTAGAAGAGTTTTCTGTTAATTTACACATTTCTGCAGTACGCGCATTGGTTTTGTGTAAATCTCCATTTACAAATTGCTTATAAAATAATATTGCTTTTTCTGAAGAAGCATCATTAATACCACCTATTACTCTATCATTGTTCTCTAGCTCAAACAATACATTTCCTGGTAATACTCTTTCTGGGCAATATGCTATGTATATTTTATCTTTTAACTCCGGACGTTCTGTAAAAATTAATTCTGCCATTTTTTCAGTTGTCATAACTGGAGACGTTGATTCTATAACATATAAATCTCCTTCTTTTAAAAAAGGAATTACCATACGTGTTGCAGATTCTACATAAGAAATATCTGCTCTTTTATTCTGTTTAAAAGGCGTAGGTACCACGATAAAAAAAGCATCTGCTTCTTCTGGCTTTAGAGAGGCCTTTAAAAAACCTTTTTGTACTACCTCTTTTACAACTTTGTCTAAATCTGGTTCTACAATATGTATTTCCCCTTTATTTATTGTATCTACTACATCTGGGTTTACATCTACACCTATTACTTTTATTCCTTTACTTGCAGCAACTGCTGCTGTTGGTAAGCCAATATAGCCTAACCCCATAAAAACTGCTTTCATAACATTATAAATTAAAAAATTGTTTGATTTTAATAATTAACTTGGTTCTTGAAAAAAACATAAATAAATTTATTGATTGCATAATTTTTTTTAGCCGCTCAATAAATAGTTTTTTTAAAAATTTCTTTTTTTCATTTTCATATTTGGTGTCATTAAAAAACTCACGAGGTAGTAGAATATTTTTAGAAACTTGTTTAAATAACCCTAACATATGTTCCCTCCATATTTCTTCAGATAATTTATCTACATGTAATTTTCTAGAACTAGCATAAAATCTTACGTAATTTTCGTGGTTATTAATTATATCTATAATTTTATTAATATACGGATTTGCATCATTTTCTGGTAAAACAAATCCAGTAACATCATTTTTTATTAACTCTGATGAAGCATGCTTAGAGTCCGCAACCATAGGAATGGTACCAAAGGAAATAGCTTCTAATAGAGAGATTGGGCACCCTTCTTTTTTTGATGGTAATAAAAATATATTGCTGTTTTTAATAATATCAGTTGCCTTATCTCGATGAATTAAATTTGTGAAAATTATTCTTTCATCATTCTCAATCAAATCACTAATACATCCAGTATTATATACTCTATTTCCAGGTAATTTTGTATTACCTAGCCAATAAAACTTAAAAGGAAGAGTTGTTTTTTGTAATGCTTTTACAATAGAAAAAACTAACTTCGGGTTTTTATGTAAACTACTTCCTCCAGGGAAAGTAATTGACAATGGTTTATTATTAATTTTTAAATCATTATTACCTTTATATGTTTCATAAAAATTATAAATAACAATTACTTTACCTATTTCTTTTATGTTGTAGTATTCTTCTAAAAAAGTTTTTCCTTCATTTGATAAAGCTATTATATTATTATAATACTTAAAGTTAAAACCAGCTACAACTGCTAACTGACCATCAATAAAGTGGCTTATTGATATTTTAATGATATTGATATCAATATAAGGAATGGTAACAGAAAATAATTGAAAATTACTATTTACAATTATACATGGCTCAATCAATTTCACTAAATCTAAAAACTTGTTTGCATTTTTAGATGATAAATCTGTAGTGTTAATCTGATATACTTCTTTAACTAGGTATTTATTTTCATCAGAAATATTATCTCCAGATAAAACATAACAATCATATTTTTCATGCATCAATTTAAGAAAATCAATTCCATAGGAAGATATTCCACCTCCATTATAACCAATTGATGATGACAATAATAATAATTTCATTTTTTATTAAATTTTTATTAAATTTTTAGATGAAAATATTCTAGCTAATACAAACCCAGTACAAGGAGTCGTATAACTCCAGTTTAAAAAAGAGCCTTCCACCATAATTAAGACAAATATTGTAGCAATAGAGACCATACAAACACCAGATTCTGTACCTCCTTTAAATAGATAATTATTTAGATGAAAAAAGAACCTTCTTACTAATAGTAGCAAAATAAATAAAACACCAGCCAAACTAAAAGTGTAAAAGAGCTCATAATAAGGAGAATCCATATACTTTCCTGTATCAGCATCTGTCATTGTTCTTTTACTTACAAAGCCTCTTGGAAAAACGTATTCTTCATAGGTATCAACAAACTCGCTAATTGCATTTGTTCTAATATCATCACTATCATTTTCTTCCCCAGTAAACAATTGTTCTGTTTTTGTAAATATTCTATAATGTAACGTTGGTGATACATTATAAACATATTCATCTGCCAAAGGATATAAAATAACTAAAAATGAAGTTATAACTCCAAGTGTTATTATTTTTTTTATAATTCCATTAATTGAAATCTTCATTGTCAGCATTAAACTTAACCCAAAAGATATTATAAATATAATTATTTGTCTTCTTGTTCCTGTTGAAAGTGACAATATTAGGCCAGACAAAAAAGCAATTACGATGTATTTTTTCTGTTTAAAGAAGAATGGAATTGACATTGCCAAACTTAAGGTTATCATATTGCCATATACCGCAATTGTTTTACCTTCTGCCATATCATTTGCCAACATATTAACAAACAACAAACTATCTAACAACCAACCAAATACGGAACCTAAACTAATAAATAAGATGTATGAAAAATTGTTGATTTTTTTATCTTTAAAAATTGAGAAAAAAACTAACATGTAAAAATAACCTCTAACCGTA
Source organism: Polaribacter sp. L3A8 (assembly GCF_009796785.1). Classification (NCBI taxonomy): domain Bacteria; kingdom Pseudomonadati; phylum Bacteroidota; class Flavobacteriia; order Flavobacteriales; family Flavobacteriaceae; genus Polaribacter; species Polaribacter sp. L3A8. The sequence continues at coordinate 2,021,540 of NZ_CP047026.1, forward strand.
GATAAAATAGAAACTAAGCCAAAATTACCAACTAAAAAACTTATAGCGATTAATAAGAGTATTAATACACCACCTATTATAAAAGTATTCCAATTAATTTTGAGATCCATTCTCTTTTTTAGAAAAAAATAAAATGGAAAAAACAATAACTCGGGTAACGCTAAAGGTAAACGTAAAATACCCAATGTTATTTTAGAAGACAAGGGAGAAAAGACAATAAAACCACATAATAATAATATTATTATCGTTTTAAAATCTAAGTTTATTTTTAAATTTTGATTACTAATATTCCCCATTCTAAAGTTTACCAAATATTTTATCAAAACGATTCATCCACGTATGCTCTGCAGCTGCTCTTTCTCTTGCGCACCTCTTCATATTAGAAGTTAATGAATCATTTTTAGGATCTAAATAAAATTTAGCTTTCGAAATTAATTCTTCATTAGACTTATACAATACAATCTCTTTATCTTCTTTAAAGTAACTTGCTAATTCTTCTGTATAACTAGCAATTTCCAAACCTCCAGACATTGGAATCTCAAAAGTACGTAAATGCATTTTATGAATAGGAGTATCTAAAACATACGTGTTTCTTAACTCTGTTATATTTAATGATAATGAACTACTAGAATAGGTTTTCTGCATATCTAAAAATGAAACAGACGGTAAACATTCTAAATTATTATTATGCTCTAGTATAGAATTATCTGCATTAAAAAACTTATTTTTAACAGCACCATACAGTACCTTTCTACCAATATTAAAGGTTAACATTTCTAACGTTTTATTGAGCAATTTTAAGTAGTCTTTATTTACTACTTCTACTTTATCATTATTGCTTTCTACCAAACTATTAGAATATACTTTACATAAAAGATTAGATTGTGTTAATTTATTTATTTTATTAACCCTACCTCCATACGGAGAACCAATAAAATTAATAGAATTATCAATTTCTCCCCAATAAGGGTTAAAGTTATATGGATTTGCAGCATACGTCTGAAAAACAATATTTTTACATCCCCATTTTTTAAACATTCCTATAGTTTCTTGCGAGGTTAACCACACAATATCAAAAAAAGGTGCAATAGCCTTGTGCATAAATGGTGCATGCAAATTATCAAAACAAATTAACAATGTAGGTAGTCCAATCTTTTTTACTTCTTGGATGGTTTCTTCAAATATAATTTCAGAACTAACACACGTCATAAATAAATCAAAACTTTTTGTTTTTAAATAATCACAAAGTTTTTCATTAGCTTCTTCTGTAGAAGAATATGTTATAGGATTGAATACCTCTATTTGATGACCATTCCTTTCTAGTTCATCAAATATATGTACACGTTGCCATTGATGCATGTATGAGCTTGTCTCTTCAAAAAAATAAATTATTTTCATTTGTTCTGATTATTCAGTTTAACCTTATAATTACTTAGAAGTGAATAAATAGACAAAAAGAGATCACCAATAAAAATGGGTAATGAGAAAATAATTTTATATTTCCATCCAAAATTCTTTTTATCTACAGTTTTTAAAATATTCTTGACCTCTTTTTTATACGCTCCACTTCTTCTATATGCTACCATTTGGTTTAGCTTCATCTGGTCTAATAATATTTTTAACTTAGTATTCTTTAAAGCATCTTTATCAAATTTAGACATAAAAGAAATCCAATGTTTCGCCAATAAGGGTAATTTACCTCTTACCTTAGAACTTACAGGAACATCAATATTATAAAATGAGAAGGGGCCTTTATTAAGGTAACCAACATTAGAAATAATAGCAATTCTTAAAAAAAGATCATAATCTTCAAAAACATATATTCTTTCATCAAAGCCACCAACCACATAAGTAACAGCTTTTTTTATTACTACGGATGAAGTATGCAGCGGAAATCTAGATTTTTGAAAAAAATTATTAATTAAGTTAAAATTATAATAGTTGTCTTTTTCTGGGAAATAGTTTTCTTCATCTAAAGCTATTCCGTTTTTTACACGTGCAAATTTAGCTCCATAAATAGAATTGTGAGGATAAGTATTTATTAAGATATTCATTTCTTCTAAAAAAGAAACATCCCAATAATCATCTGCATCTAAAAAAGCGATATGTTCATTTTTTGCTAAACGAATTCCTGAGTTTCTTGCAGAAGATACTCCTCCATTTTTTTGATGAAATACTCGTATTCTAGCATCTTTTAATTTGTATTGATCACAAATTTCTCCACTTTTATCAGAGCTTCCATCATTTACAAGTATTACTTCAAAATTAGCATAAGATTGACTTAAAACACTTTCTAATGTTTTAAGAATATAAGCTTCTTTATTATGAACAGGAATTACTACTGAGAAAGTATTCATTTTTAATATTTAATTAATAACCTTTATTTTAAAGCCTTAGTAAGGTAATTTATTGATTTTCTTTTCTCGTTTTCGAGCAATTCATTAACCTTTACGTAATCTATTGAACTTAATAATTTATCTGTATCTACCTCTTCTATAGAATTAACTAATCGATCCGTTAAACCTAATAAGTTAAGAATTGATGTAAAACGTGATATACCTCTCTTTTTATTCCCTATTGCAATAAATTTTTTATTGAAAATTATTGAAAAAACGGTTCCATGAAACGAATCTGTAATAACATATTCTGCATTTAGAAAATCACTTAACCATTTCCCCACCGTAGGAAGAATGTATTGGTCTATGTTGTTTCTTCTTTCTTCTGTAAAACCTGTATCTGGTTCTACATATATTAATTTTACATTAAGTTGCTTGGCGATGTTTTTTAGTTGAGCTATTTTTTCATCAGAAGTATCTAAAACATACGCCATTAAAGTTTTTTCTTTACAAATAAGTTCTTCTTTAGTTATTAAACTTAAATACTCTTCTTTACTTAATAATAAAGTAGGATCTAACACATGCGTTGCTTTTGCCCCTAAATATGTATTACATAATGATACCCCTGAATCTTCACGAACAGAGACTGCATCAAAATTTTTAATTAAAGAACTGCATTTTTTAGTTTCTTCTGGGGTAAACTCCCATGAATCAACTCCGAAGGAAGCTGCGTAAGATAGCTTCTTTACTTTTTTAGGATTGTCTTTTTCTATAAAATCTAAAAAATAATTATAAATAGAAGGAGAATACTTAGGTCTCCAAACTTGATCGCTCCCAACAATAAAAGCATCATAGTCCTTAATCATTTCCTTTAACTCTGCAGTACTTGATACTGTTTTTGTTAAAGATATATTACCTTTTATAAAAGCACTTGTATTTTTTGCCATTATTTCTTCTTCTTTTTCAGAAGGTTGCAACGGAAAAACTTCAATATCTTTTCTTCTTTTAATATATTTTAAAAGAACTCTTTTAATAAAATTTTCTAATATTTTTAATTTTGTTTTTGGTAAAAAAAACCTATTTACAGTGGTTGCATCATGTCCTAATTTAGATAAGCTCTTTTGCAAGGCATATGCTTGTAAAAGCCCACCGTAATTAGATTTTAAAGGTTGTGTTAATATTGCTATTTTCATAATTTTACTATTTTTAAATTATAAATCTTTCTGTAATTCACTGTATAATAACATCAATACACCTTGAGCCATATCATGAATTAAACGAGCTTCTGGCCCAGACCCTATAGAAATACTAGGCGAATTAAATCCAACCTGCCCATTAGTATGAATAAAAGGTGACAAAGTCGAGATAAGCTGAGAGCGATTTATTAAAATTTTTTCTTCTTTAAAAAGAAAATAAAGTAGAGGTAATGATGAACTCATATCTATTTCTTTTGATCTTCCTGGGAATTGTGTAAATAAACCATTCTTCATCGATTTCAATAAAGTCTTAGAGAAAGCATCTATCATTAAACGTGTGTGTTTATTTAATTTTTCCTTTTCAACAGAAGACAAAGCTAAAGCATACCAAGCCATCCCTCTTCCCCAATTACTAGAACCAATTTTCATTTTTGACACTAAATTATAGCCCTGAGAAGGAACGCCTGTTATATTATCAACTCCATATTTTGAATAATTATCTATAAGTTTAACACAAAGCATTGATGCTCTTTCATTATTAAAAACTCTTCCATAATCAGACAAAAAAGGACATACAAAACCCAACAAATCAACATGTTGCTCATCTCCTTGCCTATAAGAAATTAAATCATACTTAAGATCTAAGTTACTTAACGTATTAAAAATTCCTTCAGCAAATTTTTTATAACGGTTATCCTTTGTTCTTGAAAAGAGTTCAATTGCAATACTACCATAAATAGCTTGATCAGTTCGCAATATTTGTATTGTATCATCCTCTAAAAAAGCAGAATCAAATCTAGTCTTTATATATGCACATAATTCATCATTACCATCTATATAAGCTGCTTTCAAAGAATTTAACATTAAATAACCATGTTCACCAAAATTATAAGTAATTATATCATCTTTAAAAAACACATTATACACATTTGATTTAAAATTAGAAGGAGTAAATACATTATTGTCAAAAACATACTTTGCTGCTAACCTTTTCTTTGTACCCTCTGTAATTAGTTTACTAAAATCATCAGGTTCCAAGTTTGATGTTAAGACAGAGACAGAGCTATTCTGATATTTTTGATTTAATATTGGTAAAACATCCACACGAATAAAAAAAATATTTAACAAAAATGAGAGGAAAAGTATACCAAGAACAAATACTTTATTTAATCGACTATCTAGCAATTTATATATTTTTATCATTTTACTCAAAACTCTTTTTTTAAACACCAATACTTCACTTCCAAATATCAACATTTGACTTCCAAAAGGAAACCAACTTATATAATATAATAACGTATTTTTTTTACTAACAGCAGTATCATTTAAATCTGAATAAACCTCTCTTAAACGATTCGTATTACCAAATTTAGCAGACAATTTAAATTCTATTAAAAGGTATCTATCCTTGATAAATTTTAAATATTTCACCTTTTCTACCACAGGCATAAAAGTCATTTTATCAAGTGTATTAATTAAGGTATTTTCATATGCTGCATTCCGTTTACATATCTCATCATATGATTTCGTAACCCCCTTACTATGTGACTCTTGTCTAACTAAAATAGCACATAGGGTCTCATTTAGCAAATAGCACTTTTGATTGTAAAACAGTGGTAACATAATTTGCCAGTTTTGTCCTCCATCTTTAGTTGTATAAATTTCTCTTTCTGTTATCTTTTTTAATAAACTACTAGTCTTAACCATGTAACAAATTGGCTGAAAATAAAAATTGTTTTTGCAAAACATTGAATCTTCAAATAAATCAGCCTCTTTATTTTGATACCTATCAGTTTCTAAATTACCGATTAAGTCAAGTGTATATTCATCTAAAAGCTGGGCAGAACATCTAACTACACTAACATTATCACAACTATTATCTAGTGCACAAACCATCTTTTCAATAGCAAAATTACTTACATAAAAGTCGTCAGAATCTGGCCACGTTAAATAATCTCCATTAAATAATTTTAATCCTTTATTAATTGCTTCTGCCTGTCCAGAATTTTTCTGATAAATATATGACAAAGAATATCCTTTCGAATTAAACTTAGGGATGTAAGATCTAACAATTTTTTCAGTGGAATCTATTGAGCCATCATCTATAAATATCATCTCAATATTAGCGTAGGTTTGACTTAACACAGAATCCAACAGCCGTGATACAAATTTATCACCGTTATAACAAGGAGTTATGATACTAACTAAAGCAGGTTTATTCATGAAATTTATTTTTAATTTTTATTATATTTTCTCTAATAAACATTTTCTCTGTAGCATCTAGTCCTAAAAGATATACAAAAAATGAAATACTGAAAAGAGTTGCTAAACTAACAACAAACAACCTTAATAAACCTATCTCTAAATAGTAATGCAAACAAAACGGAAGAATAATAGATAGAATACATACGCCACCTGCCCTTATAACTACTTCTAATAAATAGTCCCTAATTTTAATACCTATAAGACCTCTAACTATTAAAAGCCTTAAAAATAATGAAATTACAGAAGTAACAATACTAACATAAAAGACCACTTGAGGGTTAAATCCTAATTTTAGAAAGATAAATGAAACTGGTATAATTAAGATCAATAAGATCCCAATAACTATTTGATATATTTTAATATTTCCTGTTGCCTGTGCCGCAACACCTAAAGATCCTGATAAATTACTTAGTACCACATTAATCAACATTAGTTGAGTAAAAACAGCAGCATATTCTGGTACAGTTTTTAACCATATCTCTAATAATGTTTGTGTCTCCAACACTACTGGAAGAGCAAAAATAAAAATTAAAAATAAAGAATACTTAGCTCCTTTGTATATTAAATCAAACATATATGTCATGTCTCCAGACGCATAAGACTTTATTATTTGTGGATTTAAAGCCGTTTGAAAATTAATAACAAAATTATTGACCATAGCTTGAAGTCTATAAGCAATACCGTATGATGCGTTTATTATAGGTCCAAAAAATATATTTAATAATATATTTAAACCCTGCCCATACATTAGCACTGCAGAATTTCCAAATAAATTCCAGCTAGCAAATTGTAATAATTTTTTAAACAAATTTAAATCCCAAAAAAAAGCGTATTTACTTTCTTTAATATTTTGTCTACAATAAACAGTGTAAATTATTCGTATAATTAAAGAAACTAAGAACATTAGAAATGCATATAACTTTAACTTATCAAATGTTAACCATTGTAACATAAATACCAAAATTAGTTTTAAACTAACTTCTATAATACCTATTACTGCAAAGACCTTCATTTTTTCATGAGCAATAATAATAGCATTGTAAGGAACACTAATTACATTAAATACAAACGTTAAGATTGAAAATTGATATACCCACATAAGGGCTTGATGTCTTTCTACAGGTATCGTTAGTTTATTATAAACAAACCATAAACCAACAGTTTCTGCTAATAATACAATTACAAAAGCAATAACATAATGGATATTTACACTCATACTAAAAACCCTTCCCAACTGAATAGAATCATTTTTCCCTATTTCAAATGTAAGGAAGCGTTGTGTGGCATTAGACATTGAATTACTTAAAATCCCAAACATTGTAACAAATCCCGCTGCAACATTATAAATTCCAAAATCACTAATACCTAATACTTCTAGAACTACTCTAGAAGTATATAACGATATAAGAATGGTGAAAATCATTCTTATATATAACATCCATGTATTCTTCGCAATCCTTCTACTGTTCTGACTATTATTATTTTTCACTTAAAAGACATTAATACTATTATAGAAAATGCGATTATACACAATCATTAACATAGAGGTATTTTAGAATTAATTTATACCTAAATTTATAAAAATTACTCAGCTTGCTTTAATATCTCATGGCCCGCTTTTAGCAAAACAACATCTTTTTTCATTAACGAAACATCACCTAGCATCATATCCTTTACTAAAGAAGCTAAATCGTGTTCTGGTACCCAACCTAATTCATTCTTTGCCTTAGAAGGATCTCCGATTAACAAATCTACTTCAGTTGGACGGAAGTAAGAAGGATCTACAGATAAAACTTCTTTACCAATTTCTACTTGAAAGTCTTTGTGGCTACATGCTACTACATACGCTTTTTCATCTACCCCTTCTCCTTTAAACTCTACCTCTATACCAACTTCACTAAAAGCTAAACGTACAAATTCTCTAACAGTAGTAGTTACTCCGGTTGCAATTACCCAATCTTCTGCCTTATCTGCTTGTAAAATCATCCACATCATACGAACATAATCTTTTGCATGTCCCCAATCACGTTTTGCTTCTAAATTACCTAAAAACACTTTTTCTTGCAATCCTAGTGCAATTTTAGCTACTGCACGTGTGATTTTTCTTGTTACAAAAGTCTCCCCTCTTCTTGGAGATTCATGGTTAAATAAAATACCATTACAAGCAAACATATTATATGCTTCACGATAATTTTTTGTAATCCAAAAACCGTAAATTTTTGCTACCCCATAAGGAGAACGAGGGTAAAATGGAGAAGATTCATCATAGAAACCTCTTTCATTTTTATTTTCTGGCATACCTCCATATAATTCTGAAGTAGAAGCTTGATAAATTCTTGTTTTCTTTTCTAATCCTAAAATCCTTACAGCTTCTAAGATTCTTAAAGTTCCTAATCCATCAACATTACCCACATATTCTGGAGTATCAAAAGAAACAGCTACGTGAGACATTGCGCCTAAATTGTAAATTTCATCTGGTTGACACTCTTGAATAATACGCGTCAAGTTCATCGCATCTGTTAAATCTCCATAATGCAATTTTAATCTTTGATCTGGATCATGTGGATCTTGGTATAAATGATCAATTCTATTGGTGTTAAACAAAGACGATCTTCTTTTAATACCATGTACGATATATCCTTTTTCTAATAATAACTCTGCTAAATAAGACCCATCCTGTCCTGTAATTCCTGTAATTAATGCTACTTTCATGTTCGTTTTTCGTTTTTCGTTATTCGGTTTTCGTTGTTCGGTTTTCGTTGCTCGGTTTTCGTTGGACGATGGACGGTAAACGAAAGACGAATAACGACTTTTACAATTTAACTTCTTTAAAATTTTCTATATTTTCTAAAAACCAAGTATATGTTTTCTCGATCCCTTGTTTTAAATCAACTTTATGCTTCCAACCTAAGTTGTGCATTTTAGAAATATCCATTAACTTTCTTGGTGTTCCATCTGGTTTAGAGCTATCCCAAACTAATTTTCCTTCATGCCCAACAACTTGTTGAATGGTTTCTGCTAATTCTTTAATCGTTAAATCTTCTCCAGTTCCTATATTGTATAGGTATTCTGGCAATTCATTTTCTAAAGCATACACAACAGCCTCGGCCATATCATCTACAAAAAGAAATTCACGCATAGGCGTTCCACTTCCCCATAAAACTACATCAGCATCATTATTCTCTTTAGCTTCATGAAACTTACGAATCATTGCAGGCAAAACATGAGATGATTTTAAATCAAAATTATCATGTGTACCATACAAATTTGTGGGCATTAAGCTTACATAGTCTTTTTGAAACTGATTTCTAATAGCCTGACATGCTTTTACCCCTGTTATTTTTGCTAGCGCATACCATTCATTTGTCGGTTCTAAAGAGTCTGTTAATAAGTACTCTTCTTTTAAAGGCTGCGGAGCAAACTTTGGATAAATACAAGAACTTCCTAAAAATATAAATTTTTCAACCCCTGCTATTAATGCACTATCAATTAAATTATTTTGAATCTGCATATTTTCCATCAAAAACTGATATGGAAAATCATTATTTGCTAAAATACCACCAACTTTTGCAGCAGCATCTATAACAACTGTTGGTTTTTCTTTTTGATAAAAATCAAGAACAGCTTCCTGATTCTTTAAGTCTAATACTTTACTAGATTTCCCTATTAAGTTTGTATATCCTTTTTTTTCTAAAGTTCTCCATACTGCGGAACCAACCATACCGTTATGTCCTGCTATGTATATTTTAGTGTCCTTATTCATTTATAATATTTTTTATTTCCCTATTTGAATATATTCAAATCCTTTTTCTTCTAAATTAAAAGCATTATATTGATTTCTACCATCAAAAATAATAGGATTTTTTAGTTGTTGCTTAATCTCTACAAAATCTGGAGATCTAAACTCTTTCCATTCTGTTAATAAAATCAACGCATCTGCATCTTGTAAAACTTCGTATTTAGAAGTAAAGTACGTTATATTTTTAGCATCTTTTAAATAAAATTCTTTAGCTTCTTCTATTGCTTTTGGATCGTATGCTTTTACTTTTGCGCCTCTTTTTTCTAATTCTTTTACAATATAAATTGCTGGTGCTTCTCTCATATCATCTGTACCAGGTTTAAAAGCCAAGCCCCATAAACCAAAAATCATCCCAGATAAATCTTCTCCAAAACGTTTTACAATTTTGTTAGCAATTACTAACTTTTGAGCATCATTAACATTCTCTACAGACTCAATTAAACTTGCTTTATACCCGTTTTCTTCTGCAATTTTCTTTAAAGCTTTTACATCTTTAGGAAAACAAGATCCTCCATAACCTGCACCTGGATAAATAAAACTATATCCAATACGTTTGTCTGACCCAATACCTATACGAACCATATTTACATCTGCTCCTACTCTTTCACAAATATTTGCAATCTCATTCATAAATGAAATTTTTGTTGCCAACATGGTATTTGCTGCATATTTTGTCATTTCAGCAGAACGAATATCCATCGTTATAAAACGATCATGTGTTCTAAAGAAAGGTGAATACAATTGCTTCATTAACTCAAAAGCATATTCAGAATCTGCTCCAATAACCACTCTATCTGGCTTCATAAAATCATCTATAGCAGCTCCTTCTTTTAAAAACTCTGGATTAGAAACTACACTAAACTCAAGGTCTACATTTCTTTTATCAAGCTCTGCTTGAATCGTTGCTTTTACCTTATCTGCTGTACCAATAGGCACCGTAGATTTATCAACAACTATTAACCTTTTATTCATTGTTTCTCCAATAGACTTTGCTACAGCTAAAACATATTGTAAATCTGCAGAACCATCATCTCCCATTGGCGTACCAACAGCAATAAAAACAATCTCTGCATCACTAATAGCATTCCCTAAATTGGTTGTAAAAAATAAATTTTTATTTTTTACATTTTTTAAAATCATTTGCTCTAAACCTGGTTCAAAAATAGGGATGATTCCTTGTTCTAAGCTTTTAATTTTCTTCTGATCTATATCTACACAGATTACTTTGTTTCCCATTTCAGAAAAACAAGTTCCAGAAACCAATCCAACATAACCAGAACCGATTATAGCAATATTCATACTGTTTTAATATTTTTTACTACATCTCGTAAACAAGACATTCACTTTTATTTTAATGGATATTATCAAAGTTCCTGAATATTTATTTTCATTAGAAAACGTCATCTAAATTAGATGCAAAAATAAAACAAGTTCTATACAATAGCCTATGATCCTTTTTATTAAAATAAGATTATAAAAAAACACTTATAAATAAGTGCTTATTCTAAACTTAATTATTTTTCAACAACCAAGATGAAGATTGAATCTTATCTCCTAAACCATCAATCAAATCAATACTCAACTCTTTACAAACGGGTGCTTCTGGAATAGAATTATTATCTTGATCTCCTCCATTAGCAAAACCTAATTGATATTCTTTTCCGTATTTTTCATGTATAGCACGTATAGAAGCACAAACGGTTCTATCGTTATCCACAGAAATCATTGCTTTATCTACAGATTTAATATTCTCTACAATAAATAAACGTTCTTCTTCTTTTTGAAATTCTTTAGAACCTTTTAAACCTCTTTGAAAATCGCTATTTACAATTACAATCAACTCATCTGCCAATGCTTTTGCATTGTTAAAATACTCTAAATGCCCTTTATGAATTGGGTTAAAATACCCTGATACTATAATTAGTTTTTTCATTTTTTTTTGTGCAAATATATGTTTAATTTCTAAGTAGCAAAAAAGGTTTTTCCCCTATCTTTTCTATACAAAAACAAGTGAATTAATTTAATAAAAAAATATGTTATTAAAACACTATAAATAAGTAAGTACTGCCTACTTATCTTTCTTTTTTAAGTTCTCTTTTTCTTGAACTTCTTTACGAAGCCCGCTACTAGAAAAACGGTGTTCTCTTTTATTAAAGAATAGATCTATTCCTTTTTCTTCACAATATTTTCTCCCAGTAAATTGTTTGCTAGCGTACTCATCACCTATAATACGTACGTCTATTTTAAAAGATCTTAAAATATCTTCTAAATCTTGTTCTGTTGCATAAGGAACAATCTCATCTACAAACCGACATCCTTTTAACTGAATATATCTCTCTACAACAGATTGAACAGGCATGTTTTTTTCTGGACGATCTAACGTAGGATTGGTCTGTAATCCACAAATTAAATAATCACATTCCATTTTTGCCTCTTCTAACATTTTTACATGTCCGGCATGAAATAAATCAAAAGCACTAAAGGTAATCCCGACTTTCATAAGTTTCTTTTTTTTGGCAAATATATGTTAATTATTTAATAAAAAAAGGTTCTTCCTAAACAGAGGTGCTTTCAACGTTAAATATGATAAAAATGAAATAAAACAATCAAAAAAACATAAAAACCTCATAAAAAGCGACTTGCACTCAATATCTAACAAAAACTCTAATTTTAAAGTAATCAGAAAGGACATGCTATCATAATTTCAAAAAAACAACTCCATTATATATAAAAACCCTAAAACCAATTCTATAAAGAGAAGTAACCGCTTTACTTACCTGTTAATAAAAAGGTTTTAAAGAATGACACTCCCAAAAAAAGTAATCTTCAAAGATTTTTTTATTCAAAATTTAATCATTTCATAACACCGCAAAAATCTAAAACAACCTTTTCTGAATCTACAGGTAATGTTTTAAATTCGTTATGAGCAACTAGGTACGCTACAATATCTGCCTTTTTATATGCTTCTTTATAATTTGTAATTTTAAATATATTATGTTCTGTAATATTCGGTTCAACAATAAAGTACTCTTCATTGTTAGTGTTTTGTAAAACTTTTTGGGCAATATATTTTGCTGGAGACTCACGTAAATCATCAATATTTGGTTTAAAAGCCAATCCCATTAGGGCAATACTTGGTTTTCTACCGTGCTTTAATTCAAATTTTAATTTCTCATTCTGAATTTTTTCTGCACACCAAAAAGACTTGTAATTATTCACCTCACGAGCAGTACCTATAATCTTAGACTCCATTGGGTAATCGGACACAATAAAATAAGGATATACAGCAATACAATGTCCTCCAACGCCACAACCAGGTTGCAGTATATTAACTCTTGGATGCTTATTTGCTAAATTGATTAACTCCCAAACATTTATAGCTGCTTTATCGCAAATTAATGAAAGCTCATTTGCAAATGCAATCTGCACATCTCTAGACGAATTTTCTGTTAGCTTACACATTTCTGCCGTTCTTGCATTGGTAGCATGCAAGGCTCCTTTTACAAATTGCTTGTAAAAATCAATTGCTTTTTGGGTAGATTTTTCATCTACACCACCAATAACTCTATCATTATAAACTAACTCATGCATTACATTTCCTGGCAACACTCTTTCCGGACAATAGGCTATGTTTAGTTTATCTTTTAACTCTGGTCTTACATCGTAAATAAGTCTTCTCATTTTTTCTGTAGTACCAATAGGTGAAGTAGATTCTATAATATATAAATCGTCTTCTTTTAAAAACGGAATAATATTCTTTGTTGCCAATTCTACATAAGAAATATCTGGTTCATGGTTTCCCTTAAAAGGAGTAGGCACCACAATTAAATAAGTAGCAGCTTCCACTGGTTTTATATCTGCCCTTAAAAAACCTTTTTTTACAGCTTCTTCTACAGCAATATCTAAACTTGGCTCTATGATATGTATTTTACCTTGATTAATAGTATCTACCACATGCTGATTAATATCTACACCATGAACTTGAATTCCGTTTTGTGCTATTAATGCTGATGTAGGCAAACCAATATACCCTAAACCTATCGTTACAACTTCTACTTGTTTCATTATTCTAAATTTGAAATAAATTCAATAATCCTTTTACATGCTTTTCCATCTCCGTACGGATTGTGTAAAGAACTCATTGATTGATATTTTTTTGCATCATCTAGCAACGCTTGTGTCTCCTTTACAATCTTATTGCAATCTGTCCCCACTAAAATAACAGTTCCTGCTTCTACAGCTTCTGGTCTTTCTGTGGTGTCTCGCATCACTAAAACAGGTTTTCCTAAACTAGGTGCTTCTTCTTGCACTCCTCCACTATCTGTGATTATTAAATACGAATGATTCATCAACCAAACAAAGGATGGATACGATAATGGTTTTACCAAATGAATATTACTTACATCACCCAACAACTCATTTACAGGTTTTAACACATTCGGGTTTAAATGAACTGGATACACAACCTCTACATTTGGATTATTAAGTGCGATTTCTTTAAGTGCAGCACAAATATTTATAAATCCTTGTCCGTGATTTTCTCTTCTATGCCCTGTTACTAAAATGATTTTCTTATCAAAATTAACTTTGCTTTTAATTTCTTTAACATCCTCATTATCTAAGTTACCTACTCTACTAGAACTTTCTAACAAAGCATCAATCACCGTGTTTCCAGTAATTAAAATATTTTCTTCGGATATATTTTCTCCTAAAAGATTCTCTTTGGATTTTATGGTAGGTGCAAAATGATACGTTGCAACTCTACTTGCCACTTGACGATTCATTTCTTCTGGAAAAGGAGACAACATATTATGGGTTCTTAAACCAGCTTCTACATGACAAACCTTTGCTCCGGAATAAAAACCAGCAATACTTGCTGCCATGGTAGTGGTAGTATCTCCATGCACAAAAACATAATCGGGATTAAATGATTCTAAAATAGGTTTTAACCCAGAAATTACTTCTCCCGTTAAGTTGTATAAATTCTGATTGGGTTTCATTAAACACAAATCGAAATCTGGAGTAATATCAAAAAAATTTAAAACCTGGTCTAACATTTCTCTATGCTGACCTGTAACACAAACCTTTGTTTCAAACCTCTTATCGGCTAAAAATTGATTAACTAAAGGGGCCATTTTAATAGCTTCTGGCCTTGTGCCGAAAATTAATAGATTCTTTTTTTTCATTATTTTTATTCAAAATAATACAATCTTATGACGCTCCCTTTTTAAGGCAACATCCTTACCTTAAGTAAAAACTACATGTTTTTATAAATAAGTTGATTTTAACTTAGAAAATCTTTTTTACTTAATAAACGGGTGTTTTTCTCCAATTGTACTGATGGATGTGTTTCGTATATTATGAACAATTTTTATGGATGCTTCCGACTCTTTTAACCCAAAACCGTTTCCTTTTAATATTTGTTCGTAACTTTTAGTATGTAAATCTGTAAAACCAGCACTAAACTCTAATTCTTGATCATCAATAGTGATGGACCTATAAGTTCTTTGTCCTTTTTCTTTTATGTCTTGTGGTAAATCATCCTCATTAATTGATAAAAACCAGCGTACTCTAGCATTTTTAAATTCTAAATACCCTGCCGACTTATCTTTCTCTCTAACATGTACTATATTTTCTTGAACTTCCCCAAAAATCCATGAAAGCATGTCATAAAAATGAACCCCAATATTTGTTGCAATTCCACCAGATTTACTCTCGTCTCCTTTCCAAGAAATATCATACCATCTACCTCTAGAGGTAATATATGTTAAATCTACATCGTATTTACCCGCTTTATTTTCTACTGCTACTTTGTTTTTTAACGCAATAATACTTGGGTGTAATCTTAATTGTAAAATTGTATTTATTTTTTGACCAGACTCTTTTTCGATATCTTTTAAAGCATCAACATTCCAAGGATTTAAAACTAATGGTTTTTCACAAATAGCATCGGCACCTCTTCTTAAAGCCATTCTAATATGAGAATCGTGCAAATAATTTGGTGTACAAATACTTACATAATCTAAATGCGTTCCTCCTCTTTTTAACTTTTCTATATGACGATCAAACCTTTCAAATTCTACAAAAAAATCTGCTTTCGGAAAAAAACTATCCATTACACCAACACTATCAAACTTATCTAAAGCTGCTATTAGCTGATTATTGGTTTCCTTAATCGCTTTTAAATGTCTTGGCGCAATATATCCTGCAGCACCTATTAATGCAAAATTTTTCATTTCTTTATAGTGACTTATCTACGTATTTAGAATCTAAAAAATTCTTTACATCGTATACAATTGATTTTTCTTTTTTAAGGTCAGCAAAATCCAAACTAAGAAATTCTTTGTGTGCCACCACTAAAATAACGGCATCAAATTTCTTTTTTGGTAAAACAATGCTAGATTCTAACTGATATTCTTTTTGAACTTCGGTTGAATTTGCATGAGGGTCAAAAATAGTTACGTTTGCTCCATACTCTTTTAATTCATAAATAAGATCGACAGCTTTTGTGTTTCTAACATCCGGACAATTCTCTTTAAAAGTGATTCCCAAAACTAAAACCTCAGCTCCTTTTACCTCAATATCTCTCTGAATCATCAACTTAGCAACTTCCGACGCTACATATTTTCCCATACCATCATTGACCCTTCTACCTGCTAAAATAATTTCTGGATGATAGCCATATTCTTGTGCTTTTTGAGCTAAATAATAAGGATCTACACCAATACAATGCCCACCAACTAAACCTGGTTTAAAGGGTAAAAAGTTCCATTTTGTGCCTGCAGCTTCTAAAACATCTTGTGTATTGATATCCATCAACCCAAAAATCTTAGCCAACTCATTTACAAATGCAATATTAATATCTCTCTGAGAATTTTCAATCACTTTTGCTGCTTCTGCAACTTTTATTGAAGGTGCTAAATGTGTACCTGCTGTAATTACAGACGCATATAAATCATTCACTTTCTCACCAACTTCTTTCGTAGAGCCAGAAGTAACTTTTAATATTTTTTCTACTGTGTGTTTTTTATCACCCGGATTTATTCTTTCTGGAGAATATCCTACAAAAAAGTCTTTATTAAATACTAAACCAGAAACTCTTTCTAAAATAGGCACACAATCTTCTTCTGTTGCACCAGGATACACCGTAGATTCATAAATTACGATATCTCCTTTTTTAATAACACTACCAACGGTTTCACTTGCTTTTATTAAAGGCGTTAAAACAGGTCTGTTATTTTTATCTACTGGCGTAGGAACCGTAACTACAAAATAATTACAATCCTTTAAATCTTCTAATTTTGATGTAAAAAATAATCCTTCATCATTGTTATTTTCGGTAAGAACTACTTTATCTAAAAGTTCTTTAGAAATCTCTCTAGTAACATCTTTTCCTTGCCCAAGTTCTTCTATTCTAGTTTGATTGATATCAAAACCAACAACAGAAAATTTTGTTGCAAAAAGTCTCGCTAATGGTAAGCCAACATAGCCTAAACCAATAATACCTATTTTAATTTTACTCATTTATTTAAGTTTTCCCAATACCAATCTATAGATTCTTTTAATCCTTCTTTTAAAGAGAACTCTGGGTTGTAATTTAATAATTTATTAGCTTTTGATATATCTGCATGAGAATGTGGAATATCTCCAATTCTATTAGGTCCAAAAACCACTTCTACATCTTTAATTTTTGGATTATACTTTGATAAAAACTCTTTTAAAGAATCACATAAATCAATTAAAGTGTTTCTATCTCCAAAGGCAACGTTATAAATTTCATTAGCAGCCTCTTTGTCCGCTATTAAACTTAATAAGTTTGCCTGAATAACGTTGTCTATATATGTAAAATCTCTAGAAAAAGAACCATCTCCATTGATAACCGGAGATTCTAAACTCATAAACTGATTTACAAACTTAGGTATTACCGCCGCATACGCTCCGTTAGCATCTTGCTTTCTTCCAAAAACATTAAAATACCTTAACCCAATTGTTTCTAAACCATACGTTTTACCAAAAACATCTGCATACAATTCATTTACATATTTGGTAACTGCATAAGGAGATAATGGTTTCCCTATTACATCTTCTACTTTTGGTAACGATTCTGAATCTCCATACGTAGAAGAACTTGCAGCAAACACAAATCTTTTTACATTATTATCTCTTGCCGCGACTAACATATTTAGAAAACCAGAAACATTTACGTCATTTGTTGTAATAGGATCTTTTATAGATCTAGGAACTGAACCTAATGCTGCTTGATGCAAAACATAATCTACACCAGAAGCTGCCAACATACAATCTTCTAAATTTCTAATATCTCCTTCTATTAACTTAAAATTTGAATTTTCTTTAATAGAAGCGATGTTTTCTCTTTTTCCTGTAGAAAAATTATCTAAACAGATTACTGTATTCTTTTTTTCAAGTAAAGCCTCGCACAGATTAGAACCAATAAAACCAGCACCTCCTGTAACAAGTATCTTTTTTCCTGACAATTTTATATCCATTAAGAAATCTTTTAGCTATTTTTTTTAAAGAAACAAATATAATAAAAGAATCATTGGACTCTTTACCAAATACCATTAAAAACAAAAAATCCTTCACATAAATGTGAAGGATTTTATTTTGGTGGGCAATGAGGGATTCGAACCCCCGACCCTCTCGGTGTAAACGAGATGCTCTGAACCAACTGAGCTAATTGCCCTAAGCGGCTGCAAATATAACATAGATTTTGGATATACCAAACAAAAAGTGAAATAATTTTATACTACTATTAATTAAAACCTACAAACTACCTACATACCTAATGTTTTTTTGCAACCCACTCTATTCTTTATCACCAATAAAACAGACAAAAAATTACTTTACTCTAACGATACCCATTATTTGAAGGATCTGCTATTAATAAATTTAGATTCAACAATAATTGCGCTTGCGGTAAAGAAGGTAATACATGATAAGGCTGAATATTTGCTGCAGCATTGTTTTATTTGGCTTCTTATTTTCATTTGAATACTATACGTAAAGTTCTATTATTTAATAGAACGAATTTACTATAGCTTTTCAGAAATATATTACCAAATGCATCCTCTAAATATTGCAAAACAACTAAGCAACAACAAAATAAGAAAACGCAACATTATTAGCCATTATTGTAGATTTTAAGAAACTCTAACAACTTTAAAAACAGTTAATAATGTATGCGTTTTATTTTTAATTCACCATTTCAAGCTCTTCTTGTTTTTTTTCAGTCATCAATCTATATTGATAAATATCTTCAATAGTAACAACCGTCATATCATGCTTGCTTGCAAAAGCACAAATTTCAGGAAGTCGAGACATTGTACCATCTACATTTGTTAATTCACACAAAACAGCAGCATCTCTTAAACCAGATAACCTCATTAAATCGATACTTCCTTCTGTATGACCTCGTCTTGCAAAAACACCTTCTTTTTGTGCCAATAAAGGAAATACGTGTCCTGGATGTGATAAATCTTCTGGTTTGGCATTTGCCGCAATAGCTGTTTTTATTGTTTGCAATCTATCTTTTGCAGACACACCTGTAGTAACTCCTTCTTTTGCCTCTATTGATACCGTAAACGCTGTTTGATTTTTACTTGTATTATCAACAACCATTGGTCTTAACTTAAGACTTGCACACCTTTCTTCGGTTAAACAGAGACATACAATACCACTACATTCACGGATCATTAAAGCCATATCTTTTTCCGTCATTTTCTCTGCAGAAAAAATGATATCACCTTCATTTTCTCTGTTCTCATCATCAACCAATAAAATTCCGAAACCTTTTTGTAATTTTTCAACAGCATAATTAACTCTTTCTACGCTGTCTTTTCCAAATACATTTAAACTATTCATCTTTGCTACTTTTAAGTATTTATATTAATTCTTCTGAGCAAAGTGTACAACAATACAATACACAACTGATATAAACCAGCTGTATAGTTAAGTAATAAACCTTTCTTCTCTCATCCAGACTTTAACTGTCGGTTTTGGAGTTCCACCAAATCAGTCCTTTTGCAAGGAGTCGCGGACTATCACCGCCGGTAGAGAATTACACTCTGCCCTGAAGAAATTGTCTACAAATTTAACCAATAATTTTTTCTTTTGATGAACTTCTTAAATCTTTAAGAATAATTTCACTTAGTATGCAAAACTAGAAGGCAGTAATTAAGGATCAACACAAAGAATTGTGGCGTAGAATAAAAAATAAGAACTTTATTCTTTAAAATTCTTACTATTTTAGATACCTCAATTGCTATTTCTAAATTATTATTACCTGAAGTCTTTGTTGATTATTTTAAACTAACCAAACATAAGATTACGCACGGAACACTTCATTTCTACTTCACAGAATTAAATGATGCTCTAGAAGAATTTAAAGCACCTAAATGAAGTTCTAAGTTTTTTTTCCTGAAGCTACTATTCAAGATTTTCTAATTCGAGGTAAAAACGTTTTTCTACATGTTATTAGACGACGTTGGATTGAGGAAAATTCTAAAAAAGTAGTTACAAGAGATTGGCAATTAGTAGCAAAAGGCACTAGAATAACTAGTGAATTTGCTGCTTTTTTTTTAAGAAAGGATTATTTAAATATATTCCATTTGCTTTCAAGTTCATTTTGTGATTTTGGTATCGCAATAGCCAACCACAATACTTATCAAAAATTGAAAGAAAATGGCTGTATAGAATTTCACATAAAAGGCAATCAATATCATTTTACTTATAAAACAAAGTACTCTTTTGATGATGAGGGAGTAATTGAATTAAAAAAATAGCATTAAAGTTATAATTGTAACAATAGAATTAGGTTGTAAAATATTCTTTAGTAAATAAAAAAACTGATGCCAACACATGTTTGTGACTATTGTGGAATTTAGTAAAATTCTCGTTTTTAAATCGTATTTTCGTTTAGCCGAAAATACTCGTCTTATAAGTCCACAAAATCTTTGAGGTTTCGCTTTCGAACTTAAAAAAAACAAAAAAAAATGGAATTATCAAAAAAGGATAAAGTTGTAGCCTTATTAAACAGTTTTAACACAGGCGACCAAACACCAAACTCTTACATCAATCCAAAAAAATATATTGAACACAACTTGGATGCTGCAGATGGTTTAGCTGGTTTTGAAGATCTAATGAACAACGCACCAGAAGGTGGTTATAAAGCAAATGTAATTAGAGCATTTGAAGATGGTGATTATGTGTTTACACATACTGAATATGATTTCTTTGGACCAAAAGCAGCAATTGACGTTTATAAATTTGAACATGGATTTATTGTTGAACATTGGGACAACTTATTGGAAGTTCAAAAGCCAAACCTTAGTGGTAGAACACAATTTGATGGCACTACAAAAATAAAAGACCTTCACAGAACAGAGGCTAATAAAAAAATAGTCGAAGGTTTTATTACTAATGTCCTTTTAAATCATAAAATAAATGAGGTCACTAACTATATTAATCCTACAAAATATATAGAACACAGGCCCGCAGTTGCAGATGGATTTGATGGCTTTGCTGTAATGAAATGTTTTTCAGAAAACGGGCTAGTAATAGACTATACTAAGCTACACAAAGTTTTAGGTGAAGGAAATTTTGTTTTAGCAATGAGCGAAGGAAAGTTTGGTAAAGGTAACCATACTGCTTTTTTTGATTTATTTAGATTAGATGATGGACTTATTGTAGAACATTGGGATGTGATTACAACAATTCCTGCAAAAGTGAACTGGAAGAATGATAACGGAAAATTTTAACAAAAAAAACAAGCGTGAATTAGTTTTAAGAAAATTCCTTTTATTAATTACTACAATACAGGAATTCCAAAACTTATTAGACCGTTAGCTGTTGGCATATACAACAAACAGTTTCAATGCGAATTTCCATTAGAAAAAATAGAAAATTTCATCAAGATGAAAAACCAAACGACCATAAAATTTAGCAACTTAATCATAACGCCTTTTTAGACAACATTTATTTGTTTAAAAGGCCAGCAATCGCATCAGCAGCAAGTCTATTTGCCCCATTGTTACCTGCTAATGAAAATACAATGACTATCGAGAAGAAACAATGGGAGGTTATTATAAAAAACACAGAAACAAACCTTTAGATTATAAATTACCAAAATAAAAAGTCATTATACCTTTTTTAATGATAAATATAGATTCAAAAAATAGCATTAGATGCACTGCAAGAAATAAGAATTAAACATAGATGGGAAGCGATTGATGCTGAGAATGATGCTATTGAAAACACCAGAAATAAATCTTTAAAATACACCCCAAAACTATTACCTAATGGAGATACTCTCAAACAACTATTAGCTAGAAGCAGATATCTATTATATAAATCAAGTAATAAATGGACTAAAAATCAAGCCATAAGAGCAGAAATACTGTTTGAAAAATATCCTGATATAGAGAAAGCATACAAGTTATGTCAAAATCTATCTTGGATATTCAATAACACTACAGACAAAACATCAGCACTTATAAGACTTGCTAAATGGGATGAAAAAGTAAGACAGACACACTTTAAAAGCTTCAACACTATAGCTAGAACGATGTCGATACATTATAAAAACATCTTAAACTATTTTGATAATCGAAGTACGAATGCATCAGCAGAATCATTCAATGCTAAAATTAAAGCCTTTAGAGCACAGTTTAGAGGCGTCAGAAATGTGGATTTTTTCTTATATAGACTTACTACTATTTTTGCGTAATTCTTAAATCCCACAACTTTTTGACTTGATCCCTTTTTGACTTGATCCAGATCAAGTCAAAAAGGGAAATTCGTAAAAACAAAAAATCCTTCACATAAATGTAAAGGATTTTACTTTGGTGGGCAATGAGGGATTCGAACCCCCGACCCTCTCGGTGTAAACGAGATGCTCTGAACCAACTGAGCTAATTGCCCTAAGCGGTTGCAAATATACAACACATTTTAAATCTACCAAACAAAAAGACAACCTTTTTTTAAATAATTTCTGCAACAACAAATGTGCTTCCACCAACATAAATGATATCTCCTTGATTAGCATTAAGTAACGCATTTTCAAAAGCAACTTCTACAGATGAATATTTTTTTCCTATTAAACCAAATTCTTTTGCCTTGTCTTGTAAAACAACTTCAGACATCCCTCTTGGAATATCTGGCTTACAAAAATAGTATTCAGCTTCCTTTGGAAAGAGTGGTAAAACCTCTTCTAATTTCTTATCAGAAACTACACCTAAAACAAAATGTCTTTTTTTAAAGGTTTCTTTTTTTAATTGATCGAGTACAATACTCAACCCATCTTTATTATGGGCGGTATCACAAATTACTTTTGGATTCTCTTGTAATATTTGCCATCTACCTTTTAGGTTGGTATTTTTTACAACATTCAATAATCCTTTTTCGATATTTTCTGTTGATATAGTAAAACCTGTTAACTTCTTAATAGCAGCAACGGCAGTTTTTGTGTTTTTTTGCTGATAATCGCCCAACAAATCTGTTTTATAGCTTTTAGCATCATTAGAAGCAAAAGAAATAGGCGCTTTGCACTCTTCCGCCTTAGCGATAAAAACACTTTTTACAGCTTCTTGTTCTTCCCCTATTACAACAGGAATTTTGTTTTTAATAATACCTGCTTTCTCAAAAGCTATTTCTGGTAATGTTTCTCCTAAAAATTGTGTATGGTCTAAACCGATGTTTGTAATTACAGAAACTTCTGGGGTAATAATGTTTGTAGAATCTAATCTTCCCCCTAAACCAACTTCAATAATAGCAATATCTACTTTTTCTTCAGCAAAATAATCAAAAGCCAACCCCACTGTCATTTCAAAAAAGGACAGTCTTTGTTTTTCTAAAAAAACTTTGTGCTGTTCTATAAAAGAGGAAACTTTCTTTTCAGAAATTTCAGCTCCATTAATTCTAATTCTTTCGGTAAAGTTTTTTAAGTGAGGAGATGTATACAACCCCACTTTATAACCCGCTTCTTGCAAAATAGAAGCTAACATGTGACTTGTAGAACCTTTTCCGTTTGTACCACCAACGTGAATTGATTTAAACTTTTTTTCTGGAAAATTTAATTCTTTAGAAAGTACTAAAGTATTGGTTAAGTCTTTTTTGAATGCTATTTTACCTTCTCTTTGGTACATCGGTAATTGTGCAAACATCCAATCTAATGTTTGTTGATAATTCATACGACAAAAATACGTGATTATTTAGACAAAGAAAACTTATAAATAATAGTTCCTACTTGGTTTGCAGGTGCTTTATCATCAGAATTCCACTTAGTACTTAAGGCTGCTTCTTTTGCCGCTTTAAGCAAACAAGAAGCTGTATTAGTACTTCCTTTATGGCCTGGTTTTGCAAAAATTACTTTTCCGTTTTTATCTACTTGAATCTGCACTACAACTGTACCTTCTTCTTGACAATCAGGTTGTACTTTTGGCTTAGAAAGGGCTTTTCTACCAGCTAAATTATAATCGCCACCAGAACCACTTCCTGTATTTCCATAGTATTTAGAAGAGCTTGGATCTCCATCTTCTTTCCCTTTTACACCTGGTTTAGTATCATCTCCTTCTCCCTGAGGTTTTCCATCGGAAGCATTTCCATTTAATAAATTATTTAAAGCGTCTTGCGTTGCTTTTGATGGTTTCGGTTTTGGTTTTTCTTTAGGAATTTCTTTTTTAACCTCTTCTTTTACTACTTTTTTAACTTCTTTCTTCTTTTCTACAACCTTTTTAACCGCCTCTTTCTTAACCTCTTTTACTTTCTCTACAATAGGCACTTCCTTTGTAGTTTCTTCTGTAATAAGATCTTCTTTAACAATTTCCTTAGGCGTTTCTTTCACTTCTTCTTCAACAACTTCCTCTTCTACAACCTTTTGTTCTTCTACTTCTTTTGGCGCAGAAATTTTCTTTGTATCCTTTACAGGTTCTCCGCTTCCAACATCTGAAGTTCCAAAATTAATAGCCAAACCGTATTCTTCTGGCGGATCTAAATAATGCATTCCATAGTTAAAAATCCCGAAGATTAAAAGCAGCAGAATAACTGCTGTTATCGCAGCAGATTTACGTTTGTATGTTGTATCTAATATTTGCATTTTTATAGTGTACCTAGAAAATTTATTTCCCTTTTACAGCCAAAATCATTTTTAACTTGTTCTTATTTGCAATATCAATTACTTGCATTACATTTTTATAAGGCACGTCTTGATCTCCTCTAATTATAATCGTTTTCTTTTTATCAGCGCCAACACTTTTCAGTATTTCACTTTCTAAACTAGATGCACTTACTTTTGTTTTATCAATATAAAAAAAGGATTCATTTGTTATTGATACTGCCACAGATTTGTTGTTTTCTGTTTGTCCTCCTGCTTTTGGCAACAAAACATCAATAGCACTTACAGTTACTAAAGTTGATGTGAGCATAAAAAATATCAACAATAAAAAAACAATATCCGTCATTGACGACATATTGAATGTTGGATCTACTTTATTTCTTCCTCGTAAATTCATACCTTGTATTCAAAGTTTAAAATTCAATATTCAAAAATTTAAGGTTCAACAAAAAACTTTGAACCAGAAACTTTAAACCTCGAACTATTTATACTGGTTCGTTTAATAAATCTAAAAACTCAACAGATTTTGCCTCCATTTGATACACTACTTTATCGGTTCTTACCACCAAATGATTGTAAGTAATATAGGCAATAATACCTACAATTAAACCTGCAACTGTTGTTGTCATCGCCGTATACAAACCATCAGAAAGTAGTTTTATATCGATTTGACCTCCTGCATTTGCAATTTCATGAATCGCTACAATCATACCGATTACGGTTCCTAAAAAACCAATCATTGGCGCTGCACCTGCAATAGTTGCTAAGACACTTACATTCTTTTCTAGTTGATACACTTCTAGTTTTCCGGCCGTCTCAATTGCTTTATTGATATCATCCAAAGGTTTCCCAATTCTAGAAATACCTTTACCAATTAATCTTGCAGTTGGGGTATTTTTACTTTTACAAAGCGCATCTGCAGATTCTAGCTTGCCGTTAGAAACAAAATCTTTAATTTGATTCATAAAGTTTTCATCAATTTTAGACGCCGCTTTTATGGCAAAAAAGCGTTCAAAATAAATATACAAGGCAACCGTTAACAGCACAAAAAGTAGTGCTATAATTATTTGACCACCTAAACCACCATCCATAATCAAATTATAGATTGAAAGCGTTTTTTCTTCAGAAATAGCTTCTTCTAAAATTTCTTTATTCTCTTGAAAAAATGACAACATTTAATTCTCTTTTTAAGTTCTAATTAAGTAACGACTATTCCTTTTTTAAATTGTTTCAACCCAAAAAGAATAGATTTATTTTTAACATCAAAAAAAATGCCATTCTGTATTAAAACAAAATGACATTTCTATATTTATTTTTTATCTATTAAAATAATGATCTTGTAATCATAAATGCAGCAGAACCTACCAAAAACCCAACTAAGGCTAACCAAGATATTTTTTTAAAGTACCAGAAGAAATCTATTTTCTCCATTCCCATTGCTACAACTCCAGCAGCAGAACCAATAATTAACATTGACCCTCCAGTACCTGCAGAAAATGCAATAAAATGCCACAACTCATTATCTATTGGCTCAGAAAACATACCTAAACTCGCTGCAACCAAAGGTACATTATCTATTACTGCAGAACCTACACCTAATAATAATACTACCAAATCAGAAACACCTGTTACTCCAGGCACGTGTAATTCTGTTCCCATCATTGGTATTGTTTCTTGCAAAGTTGAAGCAAAATTAAATAGAATCCCTAAAGACTCTAATGCTGCAACAGCCATTAATATACCTAAGAAAAACAAAATACTAGGCATTTCAATTTTCGATAATGAATGATGTACAGGACTATGATGTGCTTGTTCATCTGATTCTTCTGAATCGAAACTAGAGATAGAAAACTTAGATCTACTGTAAATCTCTGCAAATGTTGCAACCACAGCTAAAGATAACATCATACCAACATAAGGAGGTAAATGTGTAACTGTTTTAAAAATTGGTACAAAAACAATGGCTCCTAAACCTAAATACAACATTCTTGCACTATGAGGACTTTTTGCTTTTTCTTCTTCCTCTTCAAAATCTATTTCACCCTTAAAGGCTGGTAAGAAAGATGCAATAAAAGTAGGTACTGCCATACATAATAATGAAGGCAATAGTAAGTATTCTACTAATTTTAATGTAGTTACTTTTTTACCGATCCAAAGCATTGTTGTAGTAACATCTCCAATAGGAGACCAAGCACCACCAGCATTAGCTGCAATAATAATTAAACCTGCAAACCAGATTCTCTCATCTCTGTTTTTAACAATTTTCTGTAAAATAGAAATTAAGACAATTGTTGCAGTTAAGTTATCTATAATTGCAGATAAAATAAAAGCAAGGATAGAAAAAATCCATAAAATCTTAGACTTCTTTTTTGTTTTCACATATCCTTTTATAGTAGAAAAACCATCAAAATAATCAATAATTTCAACAATAGTCATAGCTCCTAAAAGGAAAACTAAAATCTCTGCTGTTTTACCTAAATGATGCAACAATGTTTCCTCTACCATGTGTAATTTCTCTTCATGCCCAAAAGAAGCAAAACCATCAACCAAACTATGTTTACTAGAATCAAACCATTGCGTAAAATTATCTACACCAAGAGCTACTAATGCCCAACAAAACGCCATCATTATCAGCGCTGGAATTAATTTATCTAATTTTATGTTATGCTCTAAAGTAATGGCTAAATACCCCATTACAAATACAATAATAATTACTGATTCCATTTTAGTTACTTATTTATTTAATTTATATCAATTCTTTAAGCGCTATTTCAAACGCTGTTTCACTTATTTTTGTTTTTGATGCATTTTTAGCAAATGTTCTTTGCAATGCTCTTTTTATGGTGTTTGAGGTATCTTCAAAAATAGCTTCGTCTGTCATTTCTACTCTTCTTTCCATGAAATACGCAAAAACTCTTGCCATACCACAATTGGAAATAAAATCTGGAATTAGACTCACTTTTTTATCTGTATCTTCCATTATAGAACCAAAGAAAATTTCTTTATCTGCAAACGGAACATTTGCTCCGCAAGAAATAATTTCTAAACCCGCTTCTATCATTTGATTAATTTGCTCTTGTTTTACCAATCTTGACGCTGCACAAGGTGCAAAAACCTCACAAGATAAATTCCAAATTCGCTCATTAATCTCTTCAAAAGGAATCATATTTTCAGCAACCAATGTATTACCATTTTTATGTAAAAATAATTCTTTTATCTCTTTAAAAGAAAAACCATCTTCATTAATTACTCCTCCAACTCTATCAATAATCCCCACAACTTTGGCTCCCATTTGCGCTAAATAATACGCTGCTGCAGAACCTACATTTCCAAAACCTTGCACAATTGCTCTTTTACCAACAATTGATCCTCCATAAATATCGTAATAATGGCGTGCAGCTTCTGCAACACCAAAACCAGTAATCATATCGGCAATTGTAAATTTAACAGAAACATCAGGAGAATATTTATTATTTTCAATAACTTTTATTACACCATGTCTTAATTGTCCTATTCTGTTAATTTTATCGGCTTCTGTAGGTTTAAAATAACCATTAAAAACCC
The DNA here is from genome assembly GCF_009796785.1 of Polaribacter sp. L3A8. Classification (NCBI taxonomy): domain Bacteria; kingdom Pseudomonadati; phylum Bacteroidota; class Flavobacteriia; order Flavobacteriales; family Flavobacteriaceae; genus Polaribacter; species Polaribacter sp. L3A8. The sequence continues at coordinate 2,049,830 of NZ_CP047026.1, forward strand.
CTTCTTGCGGATGCCAAACGCCAACATCCTCCGTCATTGGTATTACTTCATGAATCTCATCTACATTTAAATCACCACCTGTTCCGTAATAACTCTTTAATAATGGAGACACCACTTTATACCAACGCTCTAAAACTCCTTTTTTACGAGGATCATTAGGATTAAAATTTATACCAGATTTTGCACCTCCAATTGCAGGTCCAGAAACGGTAAATTTAACTTCCATTGTTTTCGCTAAAGACAGAACTTCATTCATATCTAAACCCTCTCTCATTCTTGTACCACCACCTGCTGCACCTCCTCTAAGAGAATTTATTACGGTCCAACCTTCTGCTTCTGTCTCAGAATCTTTCCAATTAAAAACTATTTCGGGCTGCTTATTCTCGTATATCTTTAATAATTCTTTCATTATAAAATTTTAAATAGATTCACTTTTCCTTTTTGTTTTTTCAAACAATTTTAATTTTATGTTAAAATCCCCTTCAGGGGAAAAGTTAAAGTTGATTCATTTTAAAAAGTTATTAGATTTATATACTATTGATACCCTACAAACTTACAGTAAAAAAATGATTGTTCAAATTTTTTTATTTTCTATTCGGATAAAAAATTTCACCTGCAGAATGATTTTTACTCGCTCCAGTTACAGACTTTAAACAATTCACCTTTCCTACACTACATAAGACCCCTAAAAACGCAAAAATAAGCGCTTCTTTAAAGTCTATTATTTTACTACTTGTTAACGTAATTTTAATATGAGCATAAAACTCCATCCTTTCCACTAAAAAAGAATTAAAAACACCACCTCCGGTTATTAAAACGGAATTGCTACCTACAATAACTTTACTTATTTGCATAGCAACATGCTCTACAAAAGTTCTTAATATAGATGGTATATCTGTTTCTAATTTATCTATTAAAGGAAATATAATTTCTTTTACCCATTCTAAACCTAAAGATTTTGGCGGTGCTTTTTTATAAAATGAAAGTGCATTTAATGCTGCTAAAAGTTCTTTGTTAATTTTTCCTTTTGATGCAATTTTTCCAGATTCATCATAATCTAACCCTAATTTATTAGCATAAAAATTTAAAACAATATTTACAGGACAAATATCATACGCAATTCTTATCCCTTCTTTATTGAAAGAAATATTAGAAAAACCACCTAAATTTAAACAATAACTGTAGTTAGAAAACAACAATTCATCACCAATAGGCACCAAAGGCGCACCTTGTCCGCCTAGTTTTACATCTTGTGTTCTAAAATCGCAAATAACTTTTTGGTGAATTGCATTTGCAATTATTTGTCCATCGCCTACCTGAAGCGTAATTCCGTCTTGGGGCTGATGCAAAACTGTATGTCCATGAGAAGCAACAAAATCGATGTTATGAATCTGAAATTTATCAATAAAATCACAAATTATCTCACCTAAAAGTTTACCATAGTTAAGGTTTAAGTCTTTTAAAGCATCCGAAGAAAAATTGATTGCCTCCTGTAAAGTCGACTTCCATTTTTCTGAATACGAAACAGTTTCTGAATGTATAATATCAAAATTTTGATACTTATTTTTATCAAATTTCACATACACCAAATCAACCCCATCTAGAGATGTACCCGACATTAAACCTATTACAAAAACCTCACCATTATTCATATCTGTAAAATTAATAAAAGTCTATTGTAAATATGTTACGAAATCGATATATTTGAACTCAAATATTACGAATCTAATAAAAATATACAGATGGATTTTAATTTAACAGAAGAGCACATCATGATACGTGATGCCGCAAGAGACTTTGCTCAAACAGAATTATTACCCGGCGTAATAGAAAGAGATAACAAACAAGAATTCCCACAAGAACTCGTCAAAAAAATGGGAGATCTTGGCTTTTTAGGAATTATGGTAGATCCAAAATATGGAGGAAGCGGTATGGACGCCATTTCTTACGTATTAATAATGGAAGAACTTTCTAAAATTGACGCCTCAGCATCAGTAATTGTTTCTGTAAACAACTCTTTAGTTTGTTACGGCCTAGAAGCATACGCCTCTGAAGAGCAAAAGCAAAAATATTTAACAAAATTAGCAACGGGAGAATTTGTTGGCGCGTTCTGTTTAAGCGAACCAGAAGCTGGTTCTGACGCAACATCACAAGCAACTACAGCAGAAGACAAAGGAGACCACTACATAATTAACGGAACTAAAAACTGGATTACAAGCGGTGGACGTGCAGATGTTTATTTGGTAATTGCACAAACAGATAGAGAAAAAGGACATAGAGGCATCAATGTTTTTATTGTAGAAAAAGGAACCGAAGGTTTTCACGTTGGCCCAAAAGAAGATAAATTAGGAATCCGTGGTTCAGACACCCATACCCTACAATTTAACGACGTAAAAGTACCCAAAAAAAACAGAATAAGTGAAGATGGTTTCGGCTTTAAATTTGCCATGAAAACACTTTCTGGAGGTAGAATTGGTATTGCAGCACAAGCATTAGGTATTGCAGCTGGCGCTTACGAACTGGCCTTAAAATATTCTAAACAACGTAAATCTTTTGGCACAGAAATTTGCAATCATCAAGCAATTGCTTTTAAATTAGCAGACATGCACACAGAAATTGAAGCCGCCAGAATGTTGGTTATGAAAGCTGCATGGGACAAAGACCAAGGTAATAATTACGACATGTCTTCTGCAATGGCAAAACTATACGCTAGTAAAGTTGCTATGGAACACACCGTAGAAGCCGTACAAATTCACGGAGGAAACGGTTTTGTAAAAGACTACCATGTAGAACGCTTAATGCGAGATGCTAAAATTACCCAGATTTACGAAGGAACTTCTGAGATTCAGAAAATTGTAATCTCTAGAGGTATTATCAAAGGATAAACTACACGTTATATATAAAGAACAAAAAAATCCATCTTTTTTATAAGGTGGATTTTTCTTTTGGACGTGTTTTTGAGAAAAACAAAAACCACGCTATTCACTATATCTTTTTAAATAAGTCATTAAAAAGCTTATTTTCCTCTAAACTAAGCCAATCTCAATATTAAAAAGCAGATTACATTTATTAAGCTACAATTTAAAAAGGATGCCGTTGCTATCGTTCACGCAAATACTTGCCATCAACATTCAGAAACCAACTAAGTATCTATTTATCAAAACACAAAACAACGATTGTTATAGTAACTTATAATTCCAATTCAATATCATACAATTGCAAACCAGAGGAAGGCGCATTGTTTCTCATATACATTCTATCATTATCCTCTTTTAAAGAAGCTTCAATAAACTCTAAATCAAGGTTTCCTTTCCCTACTTCAAAAAGCGTTGCCATCATCAACCTAATCTGGTAACGCAAAAAACCTTTTCCCTTCACCTTTAATATATAAGACGTATCCGGAAAAAAATTAGCCGTTAAAACATCATTCTCTACAACCTCACAAGTATCAATCACCCTCTTAAAAATTGTTTTCTCAGAAGGCTTTGTACAATATTTATGAAAATAATGTTCTCCTTCAAATAATTTTGCAGCTTTCATCATCATATCAATATTAAGATTTTCTGCTACATTAACAATAAAAGGCGCCGCAAACGGATGATTCTTACCTCCAAAAGAAAAATAATAATGATATTCTTTAATCTTTGGAGAATTAATCACATTAAAGCCTCTACCTACCTGTTTTATAGAAACAGCTCTAAAATCTGGCGAAAAATTGGCATTTAAAGAATCCACAAAAGAATCTTCATCAACCAACCTATCAGTAAACATTTGAATATAATAAGAGCTTGCAGAAACCTTAGCGTCTGTTCTACCAACACCAATCGTTTTATAATTAACATCCTCAAAAACAAAAGACAAGGTTTTATCTACCATATCATGCAATGTTTTAGCATTTGTTTGTTTTTGCCATCCAGAAAAACGAAAACCGAGAAATTGTAACCTAACTATATAAGAAAATGAATATTTCATAGTGCAAATGTACAATAATTGCATTTTTTTTTACAAATAGTTCATTTTTATGGATATCCTAAAATTATGATACCCATTTTTACATACCCAACATTTTACCCCCTTCAAAAACTACAAAATGAAGTTATCTCAAATTAACCCCCTTTTTTTTGAGGGTCAATACTAAAAAACAAGTGTTTTTAAAAATACACCCCTTGCCAGTTTAAATTTAATATTTACTTTTGACCCAGTTCAATTAATAAAAATTCATTTAACACAAAAAGAACAAACATTATGAAAAAAGTAATTTTTACATTATTATTAGCAACTAGCTTAATAGTAACTGGACAAGAAAAAGAAGACAAAGGAACATTCACATTAAGCGGAACAGTAGACGTATACGGAACCACTAACTTTACAAAAGACCCAGGAACTCCTGGTATATTAATTGCTAACCCAGAAAATGCAAACGCTTTTGGTTTAGGTTTTGCAAATACTGTATTTGCTTACGAAAAAGGAAAAGCAGGAGTTGTTGCTGATATCGCTTTTGGACCTAGAGCAGATGACGCAAACATGGCAGGAGCAATCAATCAATTATACGCTTACTACAATGTAACTGATAAATTAACAATTACTGCAGGACAATTCAATACCTTTTTAGGATACGAAGTAATCAATCCATCAGCTAACTTTAACTACACTGTGTCTTACTTATTTAACGCAGGACCTTTTTCTCACACAGGTATTAAAGCAGACTACGCAGTTTCTGAAGACTTATCTTTCATGTTAGCTGTAACTAACGCACACGGAATTTCTAGTGCTGACGGTAATCTTACTGACGACACTCAATTAGGTGCTCAAGTAGGGTACAAAGGTCAATACTTAAACTTTATTACTGGTGCTGTAAGTGCTGGAGGAGCTACAGATTGGATCTTTTTAGACTATACAGGTGGTTTTGATTTAACAGACACTTTTTACGTAGGAATAAACGCAGCTTACGCAAACTCTAGCGATGCTGACGAAGGATACCAAGGTGTAGCACTTTACTTACAAAACACTTTTTCTGATACTTTTTCTTTAGGATTAAGACCAGAACTTTTTACAACTTCAGCAGGAAGTGTTGATAGCAATGTAACTGCATTCACTTTAACATCTAACATTAACTTAACAAGTAACTTAAAGTTTATAACTGACTTAAGATTTGATTCTTCTGATGATTATATCATTGAAGCTTTCCCTACAGAGAAAAACACTTCTACTTTAACTATGGCAGCAGTTTACTCTTTCTAAAGAAAAGAACAACAACAAAAAAAAACAGTACTAACTAACACATTATACATATGAGTTTATTTTTAACATTATTTCAAGACACTCCAGCAACAGAAGTTTCAAAAGCTGTTGAACAAATAAATGGAGATATGGGAATGCTTTGGATGCTTATTGCAGGTATCTTAGTATTCTTAATGCAAGCAGGATTTACATTAGTAGAATCTGGAATGACAAGATCTAAGAATGCAGTTAACATTGCAATGAAAAATTTATTAGATATCTGTGTAGGTTCATTAACATTTTGGTTAGTTGGTTACTCTTTAATGTACGGAGACACCTCTAACGGATGGTTTTTCTGGAGTGGTTTATTTCAAGGTGAAGGAGCAGATTTATTCTTTCAAACAATGTTTGCCGCAACAACTGCAACAATAGTTTCTGGAGCAATTGCAGGTAGAACAAAATATACAACATACATTATTTTCTCTTTAGTTATGACTGCTGTAATCTACCCTATTTCTGGTGGTTGGCAATGGCAAGGTGAAGGCTGGTTAACAAAACTAGGTTTCATTGATTTTGCAGGGTCTTCAATTGTACACTCTGTAGGTGGATGGGCTGCTTTAGTTGCCGCATTTATGGTAGGTCCAAGAATTGGAAAATATGTAGACGGAAAAGTATTACCTATTCCTGGTCACAACCAAGTATTAGCAACTTTAGGGGTTTTTATCCTTTGGTTTGGATGGTTCGGTTTTAATGGTGGATCTCAACTAGCTTGGGGTGGAGCAGATTCTATTGCTGCATCAAACGTAGTTTTAATTACAAACTTATCTGCAGCTGCAGGTGGTCTTGGAGCATTAATTACTACATGGATCTGGTACGGAAAACCAAACTTAGGACAAACATTAAACGGAACATTAGCTGGTTTAGTAAGTATTACAGCTGGTTGTGGTAACATGACTGCAGGAGGAGCTGTTCTTGCTGGATTAATTGGAGGTATTATTGTAGTATTTGCAATTGAATTTATAGAAAAGAAATTAAAAATTGATGACGCTATTGGAGCTGCTTCTGTACACGGTGTTGCCGGTGCATGGGGTACTTTAGTTATTGGTCTTTGGGGTGTTGATGGAGACACAGCACTTGGGTTATTTAATGGTGGTGGAGCCGCTCAATTAGGAATTCAAGCAACAGGAGTTTTAGCCTATGCAGCATGGTCTGTTGGTTTATCTTTTATTGTTCTTGGAATCTTAAAAGCAACTATGGGACTACGTGTTACTAAAGAGGTAGAAATCGAAGGATTAGATATTTCAGAACACGGTTCTATTGCTTACCCTGGAGTAAGACAAAGAGAATTTGATGACAAATAAAATAGTAAAAAGAATTTAGCAGTTATTCTTTTATAAAAATCACATAACTTATTCAATTAAGTTATGTGATTTTAATACGAAAAAAAAACAATTAACAAAAAAAAACAATTAATTCTATCATGAAAAAAATTGAAGCAATTATTAGAAAGTCCAAATTTAGAGCAGTAAAAGATGCTTTGCTTGAAGTAGGTGTTAACTTCTTCTCTTACTGGGACGTTACCGGTTTAGGAAACGAAAAAGAAGGCCATGTTTACAGAGGGGTTAGCTACAGCACTAGCGACATACAAAGAAGACATTTAGCGATCGTTGTAAACGATGATTTTGAAGAAATCACCGTTAAAACAATTATAAAAGCAGCTTCTACAGGAGATGTAGGTGATGGTAAAATTTTTGTAAGCGACGTAAAAGAAGCATACAGAATAAGAACTGGAGAAAAAGGCGGACAAACTTTAAAATAAACTATCAGAAAATCTCATTATGGAATTATTAACAATAAACAACGTATGGATGATGATCTGTACAGCACTAGTTTTCTTTATGCATACAGGTTTTGCATTTTTAGAAATTGGTTTAACAAGACAAAAAAACACACTTAACATATTATTTAAAAATATATTTATTATTACTATCGGGTTATTACTATACGCTTTAGTTGGTTTTAACTTAATGTACCCTGGCTTTGCCGATGGATCTTCTGGAATCGTTGGTTTTGCAGGATTTGGATTATCATCTCCACTTACTGCAGAAGGCGCTTTAGACTTAACTTACAATTCTGGATACACGTACTGGACAGATTTCTTATTTCAAGGAATGTTTGCCGCTACCGCTGCAACCATAGTTTCTGGTGCAGTTGCAGAAAGAATGAAAATTCTTCCTTTTATGATCTTTGCTATTTTATATGTAGGATTCGTATACCCAATTGCAGGTTCTTGGAAATGGGGTGGTGGATTTTTAGACCAACTATCAACACCATTTTACGACTTTGCAGGCTCTACTTTAGTACACTCTGTTGGTGGGTGGGCCGCTGTTGTAGCTGTTTGTCTTTTAGGTGCAAGAATTGGAAAATTCAAAAACGGAGAAATACAAGCAATACCAGGTCACAACATACCTTTAGCAACTGCTGGAGTTTTAATTCTTTGGTTAGGATGGTTTGGTTTTAACGGTGGTTCTGTTTTATCTGCAGACCCAACATTAACTTCATTAACATTAGTAACTACCTGCCTATCTGCTGCTGCCGGAGGTGTTGTAGCTGCAATTGTTTCTACAATTATGTATAAAAACTTAGATTTAACAATGTTCTTAAATGGTATTTTAGGAGGACTAGTTGGTATTACTGCCGGAGCAGACCAAATGTCTCCTACAGACGCTATTTTAATCGGTGCAGTTGCCGGTGCAATGATTGTTTTTGCTGTTAGCTTAATTGACAAGTTAAAATTAGACGATCCGGTTGGTGCAATTGCCGTTCACTTAGTATGTGGTATTTGGGGTACTTTAGCTGTTGGGTTGTTTGGTAACCTTGCTGGAGTAGACCAATTTATTAGCCAACTAATAGGGGTTGTCTGTTATGCTGTTTTCTGTTTGGTAACTTCATTTATAATCATATTCACATTAAAGAAAACTATGGGAATACGTGTTAGCGAAAGAGAAGAAATAGAAGGCTTAGATGCTCATGAACATGGTATGGAAGCGTATCCAGACTTTCGTTTAAACGAACATTAAACACCTAAAAAACACAATATAAGAGTCTGTAAATTTAATTATTTACGGACTTTTAGTGTTTTTATGAATATGATAATAAAAATGCCCTACATTATCATAAGTAAACTTTTTATTGTGTTTTATTGTTTTCATCATAAAAATCATATTAAAACAGCAAGAATATTGAGTCCTTTTCAATAAAATACATAGATTTGTATATATAATTGAATACAATATGGAGAAACAAGGATTATACTTACCAGAGTTTGAACACGAAAATTGCGGTGCTGGTTTTATCTGTAATTTGAATGGAGAAAAGACGAATCAAATTATACATGATGCCCTAGAAATTCTAGTTAAACTAGAACATAGAGGTGGTGTTAGTGCAGATGGAAAAACAGGAGATGGAGCCGGAATATTAATAGATATTCCTCACGACTATTTTAAACGAGTTTGTGATTTTCCTATTCCAGAGCAAAGAGAATATGCTGTTGGAATGGTGTTCCTTCCTAAAGTTACCAATCAATATGATTATTGTAAAACTACGTTCGAAAATGAGATTAAAGAACAAGGACTAGCTATTTTAGGATGGAGAGAAGTTCCTGTAGACCCTTCTCAATTAGGAGAAATCGCCTTAGCCTCAGAACCAAATATTGAGCAATTATTTATAGGTAAAACTACAGATATTGACGAAGCTAGTTTTAAAGCTAAGTTATATGCTGCTCGTAAAATAGCAGAACATACTATCAGAAAATCTAAAATTTCTGAAAGTAAATATTTTTACATTCCAAGTTTATCTTTAACCACTATCATCTATAAAGGTATTATTATGCCAGAAGATATTGGACCTTATTATAAAGATTTACAAGAAATAGATTTAGTAACACGTTTGGCATTAGTACACCAACGTTTTTCTACCAACACAATGCCAACTTGGGAGTTAGCACAACCATTTAGACACATGTGTCAGAATGGAGAAATTAACACTTTACGTGGTAACGTAAGTAGAATGCGTGTTCGAGAAGAAATCATGAAAAGTGATGTTTTTGGACCGCAAATAGATAAATTATTTCCAATTATATTACCAGGAAAATCAGATTCTGCATCGATGGATATGGTTGTTGAGTTATTAACTCACACAGGCCGTTCTTTACCAGAAATTATGATGATGATGATTCCTGAAGCTTGGGAAAAACACAAAACCATGTCTAAAGAGCGTAAAGCTTTTTATGAATACAATGGGTGTATTATGGAACCTTGGGATGGTCCTGCATCTGTACCTTTTACAGATGGAGACATTATTGGTGCCTTATTAGATAGAAACGGATTAAGGCCTTCTAGATATACGGTTACTAAAAGCGGTAGTTTAATAATGTCTTCTGAAATTGGAGTGGTAGATGTTGCACCAGAAGACGTAAAAGAACATGGTAGATTAGAACCAGGAAAAATGTTCTTGGTAGACATGAACGAAGGTAGAATCATTCAGGATGAAGAAATAAAAAGTAAAATTGTTTCTGAAAGACCATACCAAGAATGGTTAGACAATACTCGTTTACACTTAAAGGACGTTCCTTATGATGGCGAAACTTGCCCTATAGAATCTATTGATGTAAAAACACGTCAACGTTTATTCAATTACACGTTCGAAGATATACAGGAAGTTATTACACCAATGGCAATTGTTGGTAAAGAAGCTTTAGGATCTATGGGAATAGATACCCCTTTAGCTGTTTTATCAGACAGACCTCAATTAATTTCTAACTACTTTAAACAATTATTCGCACAAGTTACAAACCCTCCTTTAGATGGTATTCGTGAAGAAATTGTAACTGATATTAGTTTAAATTTAGGAAAAGATAGAAACATTTTCAGCATTACAGACAGACAATGTAGAAAATTAAGAATTCAGAATCCAGTTATTTCTAATGCAGATTTAGAAAAAATTAGAAGCATAGATATAGAAAGCTTTAAAGCAGCAACAATACAAATATTATATCCAAAAGCACAAGGTTTAAATGGTCTTGAAGATGCTTTAGATAACATTATTATTCAGGTTGAAAAAGCATTAGAAGAAAAAAATAACATTATTATTCTTTCAGATAGAGGTGTTAACCAAGAGCTTGCTCCTATCCCAGCTTTATTAGCATGTTCTTTTGTAAATCATCAATTAAACCGTTTACGTAAGCGCTCTCATTTCGATATTATTATTGAATCTGCAGAACCACGTGAACCACATCATTTTGCTACTTTATTTGGTTATGGCGCAAGTGCCGTAAACCCATATATGGTAAACGAAATTATCAGAATGCAAGTTAAAGAAGGCTTCATTACTGGTATGGACGAGCAAAAAGCGGTTGATAATTTTAACAAAGCAATCGGAAAAGGAATTTTAAAAGTAATGAACAAAATAGGAATCTCTACTTTGCATTCTTATAGAGGTTCTCAAATTTTCGAAATCGTAGGATTCAATACTCCTTTTGTAGAAAAATACTTCCCATATACTGCTTCAAGAATAGAAGGTATTGGTTTGTATGAAATAGAAAAAGAAATAGATCAACGTTACAAACAAGCATATCCAGATAATCAAATTGATAAAAACTTAGGTTTAAATGTTGGTGGAGATTATAGATGGAGAAGAAATAGTGAACGTCACTTATTTAACCCAACAACGGTTGCAAAATTACAGCAAGCTGTAAGATTAAGTGATCAAGGAAGTTATGACGTTTACGCAAAAGCAATTAACGAACAGTCAGAAAGTTTAATGACCATTCGTGGTTTGTTTCAGTTCGATAACTTAGATCCAATTCCGTTAGAAGAAGTAGAACCTTGGACAGACATCGTAAAACGTTTTAAAACGGGAGCAATGTCTTACGGATCTATCTCTAGAGAAGCGCACGAAAACTTAGCTATTGCCATGAACAGAATTGGTGGTAAATCTAATTCTGGTGAAGGTGGTGAGGACAGAAAACGTTTTCAAAAAGATATCAATGGAGATAGTAGAAACTCTGCTATTAAGCAAGTAGCATCTGGTAGATTTGGGGTAACCTCTCATTATTTAACAAATGCAAAAGAGATTCAAATAAAAATGGCTCAAGGAGCTAAACCTGGTGAAGGTGGTCAATTACCTGGAGAAAAAGTATACCCTTGGATTGCTGCTGTACGTAATTCAACTCCTTTTGTAGGATTGATTTCTCCTCCTCCACATCACGATATTTACTCTATTGAAGATTTAGCACAATTAATCTACGATTTAAAAAATGCAAATCGCGAAGCTAGAATTAATGTAAAATTAGTTTCAGAAGTTGGTGTAGGTACCATTGCAGCAGGTGTTGCAAAAGCAAAAGCAGATGTTGTTTTAATATCTGGTTATGATGGTGGCACAGGAGCTTCTCCGCTTACCTCATTAAAACATGCTGGTTTACCTTGGGAACTTGGTTTAGCAGAAGCACAACAAACATTAGTTCTTAATGATTTAAGAAGTAGAATTGTTGTAGAATGTGATGGTCAGTTAAAAACGGGTAGAGATGTTGCTATCGCTGCATTATTAGGTGCTGAGGAATTCGGTTTTGCAACTGCTCCTTTAGTAGCTTCTGGTTGTATTATGATGCGTAAGTGTCACTTAAATACATGTCCGGTTGGTATTGCAACTCAAGATAAAGAGTTACGTAAAAACTTTAAAGGAACACCAGAACATGTAATTAACTTCTTCTTTTACATTGCAGAAGAATTAAGAACAATTATGGCACAACTTGGTTTTAGAACCTTAGCCGAAATGGTTGGTCAGACTCATAAAATTAACGCAAATCATGCTATTAAGCATTATAAAGCAAAAGGTTTAGATTTATCTAGCATTTTACACAGACCAACTTCTTATAGAAGTATGACTGTTAGAAATACAGAAAGTCAAGATCATAATTTAGAAAACGTTTTAGACTTTACTATCTTAAAAGACTCACATAGAGCTTTATATAGAAAAGAAAAAATGAACTTAGCATACCCAATTAAAAACACAAACAGAACTGTTGGAGCAATTGTTAGTAATGAAATCTCTAAAATTTACGGTCATTTAGGTTTACCTGAAGATACCTTAAACATCAACTTTACAGGTTCTGCAGGACAAAGTTTTGGAGCTTTTGGTGCACACGGATTAACATTTACAATAGAAGGGAATACAAACGATTATTTAGGAAAAGGTTTATCTGGAGCTAAATTAATTGTTAAGAAACCAGCAAAAGCAGACTTCTTAGCAGAAAACAATATCATTGTTGGTAATGTTTGTATGTTTGGTGCTGTAGCAGGACAAGCATACATTAACGGAATTGCAGGAGAACGTTTTGCAGTACGTAACTCTGGTGCAACTGCGGTTGTAGAAGGTGTTGGAGATCACTGTTGTGAATATATGACAGGTGGTAAAGTAGTTGTTCTTGGAAAAACAGGAAGAAACTTTGCTGCAGGTATGAGTGGTGGTATTGCATATGTATACGACCCAGAAAACAAATTTATAAACGGTCTTTGTAATACTGAAACTATAGAATTCGAAGAAATTTCTGAAGAAGTAGCAGCAGAATTAAAAGCAACGATAGAAAAACACGTTTTATATACAGATAGTCAAAAAGGTGCTGCCTTGTTAGCGGATTGGGATACAAGTTTAACAAACTTTGTAAAAGTGATGCCAACTGAATACAAAAAAGCATTAAAACGTATAGAAACAGAAGAACCAATGTTCGAAGAACTAACAATAGCATAATCTCATGGGAAAAATAACAGGATTTAAAGAATTTGAAAGACAAGATGAAACCTATACTTCTGTAAAAGATCGTGTAAAAAATTACAAAGAATTTACGGTTCCTCTTTCTGAAGAAGAAAAAAAGAATCAAGGTTCACGTTGTATGGATTGTGGTATTCCCTTCTGTCATAGTGGTTGTCCATTAGGAAATCTAATTCCAGATTTCAATCACATGGTACATCAAGGAGAATGGAAAAAAGCTTCGTGGATATTACATTCTACAAACAATTTTCCAGAATTTACAGGTCGCTTATGCCCTGCTCCGTGTGAACAAGCATGTGTATTAGGTATCATTGAAGACCCTATTTCTATTGAAGATATAGAAAAAAACATTGTAGAACGTGCCTTTAAAGAAGGTTGGATTAAACCTCAACCTCCAAAAAATAGAACAGGTAAAACAATTGCAGTTGTTGGCTCTGGACCAGCAGGATTGGCAACAGCACAACAATTAAACAGAGCTGGTCATACTGTTACTGTTTTTGAAAGAGATGATGAAGTTGGTGGTTTATTACGTTACGGAATTCCTAACTTTAAGTTAGAAAAAGGAATTATAGATAGAAGAGTTGCTATTTTAGAAGCAGAAGGAATTATCTTTAAAACGAACGTAAACGTAGGCGTTAACTATAAAGTAAAAGACCTAAAAGCTTTTGATAGTATAGTTTTATGTGGTGGATCTACAGAAAGACGTAGCTTACCAACACCAGGTATAGATGCCGATGGTGTTGTACAAGCAATGGATTTTTTAACACAACAAACAAAAGTTGTACTTGGTAAAGAAGTAAAAGACCAAGTATTAGCTACCGACAAAGACGTAATTGTAATTGGTGGTGGAGATACAGGTTCAGATTGTATTGGTACATCAAATAGACACGGAGCAAAATCTGTTGTTAACTTTGAAATTATGCCAAAACCTCCAGGACACCGTTCACCAACAACTCCTTGGCCTTTTTGGCCATTACAATTAAAAACATCTTCTTCTCATAAAGAAGGAGTAGAACGTAATTGGCTAATCAACACAAAGGAATTTGTAAAAGATGAAAACGGAAAATTAATTGCTTTAAAAACAGTTAATGTTGAGTGGAAAATGGTACCAGGAGAAAGACCTCAATTAATTGAAATTGCGGGTACAGAAAAAACTTGGCCATGTGATTTAGCTTTACTAGCTCTTGGTTTTACTGGACCAGAAAGCACTTTAGCAGACAAATTAGGTCTTAACAAAGATGCTCGCTCTAACTACAAAGCAGAATACGGAAAATATCAAACAAACGTAAAAAACATTTTTACTGCCGGAGATATGCGTCGTGGACAATCTTTAATTGTATGGGCAATATCAGAAGGTAGAGAAGCTGCAAGACAAGTAGATTTATTCTTAATGGGTAAAACAGAATTACCTACCAAAGATGCTTCTGGCGATTTAGTTGCTATGTAAGAATCTAAAAAATATATTTTATAAAAGGCATCAGTAATACTGATGCCTTTTTTGTGTTTATACAATCTATTTTTTCAGGGCGTGCCCATTTTTAAAGAACACTGTTTATTAACAATAAGATGTAGCAGAAAATGGTCAGGCAATCCATTACAAGTCCTCGCTCGTTCCTCACTGTGGGCTTTTCATTGCTATCCTTCACGCAAAAAGAGGACTCTTAAGAAGATTAAAAATTATCATTTTAGAATTTATCCTAAAAAAATTATACTTTTATAAGGTTTTCAACTTGCACCCTATTTACTATCTCTGTATAAATATCCTCTGAATTTTCAGGAACCTCTAAAGAAACAATTAATGAATATCTCATTTTTTCATTGAATCTATTCATTTTCTTAAGGTTTTTCCACCAACCAGAAGCTTGTGGACAAACCGCTACATACTCACAATTAGATGCATCTGCTGCTGTAAGTGTACAACTATTACTATGTACAGAACCTTTGAAAACATTATTTTTACCTAGATCCCAAGGTATATTTGTCTTTTTACTAAAATACCCATCAGGTAATCCTTTATTTTTATCTATACCCAATGCTTCTTTTATTTTATTTCTTGGCATATTATTTATACTGAGCATAAAATTATCTGGATCATCGTTAGCTGGCATTAAAGAAAATTTTAAAGCCGCAGATTGGTATGAATACTTCGTTGAATAGCCTTTTTCTCCTGGGTTAGGTTCGATAAAATACGATAGTGTAATCTTAATTTTAACTTCAGCTTCTGCCATTGATTGTAATGTTTCTTTAGGCCAAGGAAACTGATAAAAATGAACGTCTTTTGTTTTAATTGAACCATCTAAATCTTTAAAGTAAGGCTGAATTTCTTCTTCCGAAATAAAGGTCAAAAAATTAGTTTTACTCTCTTTAGCTTTTATCAAATCTGGAACTCCATAGCCATATGTTCTTAACATTAAAATCTTAGATTTTTGAGAGGAATCATAATTCAATTGAGATTTCATTTCATCAGTCCAAGATGCAGAATGAATCATTAAACCTCTTAATGTTTCTTCCCAAGCTTCATTATAAACATTTCTTAATTCAGCCATAAAATTAGATGCCAAAGCAGTTGCTGCACTAGTAGCATTAATAGTAGAAAACTCATTGAAACTAGTAACTTGTGGTGAAGTTGTTAATAATTCTAAATCCTCATCTCCATCAATATCTCCATTTTTTCTTATAATTAAATTACCTCCTTCGAATACAACATCTGGTTTTATTGGCCAGCTTGGTTCCCAAGCACTTGAAGTTCTACTAAATGGAGATAACTCGTTAACTTGAGCCAACATATCTAAATTTGGTAAAATTTTCTGTGTATAAGCCCCTACTGTTATAGCATTCCAAGATTGAGCTGGATTAAATATTTGAGAATTTAAATTACTTTCTGGATAATCTTTATACTCGTATTCTTTTTGAACATTTCCTGCACTGATCAAGAAAACTTTCTTATCCTCATTATCTTCCCCGAATACATTTCGATCTATAATGGCAGACCAAGCTGAAGGCTTTCCAAAATCAAAATCAACTTGACTACTTATTGCAAAACAAAAAATTCGTTTAAAACTAGGATTATTAATTATTGCTGTTTTTATAGCAAAATCGGTATAAAAAGGCAATCTAGAATCGTCTTTCCAACCATTTGGTGGAATGATTTTAACCGATTCTAACCGATGGTTAATCTCTTTATCTTCTAAGGATTCTAACAACATCTTTAAATCTCCATATACAGCAACTCCTGACATTTTCGTACCATGCCCTCGAGCTCCAATATCATTAACTCCCCAATTTATATTACATGTTAACTTATCGTTATCCGACAAAACGGGTGATATTAAGGGGTTTCCGTTATTCACACCAGAATCAATAACAGTTATATAGTTATTTGTATCAGTATTAAAACTCACTCTTTCAATTAAATCTTTAACCCATTCTTCACTTTCCTTCCAGCCAGAATCCAACCAATACGAATTCAACTCTTCTGATTTTCTAATTTCTGCAATAAAAGGGAAAGAATTAATCAACTCTTCTAATTCCTCTAAATTTACTTTTACACTAATGATACTTCTTTCAGGAAAAAAAAGAACATTATCATCAAATTGAATATCATTAACTAATAATATTGGTTTTATATGTTCTATTTGGTAATCATCAATGTTTTCCTCTATTGAAAACCAAAGTTCAACCCAACTTCTCACTTCTTTATTAGGGATAAAGTCAGGGTTCCCTACCCAGAAATCAAAGAAGGAAGATTTATAGAAACTATCAATTCTATTGATAAAATACTTTGAAGCAGGCTCTCCTTTCCTAGTGGATTGATTTAAATATTTATCAACTGTTTTAAGAAGGTTTTCTTTTTTGTCTTCAGGTAAAAAAACAGTAGCTGTTTGAATTTTACTCTTTGGATCGTATTTAACATTTAACAGCTCTCCTCCACTTGTTCTACTATTGAATGAATCCAAAGCAAGTGAACTTTTTTCTGCACTTGAAAAACTTATGTACTCTCCATTTCTAATTGGAAGGTCTTTATTTATTCTATTTTGAATATCAATATTATAATTTTCCCAAATAGAATTAATACCGTCCTTAAGATAGTTTCCTTGAATAACCCTATCTTTTTCAGGAACAGGATTACTAGTAGGAGGTATATTTATTGGAATACTAGAGTATCTTGATTTAGTGTGTATATTTTTTATAAATAGATGGGATTTTTTTTCTTTCATAACAATTAATACATGTTGTAAACCATTAGAGTGAACCGAAAAATCCGAAATGAATTCAAGAAAAGTAATTTATTTTTCAGAGGTCAGTATTTAAATTCATATCTTTAAAGTCAATAAATAGAGTATTATTATGAATATATTTAAAGGACAAAATCTTCTAGAGTTTGCTGATCGGTTTAAAACGGATGAAGATTGCAAGAAATACTTGGCAGATATTAAATGGAAAGATGGATTTCAATGTGTTAAATGTGGTCATAACAAGGCTCAAATAAGAAAAGATTTTTCACGTACATGTAATATTTGTTCTCATCAAGAATCATCTACCTCAAACACACTTTTTCACAAGGTAAAGTTTGGTGTTAGAAAAGCTTTTTTTATTGTTTTTGAAATGAGTACAAGTACTAAAAGCCTTTCTGCTAGTTATGTTGCAGTTCGTTTTAGCGTAACAGAAAAGACAGCCCGTTTATTTATGCTCAAAATTAGAGAAGCAATGGAAAGTAGTGGAAATAGTCCTATGACTGGTATTGTTCATGTAGATGAATTTGTTTTGGGTGGACGAGAAAAAGACAAAGTAGGAAGAAGTTATAATGCTAAGAAAAAGAAAGCTATAACTGCTGTTGAACTAACTCAAGATGGAAAAGTTAAAAGAATGTATGCCATGAGAATCGAAGATTTTTCAGCTAGTTCTTTGCAATATATTTTTGTGAATCATATCAGTCGAAAAGCTAAAGTGATAACCGACAAATGGAGAGGTTACAGGCCTATTGCTAAAGTTTATAATATTACTCAAATAGAAAGTAATGGTGGTATGAATTTTAAAGCACTTCATACAATGATTCATCAAGTGAAATCTTGGATAAGAACAACGTATTCTTGGGTTAGTGACTTTAATCTAAATAGATATTTTAATGAATTTTGTTTTAGAATTAATCGATCACAAAGTAAAGCAACAATATTCAATAACTTAATAACTAAAATGGTTGAAAAGGAGAAAGTAGAACATCACAAAATTATATGTAACTAACTACTGACCTCTATTATTTTTTATTAATAGCTTTAGTTGTTAGCTCTTGCGAAAAACTAAAAAATTGTGACGAATCTTTTAAAATAACCGATTCTATGTTACTTAACGCAAAAGCAAATAAAACGATTAGTTTTAAAGCAATTAAACTGAAAAACTTGCCTTGCGAACTTTTTGAATTAGATGAATTAGAAGAGTTGGATTTATTTAATACCGACTTAAAATCACTGACATCTGATATTGGAAATTTAGAAAACTTAAAACGACTAAATTTATCTTGGAATGAAATTAGCTCATTCCCAACGGAACTGTTTGAATTAAAAAAATTAGAAATTTTAACAATCTATGGTGCACCTAAAGAGGATTTAGAACTACCAAATATCAGTGGAATTGAAAAGTTAAACAAACTCAAAGAATTAGATTTAAGTAGCTATACTTTTAAAATTTTGCCATCGGAAATTATTGAAATAAAATCTCTTGAAAAACTGAATTTAAGTTCAGTAGGCTTGACTAAAATCCCAGATGAAATAGGAAATCTAATAAATTTAAAAAAGTTATCTATTCAAGTAAACCCAGAAATAGAAGAATTACCGAAATCAATGAGAAAATTGATAAATCTTAAAGAATTGTGGATATTTTAGCCCCCAATAAGTTCGGAGTGATATTTTAAATTTCAAAACTAATATATTTGAGATATGAAATACAAGAAATGGACTTTAGAACAGAAGTTAGAAATACTATCTGTTTCCGAAGAAATAGGTATCGTTGAGGCCTGCCGAAAATACAGCGTAAGTACTGGCACTTTCTATAGTTGGAAAAAGAAGTTTGAGCACAAAGGAGAAGCAGGTTTAAAAGTTACCTATGACACTAAAAGTAAAGAACTTAAAGCAGCTGAAGAAGAGAATCGAGTGTTACGAAAATTGCTGAGTGATAGAGAAATCGAGCTTGAAGTGCAACGTGAGCTTTTAAAAAAAAAGTTTGGGACGTCCGATCCAAGAAAGATCTAGTAGACACTATTTATAACAAACATAAAATCTCTAAGGCTAAGATTATAAAGATGGTTGGTATTGTATCGAGTAGCTATTATAGAGAACCTAGTGGCGGTAAAAAAGGAAATAAGCCATCTAAAGAGACTTTCCACAAGACTAAAGGTTTTGTATTACAAGACGCTGTAGTTGTGTCTATAAAAGAGATTTTAAAGCACGAGTTTATAGATTGTGGTTATCGATTAATGACCAGCTATTTAACTAGAGATGGTTACACTATCAATCATAAAAAGTTGTATAGAATTATGAAGGAAGAAGGCTTGTTGAAACTTGATAATAGGATAGATAGAAGTGGTTCTGGACGCAAGTTTGTAAAGTTTAGAAAGGTGCAAACTTCTAGACCTTTAGAATGCCTGGAGATGGATATAAAGATGGTTTGGATACCAAGTGTAGGAAAGAATGCTTATTTACTATCAGTTATTGACGTTCACACTCGAAGAATAGTAAAAGACTATTTTTCTTTTACTATTAAACAAAATCACGTTATAGCGCTACTTTCTGAGTTGTTTGAAAATTATGACTACCCTCAAAACGTGGTCATTAGAAGTGATAATGGAAGCCAGTTTATAGCAAAAAAAGTACGTGAATATTTAGGTCTCATTGGAGTGCAACAAGAATTTACACACGTAGCAACCCCAGAAGAGAATGCACATATAGAAGCCTATCATGGAATATTGAAAAAAGAAGTCTTTAATAGGTGGGACTACCAATATTTTGGAGAAATAGAGCAAATACTAAAACGCTTCGTGAAATTTTATAATAATAGAAGACTTCACGGCTTGTTAGGACGTATAACACCAATGGAAAAATGGAATGCAGATGAACATCTTATTAGAATGAAAAAGTTAACCGCTTAACCAATAATCGAAATTTAAAAGATTACTCTTGTTTTATAGGGGTCAAAACAGTGGATGTCGGGAACAGGAGTTTATCAATCAGATGTGAATGAATTATCAAAAGCGCTACCGAATTGTGAAATTCACTTTTCACCTAATTATGGAAAAGAATAACGGTTTACAACACCGTGTATAATTAATTGCTTGGTCACTGCCGACTTACGAACATTCCTGCGGAATATTCTATCTGTGATTTATTTGCTAAATTAGGTGCTTAACCACGCAACTAACCATACACAATCACGTTATCTCATATATTATTTATGTACTTTCCTGAAATAGGTTGACTAAAAATTAAACACTTAATTATAGTCACTTATGAAAACACAAAAAGAGCCCTGGCGAAAAAAAACGTATGAAAAAGCCACTTTAGAACTCAAATTATTCGTCGTTGACCAAATTCAGAATGGCCAGATCTCAACCAACTTCGCTTCTAAAAAATATGATGTTCCTAGAACTACTATTGGTTATTGGATAAAAAAATACAGTACTTTAGTGCAACAAAATACAGGTATGAGTAAAAACGATGAAATTAAAAAATTAAAGGAACGCATTGAAGAATTGGAGTTTGTAAAGGATTTTCAGCAAGACATTATTGCGGATATGGAAATCATTACTGGAGTGGATTTGTCAAAAAAGTCGTTGCCCAAAACATTAGCAAAAGAGATAGCACTAAAAAAGAAAAACCTTTTAAAATCAAGTGGTTCTATCAATGTTTTGGGATTAGTAAACAAGCCTACTATAAAAGACTTAAAGCATATAAAGAAAAGCAAATAAACCATCAGAAAATTATTGTAATGGTACAGGATTATCGCAAATTAGTTGGTATGAAAACTGGGGGAATTAAGCTGTATACAGAGCTAAAACAAGACTTTATTAACCAGAACATAAAAATAGGTAGAGACAAGTTTTATGATGTTTTAAGGCTACACAATTTACTAGTTCCTAAGCTTAAAAACTATGTAACAACTACAAATTCTAATCATCATTTTAGAAAATATAATAATCTAATTCTAAACCAAGTACCCTCAAGACCTGAACAGCTCTGGGTTAGCGACATAACTTACATCAAAACTGACAATGGACACAATTATTTAGCGATTGTCACAGACGCCTATTCTAAGCAAATTATGGGATACAAGCTTGATAATCATATGAAGACATCACTTTGTACAGATGCACTCGCTATGGCTATTAAAAATAGGAAATACCCGAATAAAAAACTAATTCATCATTCAGATAGAGGTTTTCAATACTGTAACCCTAAATACACAGCGTTTGCTGAAGAAAATGGAATAATTATGAGCATGACGGAACAATATGATCCGTATGAAAATGCAATTGCAGAAAGAATTAACCGAACTTTAAAATATGAATATGGGCTAAGAAATCTGATGAAAAATACAACTATTGCTCAAGAAACAGCAAAACAAGCCGTTTACATTTACAACAATTTAAGAACACATTTTAGCCTAGACTTAAGAAAACCAGCAGAAGTACATTTAAATCCAAACATCAAATACAAATCATATCGTAGAAATAATGTAAATTTGACGGAACTAACAATTTAGAATAAAACTAGTTCAAAATATTTTTTGCCTTCTAAACGGCTAAAAAAATAGTTTGAACGGTATAAATTAACCTAAAAAAGGTCAACCTATATCAGTATAATACATTATCCGATCAATTATGGTTTGAAGTAATAATTTTTGAGTAACTTTTTCTTTATCAGTTAATATTGTTTCTTTCAACGCATCATTACAAGCACTAGTAATTTCTGCATGACTTAATCCTATAGCTGTGCTTACAATTTTTTTTAATGAGAACTTAGCTAAATAATTGCCGAGTTTTATTTTAATTAGACTTTCTATTTCTTTTTCTTCAGGAACAGAATACGTAATAATATCATCAAATCTTCTAAAAAGAGCAGAATCCAAAATATTTATATTGTTTGTAGCTCCAATGATAAGGCTCTCCGAAGAATCTTGCTCTATAAACTGTAGAAAAGCATTCAAAACCCTCCTCATCTCACCTACTTCATTATCCCTTGCTCTCTCAGCTCCTATTGCATCAAATTCGTCAAATAAATAGACACCTCGATTAGAGCTCATCATATCAAAAATCAACCTCAATTTCGTAGCTGTTTCTCCCATATACTTGGTCATCAACTTATCCATCATTATGACATAAAGAGGCAACTTAAGTTCACCAGATAGAATTGAAGCTGTGAGAGTTTTACCAGTACCTGGCTTCCCTGACAATAAAATTTTTCTTCTATTCTCTAGTCCGTGTTTTTGAATTTTATCTCTTAACTTATATTCTTTTATTATTCTCTCTAATTTTCTTTTAATTTCATTAGAAATAACAAGTTCATTTAAACTATTCTCTGGGTAATAAGGAAGAACTAAATCTGAAATATCTTTATTAAGCCTTATAACTTTGAACCCTCCTGATCTAGATTTATCTACAAGAGATTTAATTTCTTTAGCTATAATAATATTACCTTTTCTAGCTTCATGTGCAGCTACTTGTAATGCCATAGAAGTAAATCTATCACCATCATTTTTGTAATGGGATTCTAGTAGTAATTTTATTTGCTCTGAAGTTGCCATAACCTAAAACTTACTTCTTTTAAAATTTAAATTCAGGTATAAATATACCTTTTTTTCACCAAGATACTCTTGAAAATATTTATTAATCTAGAAAATACCGACACAATTACCGACACAAAAAAATAAAGAAATCAAAAAAGCACTTCATAAATGAAGTGCTTTTCGCGGTCTGGACGGGACTCGAACCCGCGACCCCCTGCGTGACAGGCAGGTATTCTAACCAACTGAACTACCAGACCGTTGCTTTTAGCGGTTGCAAATATACAACGTATTTTTACATATACAAACTTATTTCTCTTGATAATTACTTATTTTTTACAAGTAATTTTTAAAAAACTCAAAATCTGTACTTTAACGGATCAACACAAAAAGTTGTGGAGTAAATTAAAAAGCATGAACTTTGCTTTCTAATAAACCTCTATTTTGGATACTTCAATTGAACTAACAAAACTATTATTACCAGAAATTCTTGTTGACTATTTTAAACTAACTAAGCACGAAGTTAAAAATGGAGAACTTCATTTCCATTTCACAGAATTAAATACGATTCCTGAAGAATTCAAAGCACTTAAATTAAATTCTAAAGGTTTCTTTCCTGAAGCTACTGTTCAAGATTTCCCAATTCGAGGTAAAAACGTTTTCTACACGTTATTAGACGACGTTGGGTTGAAGAAAATTCTAAAAAAGTAATTACTAGAGATTGGCAATTAGTAGCAAAAGGTACTAGAATAACTAGTGAATTTGCTGCTTTTTTAAAAGATATCAGTCAGTAATAACGCAACTAGCACTAGTACTGTAGCTAATTTCTACGGAGTAAATCCCAGAAGTTTACAAAGACAGTATAAGGATTATTTAAGTGATTTTAAAGCATGGGATCAAAAGAAGCACGCAACAGACTGGTTATTGTTTGCAAAGAATTTAGAGACTCACTTATCACTTGATGAAACTGCCTTTTCCAACGGTGATTTATATACCATAATAACAAATAAATTAGCTACAGGAAAGAAAGGCGCAATAGTAGCCATGATCAAAGGAACTAAAGCTGAAGTTGTCATAAAAATACTTCATAAAATTCCTTTAAAACATAGGAAGAAAGTCAGGGAAGTAACCTTGGATATGGCGGGAAATATGGGGCTTATAGTCAAGAAATCCTTTCCAAACGCTGCCTTAGTAATAGATCGTTTTCACGTGCAAAAATTAGCATTAGATGCACTGCAAGAAATAAGAATTAAACATAGATGGGAAGCGATTGATACTGAGAATGATGCCATTGAAAACGCCAGAAGTAAATCTTTAAAATACACCCAAAAACTATTACCTAATGGAGATACACTCAAACAACTATTAGCTAGAAGCAGATATCTATTATATAAATCAAGTAGTAAATGGACTAAAAATCAATCTATAAGAGCAGAAATACTGTTTGAAAAATATCCTGATATAGAGAAAGCATACAAGTTATGTCAAAATCTATCTTGGATATTCAATAACACTACAGACAAAACATCAGCACTTATAAGACTTGCTAAATGGGATGAAAAAGTAAGACAGGCACACTTTAGAAGCTTCAACACTATAGCTAGAACGATGTCGATACATTATAAAAACATCTTAAACTATTTTGATAATCGAAGTACGAATGCATCAGCAGAATCATTCAATGCTAAAATTTAAAGCCTTTAGAGTACAGTTTAGAGGCGTCAGAAATGTGGATTTTTTCTTATATAGACTTACTACTATTTTTGCGTAATTCTTAAATCCCACAACTTTTTGACTTGATCCAAAACATCAGCACTTATAAGACTTGCTAAATGGGATGAAAAAGTAAGACAGGCACACTTTAAAAGCTTCAACACTATAGCTAGAACGATGTCGATACATTATAAAAACATCTTAAACTATTTTGATAATCGAAGTACGAATGCATCAGCAGAATCATTCAATGCTAAAATTAAAGCCTTTAGAGCACAGTTTAGAGGCGTCAGAAATGTGGATTTTTTCTTATATAGACTTACTACTATTTTTGCGTAATTCTTAAATCCCACAACTTTTTGACTTGATCCAAATTATTTTTAAACCTTAAATATAGAATGTTTATAAACGAAAAAAGCACCTCATAAATGAAGTGCTTTTCGCGGTCTGGACGGGACTCGAACCCGCGACCCCCTGCGTGACAGGCAGGTATTCTAACCAACTGAACTACCAGACCGTTGCTTTTAGCGGTTGCAAATATACAACGTATTTTTAGATACACAACAAAAAAATAAGAAAAATTATTTATTTTTTTTTCGGCTAATTAAATAAGCAGTTAAAACGGCATTATACCCTTTATGAATATCAACAGGTACATAATCAATTTTATATTGTAAACATTTATTTTTCAACTCATTAAAATAAACCTCAACTAATTCTTTATACTTTTCTCTAACGTTTTCGGCATACACATTAATCTCCTCCCCTGTTTCTACATCCATAAATTTCTTAGGAACATTATCAAAATTGAAGTTGTATTCTGTTTCCCCATCATATGTATGAAACAAAATAACCTCATGTTTATTAAATTTAAGGTGCTTTAAGGCCTCAAAAAGCGCTTCATTATCTTTATTAGGCTGAAACATATCTGTAAAAACAAAAATTAAAGAGCGCCTGTGCATCTTCTCTGCAATTTCGTGTAAATACTTATAGGTTTCCGTTGCAGCTTTAGAATCTGAAACTAACAATTGCTCTAATTGATGCAATAACATCTTTCTATGGCGCTCACTTCCTTTTTCTGGCGCATAGTACTCATAGGTATCAGCATAAATACTTAAACCAACAGCATCTCTTTGTCTTTTTAAGATTTCCATTAAAGACGCAGCGGCTATTGCAGAAAAACCAACTTTATTTAAAGTGTCTATGGTTTGCTTTTTTACAATAGGATAATGCATCGATGCAGAATTATCTATAATAATATGGCAGCGTAAATTGGTTTCTTCTTCGTACTTTTTGGTATATAATTTCTCTGTTTTAGCAAATAATTTCCAATCTATATGTCGTGTACTTTCACCTTTATTGTACAATTTATGCTCAGAAAACTCCACAGAAAACCCATGAAACGGACTTTTATGAATTCCGGTTACAAAACCTTCTACTACTTGCTTTGCCAACAAGTCTAGGTTTTTAATTTCTGACGATTTTACTTCAGATAAATTCATATTACTTTTTTAAGATTTTGAGATCTTCTTAGAGTATCTGTTATCTATAATAGCTTTTACTAATAAAGAACAAATTGTCTAAATACAATTAATAACCAAACACCTAAAATAAAAAAAGGTTTGACGTTAGCCAAACCTTTATCTTATTAAAAAAATGAATACTACTTATTATATAGCAGCATCAATTTTACCTGTATATACATTTTTAGGCGCAACACCTACTTGCTTATCTACAACCTCTCCGTTTTTAAAGATTAAAACAGTTGGTATATTACGTACTCCGTATTTTGCTGCAAATTCTTGGTTAGCATCAACATCAACTTTACCTACAATAGCTTTCCCTTCGTACTCAGCATGAATTTCATCAACAATTGGCCCTACCATTCTACATGGTCCACACCAAGCTGCCCAAAAATCTACTAATACTGGTTTATCAGATTTTAATACTAATTCGTCAAAGTTTGCGTCTGTTATTTCTAATGCCATTTTTATATTTTTAAATTATTATTTCTGTTTTGAGTTACAAAAGTAATCATTTTATTTACTTTCTTGTTTTCAAAAAAATTACTTTTTCTTATTTGTCTATAAATAGTACTTATCTTAAAAATAAAGAATTCATTAAAAAAGCGACTAATACATTCCTTTTTTTTAATGAATTCTTATTTTGATATTTCCCTTTTTATAAGAAAAATAATTTTTTATTTTTAAAATAATTCAGAAGCAATTGTCTGAATATTATCGCTTTTACCCATAGAATAATAGTGTAAAACAGGTACTCCTGCTGCTAATAATTCTTTAGATTGTTGTATTGCAAACTCAATACCAACCTGTCTTACCGCTTTATTATCCTTACAACCATCCACTGCATCTATTAAATCTTGTGGTAAATCTATTTTAAAAACTTGTGGTAAAACTTGTAAATGCCTTTTAACCGCTAAAGGTTTAATACCCGGAATAATAGGAACGTTGATTCCCATTTCTCTCGCTGCTTTTACAAACTCGAAATATTTGTTATTATCAAAAAACATTTGCGTTACCACATAATCTGCACCTGCATCTACTTTTTGTTTTAAACGCCTTAAATCTGATATTAAAGAAGGCGCTTCCATGTGTTTTTCTGGATACCCAGCAACACCAATACAAAAATCAGAATAATGCTCTACAAGCACATCATCATGTAAATATTGCCCTCTATTTAAGTTTGCTATTTGATCTACCAATTCGGTTGCAAAAGCATTACCACCTTTAACAGGTTTAAAATACGGCTCATCTTTCATAGAATCTCCACGTAAGGCCATTACATTATCCAATCCTAAATAATGACAATCTACCAAAACATACTCTGTTTCTTCTTTGGTAAAACCACCACACAATAAATGCGGAATAGCATCCACCTGATATTTATGCATAATAGAAGCACAAATACCTACAGTACCAGGACGCATTCTTGTAATTCTCTTATCTAAAAGTCCGTTTCCTTTGTCTAAATAAACATACTCTTCTCTCGACGTGGTTACATCTATAAAAGGTGGTTTAAATTCCATTAAAGGATCTATATTGTTATATAAATCTTGAATATTTTTTCCTTTTTGAGGTGGTATTACTTCAAAAGAAAATAATGTTTTACCATTTGCATTTTTAATGTGATCTGTAACTTTCATTAGCCTCCCTTTATCCCTCTAAAAGAGGGAAACTGTTACGGGTTATTTTTTGTTATTATTATATTTTATATTTTTAGGGCATTACCACAAGGGTCGTGCTTTTCGCTATATCTTTTTATGTATTACTAAAAAAAGTAATACATAAAAAGGATGCCGCTGCAATCACTAATGCGCCACTCTATGTTCTATTTTACCTCAGCAAGCTTAAGATACACTTTCTAGCAGTTTTTTTACCATTTCAAAATCCTCTTGATATTCCCAATAAATCCATCTTCCATCTACATAATCTGTTAAGATATATTTTTCGCTTAAAGATTTAATTCGTGACGTTGCTATTAATTTCTTCCCAAATTTTTCTGCAATTACATGAGTCATTATCTCTTTGTTATTTTTATCATAACCATGAGAAATAACATAACTGCCTAAATGTAATTCTATAAAACTCATATTTTATTTTTTGTAAAACCTTATTAGGACTTATAATTATTCTTCAGCTAAAATAGGATGCAACCATTTTCTAGCCTTCTCTTTTGTAATTCCTTTTCTTGTAGAGTAATCTGTAACTTGATCATCTGTAATTTTACCTAAACCAAAATACTTCGATTCTTTATTAGCAAAATAATATCCAGAGACAGCAGCAGCTGGCCACATTGCCATACTTTCAGTTAACTGCACTCCTATTTGATTTTCAACATCTAGCAACTCCCAAATCGTTTCTTTTTCTAAATGATCTGGACACGCAGGATATCCTGGTGCAGGACGAATACCAGTATAACTCTCCTTTATTAAATCGTCGTTTGTTAAACCTTCATCCGTAGAAGAACCCCAATGTTTTGTTCTTACTTGTTTGTGTAAGTATTCTGCCATGGCTTCTGCAAAACGATCTGCAATTGCTTGTGCCATAATTGCATTGTAATCATCCTCTTTTTCTCTATAGCTCTCTGCTAATTCTTGTGCTCCAAAAATACCCACACAAAAGGCACCCATATAATCTGTTCTATTGGTTTCTTTTGGTGCAATAAAATCTGCTAAAGCATGGTTCGGAATTCCTTCTCTTTTCTTTAATTGTTGACGTAAGGTTCTAAAAACAGCAATTTCCTCTCCTTTTTTCTGAATAGAAATATCATCATCATTTATAGAGTTTGCTTCAAACAAACCAAAAATTGCTTTTGGTTTCAATAATTGTTTAGCAATAATTTCTTTAATCATTTCTTGGGCTTCAGTATACATAATGGTAGCCTGTTCGCCAACAACTTTATCTGTTAAAATATCTGGGAATTTACCATGCAAATCCCAACTTCTAAAAAACGGACTCCAATCTATAAATGGCAATAACTCTTTTAAACTTAGTTGTTTTAAAACCTGGATCCCTAATTCTCTAGGTTTTACAATTTCTGAAGTTTCCCAATCAATTTTATATTTTCTCTTACGTGCTTCTGTTATAGAAATATAAGATTTTTCTTTACCTCGTTTTAAAAACTTGGTTCTAAACTCATCATAATCTTTCTTTAACTTCGCAGTATATAAATGGCTCGATTTCTTATTTAACAAATCTCCCACTACCGTTACTGCTCTAGAAGCATCATTTACATGCACAACTGCATTGCTATATTGTGTATCTATCTTAACAGCAGTGTGCGCTTTAGAGGTTGTTGCACCTCCAATTAACAACGGTAAAACAAAGTTTTGACGCTGCATTTCTTTTGCTAAATACACCATTTCATCTAACGAAGGCGTAATTAAACCAGACAAACCAATAGCATCAACACGTTCGCTAATGGCCATTTCTATAATTTTTTCTGGCGGTACCATTACTCCTAAATCTACAATTTCGTAGTTATTACACGCCAAAACAACACTTACAATATTTTTACCAATATCATGCACATCACCTTTTACAGTGGCCATTAATATTTTACCAACCGGCTCTTGCTTGTCTCCTTTTTCTGCTTCTATAAACGGGTTTAAATATCCAACGGCTTTTTTCATTACACGGGCAGATTTTACTACTTGCGGCAAAAACATTTTTCCTGCTCCAAATAAATCTCCAACCACATTCATACCAACCATTAAATTACCTTCAATAACATCAATTGGTTTTTCTGCTGCTTGTCTTGCAGTTTCTATATCTTCAATAATAAAGGCATCTATTCCTTTTACCAAAGCATGTGTAATTCTATCTTGTATTGAGCCTTCTCTCCAAGTTAAATCAACTGTTTTTTCAGTTTTAGAACCTTTTACACTATCTGCAAAATCTAACAAACGCTCTGTTGCATCTTCTCTTCTATCTAGAATTACATCTTCTACACGTTCTAATAAATCTTTAGGAATATTATCATACACTTCTAAAAGCGCAGGATTTACAATTCCTATATTCATACCTGCCTGAATAGCATAATACAAGAAAACTGAATGCATTGCTTCTCTTACCCCATCATTTCCTCTAAAAGAAAAAGACACGTTACTTACACCTCCACTTACACTTGCATTGGTTAAATTTTCTCTTACCCAACGTGTAGCTTCAATAAAATCGATAGCATTTCTTCTGTGTTCATCCATCCCTGTAGCAACAGGAAATATATTTAAATCGAAAATAATATCCTCACTAGGAAAACCAACTTCATCTACTAAAATATCATACGATTTTTTAGCAATTTCTATTCTACGATCATAATTATCTGCTTGTCCTTCTGCATCAAAAGCCATAACAATTACAGCTGCACCGTAACGTTTAATTTGTTTTGCTTCCCAGATAAACTTTTCTTTTCCTTCTTTAAGTGAAATTGAATTTACAACACACTTACCTTGTACAACCTGTAAACCAGCTTCTATGATTTCCCACTTAGAGCTATCAATCATAATTGGCACTCTACAAATATCTGGTTCGGCAGCAATTAAATTTAAAAAACGAACCATTGACTGTTTTCCGTCAATTAAACCATCATCAAAATTAATATCGATAATTTGCGCACCACCATCTACTTGATGCCTTGCAATATCCAACGCTTCATCAAATTGTTCGTTTTTAATCAATCTTAAAAACTTACGAGAACCTGCTACGTTTGTACGTTCTCCTACGTTTATAAAATTGCTATTTTCGTTTAGAACTAAAGGCTCTAAACCAGACAATTTCATGTATCTCCTTTGGTTATTGGTTGTTTGTTTTTTGTTATTGGTCTCACTCATACTTACATTTTTTTATAATAATTAATAAAACCATTTAAGAGTTTTTTACTTGAAATTAGTTTTTCTAAGGTACTTTTTAGTTCTTCTTCTGAAATATATTCTAAATCAAAAGACAAATACAATTGTGTTTCAACTTCTTGCAAAGAACCTTTGGCTATATATAAAAAATGTATTGTTTCTTTATTTGATTGCCTCCCAATTCCTTCTGCAATATTTGAAGGTACAGAAACAACGCATCTTCTTATTTGATTAGTTAACCCATAAATTTCCTCTTTAGGAAAAGATTTAGTTAATAGATATACAATCTTAACCAATCCTCTTGAATATTTCCAAACCTCTAATTCTGTATAATTCATAATTTAGTTATTTGTTTTAATTTATGGTTATTAGAATTTCTCTTTAGATGTAAACAATCAACCAAAAACCATTAACCATTAACCATTAACTACTCTAGGTTTATATTTTGCTGCAATATTTGCAATAACGCTAATATGCTCTGGTGATGTTCCGCAACAACCTCCAATAATATTAATTAAATCTTTCTTTAAATATTCTTCTATTTGTTCTCCCATTTCTTCAGGAGTTTCATCATATTCTCCAAAAGCATTTGGTAAACCAGCATTTGGATGCGCAGAAATTGCAAAATCTGTTTTATTTGCGATTGCTTGTAAATGAGGTTGCAATAAATTGGCTCCTAAAGCACAATTAAATCCTACAGATAATAATGGTATATGAGAAACAGATATTAAAAATGCTTCTGCCGTTTGGCCAGATAATGTTCTACCTGAAGCATCTGTAATTGTACCACTCAACATTATTGGAATATCGATATTTCTTTCTTCTTTTACTTGCTCTACGGCAAATAAAGCTGCTTTTGCGTTTAAAGTATCAAACACCGTTTCTATCAATAACAAATCTGCGCCACCATCTAATAAAGCTTCTGTTTGTTGCTTATAAGCTATTCTTAATTCATCAAAAGTAACTGCTCTATAACCAGGATCATTTACATCTGGAGACATACTTGCCGTTCTATTTGTTGGACCTATAGAACCCGCTACAAAACGTGGTTTATGTGGCTCTTTGGCTGTAAAGGCATCTGCAACTTCTTTGGCTATTTTTGCAGATTGATAATTTAATTCATACACCAAATCTTCCATCTGATAATCTGCCATAGCTATGGTAGTACCAGAAAAAGTATTGGTTTCTATAATATCTGCACCAGCATCAAAATACTTACCGTGAATGGTTTTTATGGCTTCTGGCTGAGTAATTGATAACAAGTCGTTATTTCCTTGTAAAGGTGTTGGATAGTCTTTAAAGCGTTCTCCTCTAAAATCTTCTTCTGTAAATTTATATGCTTGTAGCATAGTACCCATGGCACCATCTAAAACTAAAATTCGTTCTTGTAAAGCTTTGTATATATTTGACATTTTATGATATTTTTATCAATATGTCATCAGGAAAGGTAATTTTTTCGCTGTTATCTGTCTTTTAATTTTTTAAAAACTAAAAGTAGAATGTAGCACCTTTCTCAAGATATGAGAGGTTGCCAAGGCTTCAGCGGGTCTAATCCCTCTGCCTTTCGTGATAACGTATCAATAAGTTTATGAACTGAACTGCAAATAAAAGGAATATTTTTTTATTTGCAGAATCTATTTGTAAAATCTACTCCTTTTCGAATAAATTTGATGATAAATATCGATCTCCTCTATCGCAAATAATTGCAACAACAACACCTTTATCTATTGAATTTGCTACTTTTAAAGCCGTTGCAACCGCACCTCCACTACTCATTCCTGCAAAAATGCCTTCTTCTTCTGCTAAACGATGTGTTGCTTCTATAGCTTCTTCTTCACTAACCTCTAATACTTGATCTATTTTTTTAGGTTTAAAAATGGCTGGTAAATATTCTTGTGGCCATTTTCTAATTCCTGGTATTTTTGCACCATCTTTTGGCTGCACACCAATAATAGTAATATTTTTGTTTTGTTCTTTTAAATAATCAGAAACACCTGTAATGGTCCCAGTAGTTCCCATAGCAGACACAAAATGAGTTACTTCTCCTTCTGTATCTCTCCAAATTTCTGGCCCTGTTGTATTGTAATGTGCCTTTGGATTATCAAAATTATCAAACTGATTTAAACGAAAATATCCTTTCTTATACTTTAACTTTAAAGCATAATCAATTGCGCCTTCAATACCTTTATCTGCTGGAGTTAAAATTACTTTTGCCCCGTATGCTCGCATGGTTTGTACTCTTTCTTTGGTTGAGTTTTCTGGCATGGTAATAACCATATTTACCCCTAAAACCTTTGCCATTAAAGCCAATGCAATACCTGTGTTTCCACTAGTTGCTTCTACTAAAGTATCTCCTTTCTTTATATTTTTTCTTTTTATTGCTTCAGAAATCATATAATAAGCAGCTCTATCCTTAACACTTCCACCTGGGTTATTCCCTTCTAGTTTTAATAATAAAGTAACACCTTCTTTTTTAAAGATATTTCTAGCTTCTACAAGTGGTGTATTTCCAACAAAATCTATGATACTTTTAGTCTTCATCTTAATTTCTTTTTTGAAAAATATTATTTTCCGATTCTACTGTAACTACTGAATTTTCTACAACCGATTCTGTAATGCAAACATTTGCGCCTATAACAGAGTTTCTTCCAATAACAACATCTCCTCCCAAAATAGTTGCATTTGCATAAATAACAACACCACTTTCTATGGTTGGGTGTCTTTTTGTTGATGCTAAACTTTTCTTCACCTGGATTCCACCTAAAGTTACTCCTTGAAAAATTTGAACATTATCTTTAATCTGAGTTGTTTCTCCAATAACAATACCCGTTGCGTGGTCTATAAAGAATGAATCTCCTATTTCTGCTCCTGGATGAATATCTGTACCAGTTGTACTATGAGCAAACTCACTCATCATTCTTGGTAATACCGGTACTTCTTGTTTTAATAATTGGTGACTTAAACGATGCACTGCAATGGCATAAAAACCTGGATACGCTAAATAAACTTCTTCTAAACTTTTTGCGGCAGGATCATTTTTTTCTGCAGCAATAGCATCCAAATCTAATCGTTGTCTAATTTCAATAAAAGAATCTTCGAAAGCAACCCAAATATCTTCTCCATTTTCAATGGATAATCGCTCTAAGATTTTTAGGAATCTGTTTTTTGTTTGTGTACCTTTTTCCGCCAAATGATTTGCATCAAATAAATTATTGATAATATCTTTGGTAAACGTTTCTACAGCATCTCTTAAACACATGCTGTAATCTTTAAACACAATTTTTTCTTTTGTTTGCTTCATTCTTAGCCCTTAAATTTCTGGCGCTAAAGTTACTTCCAATCCTTCCATCTCTGGAGTCATTTGTATCTGACAACCTAATCTACTATTGTCTTCTACATTAAATGCTTCTGCTAACATAGCGTCTTCATCATCTGTCATTTCTGGTAATTTATTATCCGAATTCACATAACATTGACAAGAAGCACACATCGCCATTCCGCCACAAATACCAATAGTTCCTTCTTCTGCTAATTCGTAAGAACGAACAACTTCCATAAGATTCATTGCCATATCCGTAGGCGCAACCACATCATGCGTTACACCATTTCTATCAGTTATTTTTATATTGATGTCTTGCATCTACTCTTTTATTTTAAATATTCTTTCTGCAAAGTTACGTAAACCAAACAAAAATTAGTGATAACTAAAAAGGATTTAAATTCTGAAAAACTTTTTTACATACTGCAAGACTTTTAAAACCTTGCAGTATGTAAAAGTTTTATTACTCTATAGCTTTTACAACTGCTTTTGGCGCTTCTTTTCTTGTTCCATCAAAACCATCTACACCACCAACTGTTGTATATTTCATTACATACTTTTTATTTGGAAAAATACGTTTGTAAGCACTTTGACACATTAATGTTGCTTCATGGAAACCACATAAAATCAACTTTAATTTTCCTGGATAGGTGTTTACATCTCCAATAGCGTAAATTCCTGGAATATTTGTTTGATAATCTAATGCATTGTTTACTTTAATTGCATTCTTCTCAATTTCTAATCCCCAATTTGCAATAGGACCTAATTTAGGAGACAATCCAAATAAAGGAATAAAATGATCTGTATCTATAATAAAAGCATCTTCTCCTTTTTTCTCTACAGCAACACCTGTTACTTTATCAGTACCAATAATTCCTTTTACTTCTGCAGGAGTTATCATTCTAATTTTTCCTAAATTCTTTAATTCTTGTACTTTTTCAACAGAATCTAAAGCTCCTCTAAATTCGTTTCTTCGGTGAATTAAAGTTACTTCTGATGCTACATCAGTTAAGAAAACAGCCCAATCTAAAGCAGAATCTCCACCTCCAGAAATCACCACTTTTTTATCTCTGTATAATTCTGGTTCTTTAATAATATATTCTACACCTTTATCTTCAAAATCTGCAATATTAGGTATTAATGGTTTTCTTGGCTCAAAAGAACCTAAACCACCCGCAATTGCAACAATTTTAGCATGGTGTTTTGTTCCTTTATTGGTGGTAACAATAAAAGTTCCGTCTTCTTGTTTGTCAATAGTTTCTGCTCTTTCTCCTAAAGTAAAACCAGGCTCAAATTGCTTTGTTTGTTCTATTAACTTATGTGTTAAATCTCCTGCTAAAATTTCTGGATATGCAGGAATATCATAAATTGGTTTCTTTGGATAAATTTCAGAACATTGCCCACCTGGTTGTGGTAATGCATCAATTAAATGACATTTTAGTTTTAATAAACCTGCTTCAAAAACGGTAAATAGGCCTGTTGGTCCTGCTCCAATAATTAGTATATCTGTTGTAATCATCTTAAGATTCTTTTTTCTCTATTAATCCTTTGGTAAATTCGTTTAGTGTTTCCACTTTTTGTTCGAAATCTCCTTTTATTGTTTTTCTAAATTCGTTTAAATTCTTTACCAAATCGTCTACATTTTCAGGAAGTACATCCTCAAAAAACTGACGCAACCTTTTGGCTGTTGTTGGCGATTTTCCGTTGGTAGAAATGGCTACTTTTACATTTCCTTTGGTTACAATTCCACCCATATAAAAATCGCAATATGGTGGGTTATCTGCAACATTTACCAAAATACTTCGCTCTCTACAATGTTTATAAACCTTTTCATTTACTTTAGGAAACTCTGTTGTTGCTACAACAATATGTTTACCTTTTAAGTAACGTTTATGATATTTTTCGTTGATAAATTTTACGTTTCCTTTTGCTGCTAATATTTTGGTTCCTTCTCTAAACATAGGCGAAACCATCGTTACATTTGCATCTGGACTCGATTTTAACAAGAAATTTAATTTTTCTTCTGCCACAAAACCTCCTCCAATAATTAAAACTTGAAGGTTTTTTGTTTTTAAAAAAATAGGATATAAATTATTTCTTTCTATAATCATTTAATCTAACTTCCAATTTTTAATACTCTTTTTTTTACACTGTTAATGTACTTTCCGTTAGAAGGGTACACTCTATTCTTATTCATATTATTTACTACAAGAGCAACTAAAAATAAAATAAGAGTTCCTGTTAGTACTGGTGAAAGTACATACATATAACTTAATGATTTAATTTTTTCCGTACCAATTATTACTATTAACGCTGTAGCCCCACCAGGTGGATGCAACGTTTTTGTGCATTGCATTAAAATAATTGAAAATGAAACAGCTAATGGTGCTGCAATCCAAATTATGTTTGGCACTAAATTATAGACTGTTACCCCTACAATTGCTGATAATACATGACCTCCTATTAAATTTCTAGGTTGAGCCAAAGGACTTTGTTCTGCTCCATATATTAAAACACAGGAAGCTCCAAAAGAACCAATTAAAAAAACATTTTCTATATCTGATAAATAAAATGATTGTATAAATGCAATTAGTCCTATACCAAAAAAAGCCCCTATAAACGACCAAAAACCTTCTCTATAATTAAGTGAAGTTTCTTTATAGACAACATATTTTGTTATCCTAATAGATCTTTTAACTTTTTCCTTTATCATTACCTACAAATTATATAGCCCCTTTTAAAACTTCTTTTTCACGGACTTTATTTAACAGGTCTCTGTGCTTTACCACTTCTCCCAACACAATAATTGCAGGGTTTTTTAATTCATTATCAGCAACAATTTTCTCTATAGTATCAACCGTCCCTATTCCTATTTTTTCTCTAGAAGTAGTTCCTCTTTGAATAATTGCAACTGGTAAATTATTTTTACCTTCTGCCTGAAATAATTTTACAATTTGAGGCAATTTACTCATCCCCATTAAAACAACTATAGTTGCGTTAGACTTTGCAGCCAACTCAATATCATTAGATATTTTATGATCTTTTGTGGTTCCTGTAATTACCCAAAAACTTTCTGCACTACCACGTTTTGTAAGAGGTATATTTTGATAAGCCGCAACTGCAATTGATGATGAAATTCCTGGAACAACCGCTGTTTCTAACCCAAAACTAGCTGCATATTCCATTTCTTCTGCACCTCGTCCAAAAATAAACGGATCGCCACCTTTTAAACGAACCACGTGTCCGCTTGCTTTTGCTTTTTCAACAATCAATTCATTAATTTGTTCTTGCTGATATTTATAGCAACCTCTTCGCTTACCTACAAAAATTTGTTCTGCTTCTGGGTTTATATATGCTAATAGTTCTTCATTTACCAAAGCATCGTATAAAACTATATCAGCAGTTTTTAAAACCTTTATGGCTTTTACTGTAATTAAATCTATATCTCCAGGGCCTGCGCCTACAACGGTTAACTTTGGTGTTTTAAAACTCATCTTATTCCTTTATTGCTTATTATGCAATTGCTGTTTCAGCTTTTCTAAAAGCTCTTACTTTTTGTAAAAAAGTATTTGCATCATTTATATACTTCTTTGCAAATTCTTCTGTTGGAGCAAATTTATTAATTTGATATATCAATTCAGCAAAAGAAGACCCTAAATCTATTTTTTCTGATGAAATAAACTCCTCATCAAATTGAGATATAATACCTGCGTGTGTATTTGTTTTCTTATCTGCCGCTAATAATGATGCTTTAGCAGAATTTACAATAGACTGATACGCATAATAAATAGCCCCAGAATATACTTTGTTTTCAAAAGCTTCTTTAGCATTGTCTATTTTCTCATCACTTTCTAAAAATAAAGTAGCAATTAAATCGATAACAACACCTGCACACTCTCCAATACCTATTTCTTTTACATATTTATCTGCTTCTCCCCAATCGATAAAATCTTCTTGAGTTAAATTAGTAACGTCTTGTAAATCATTTAATAAATCATAAAAATAACGTTCTCCTGTTACTTTATAATACTCTACAAATGATTTTCCATTAGCATTCGCTTCAAAATCATTAAAAATTCTACGCAATGCCTCTGGCCCTCTTTTACTTGGTACTTTTACTACTTTATCTGCAAACAATGCATTTCCGTTTCCTAAGTTTCCTCCACCTAATAAAACTTGTAACGCTGGCGCTACTAATTTATCTGGTGTTCTAACTGTCATTCCCTGAAAACCGATGTTTGCCATATTGTGTTGTCCACAAGCATTCATACAACCACTAATCTTAATTACAAGATCTTCGTTTTTTAAGTACTGAGGATATTCTGCTGCAATTACTTTTTCTAATTCTGCTGCAATACCAGTACTACTTGCAATACCTAAATTACAAGTATCGGTTCCTGGACATGCAGTAATATCTATCGCTTTATTATAACCTGCTTCTACAAAACCTAATTTTTCTAATTCTTGATAAAATAAAGGAACTAAATCTTCTTTTACAAAAGGAATTACAATATTCTGACGCAAGGTTAAACGAATTTCTCCAGCGGCATATGTATCAACTAAATCTGCTAATAAACGTGCTTTATCTGTATAAAAATCTCCTAATAAAACTTTAATTCCAATTGCAACATATCCTGCTTGCTTCTGCGGAATAATGTTGGTTGATTTCCATAAATCAAATGCTTCTTGATTTTTAACCTCAACTTTTGGAGCTTCCACAGAAACCGGTGTTGAAGCCACATAACTATCAGCATCAATTGCAACTGTTTTTAACTCAATTGCTTTTTGTTCTTGTTCAACTAATTCTTTAAAAGCTTCTAAACCGATGTCTTTTAATAAGAATTTCATTCTAGCTTTAGCCCTACTTTTACGCTCACCATAACGATCAAAAACTCTTAAAACACCTTCCATTACTGGAATAATTTTATCGGCAGCTAAAAACTCATACAAAGTTTCTGCGTGTCTTGGCTGAGAACCTAATCCTCCAGCAACCATCACTTTAAAACCTCTTACACCGTTTTCTTTTTTAGCTATAAAACCTAAATCATGTAAATAAGATAAACCTGTATCTTCATCTGTAGAAGAAAAAGAAACTTTAAATTTACGTCCCATTTCTTGACAAATAGGGTTACGTAAAAAGAATTTATACAAAGCATCTGCATACGGAGAAACATCAAAAGGTTCGTTTACATCTATACCTGCAGTTTCTGATGCTGTTACATTTCTAACAACATTACCACAAGCCTCACGCAACGTAACCTCATCTTTTTCTAATTCTGCCCATAATTCTGGCGTTCTTTGTAAATCTACATAGTGAATCTGAATATCTTGACGTGTTGTTATATGCAATCTTCCTCTAGAGTACTCATCAGAAACTTCAGAAATTCTTCGTAGTTGATTACTCATTACTTTACCATAAGGCAATTTAATACGAATCA
Organism: Polaribacter sp. L3A8; assembly: GCF_009796785.1. Classification (NCBI taxonomy): domain Bacteria; kingdom Pseudomonadati; phylum Bacteroidota; class Flavobacteriia; order Flavobacteriales; family Flavobacteriaceae; genus Polaribacter; species Polaribacter sp. L3A8. The sequence goes on from NZ_CP047026.1 coordinate 2,089,485, forward strand.
TTTGCACGCCTTCTTGACGCTGACCGTAAACACCTCTTGCTAAACGTAAACTTCTAAATTTTTCTTCATCTATTTCTAGATTATTAAATTTCGCAATTTTATCTGCTAATTCAATAATATCTTTCTCTACAACTTGATTTTCTATTTCTGTTCTAAAACTTTGCATACTTATTTAGTATTAAGTAGTTAATAAAAAGTATTAAGGAATTTAATACTTCAACTTTTCTACAATATATTTTACTTTGTACTATCTACTTTATTCTTAAATCTTTTTTACTTGATAAAACCTACTCCTACTGTATTGTTTGTTTTGGGGTCGATTAAAATAAAAGATCCATTGGATTTATTATTTTTATAAGAATCAAACAACAATGGTTTACTCAATTTTAATTGAATATCTCCAATTTGATTTAACACCAATTCTGATGGATTTTCTTCAATACCAGAAAAATCAGTTTTTATAATACTAGACAACTGGGTGATTTTTGCTTGCGCATCATTTACACCATGCTTTATATAATATTTTTGAGACGCTTGTAAAGGCTCTTTATCCATCCAACAAATAGTTGCATCTAATTGTTTTGCAATTGTTGGCTCTTCATTTACTTTTACCAACATATCTCCTCTACTTACATTTACATTATCTTCTAAAGTAATGGTAACAGAACTTCCTCTTTTTGCAGTATTAAATTCTTTATCGAAGAAATTAATACTCTTAATCTTAGATTTTGTTTGAGAAGGTAAAACCGCAATTTCATCTCCAACAGATAAATCTCCTCCGTAAATTTTACCAGCATACCCTCTAAAATCGTGATATTCTTCCGTTTTAGGTCTGATAACTGTTTGCACAGGAAAACGAACTTGAGAATCATCTGCAATATCTTCTGTATCTAATTTTTCTAAATGATGCATTAAAGTTTCACCTTTATACCAAGGCGTATTTTCTGATTTATGTACCACATTATCTCCTTGTAAAGCAGACATTGGAATAAACGTTAAATTCTGACCTTTATACTCACTTTTACTTGCTAAATATTCTATTTCGCTTTTAATGGTATTGTATTTCTCTTCAGAAAAATCAACTAAATCCATTTTATTTATTGCAATTACAACGTCTTTAATTCTCAATAAATTATTGATAAAAAAGTGTCTGTAAGTTTGTTCTATAACTCCGTTTCTTGCATCAATTAAAACAATAGAAGCTTGTGCTGTAGAAGCACCCGTAACCATGTTTCTTGTATACTCTATATGACCTGGAGTATCTGCAATTATGAAACTTTTTGATGGTGTAGAAAAATAGATATGTGCAACATCAATTGTAATTCCTTGTTCACGTTCTGCAACCAAACCATCTGTTGCTAAAGAAAAATCTAAATAGTCAAAACCACGTTGTCTACTTTTTTCTTCTATTGCTTCTAATTTATCGTCAGTCAATGATTTTGTATCGTATAAAATACGACCAATTAAGGTACTCTTACCATCATCTACACTTCCTGCTGTTGCTATTTTTAGTACTTTCATTTTTTAATGCTTTATGCTTTAAGCTTTAGGCTTTAGGCAACTTGTGTTATCTAATTTGTTTTTTGCTTTAAGCTTATTGCTTATAGCATAAAATTTGTTTCACAAATTTTAGAAATACCCTTGTTGTTTTCTTTTTTCCATTGCTGCTTCAGAACGTTTATCATCTATTCTTGCGCCTCTTTCTGAAATTGAAGAATCTCTAATTTCTTCTACAACTTTTGCAATATCGACTGCGTCGGATAAAACTGCTGCTGTACAACTCATATCTCCAACGGTTCTAAAACGAACCATTCTTTCTTCTACTACTTCTTCTTTATCTCTAAAAACAACTTCATCATCTGCAGACCAGATCATTCCGTCTCTTACAAAGATTTTTCTTTTGTGTGCAAAATAGATTGATGGAATTTCGATATTTTCTTGTTCTATATAAGACCAAACGTCTAATTCGGTCCAATTAGAAATTGGAAAAACACGTACATTCTGACCTAAATCTATGCGACCATTTAACATATCGAAAACCTCTGGACGTTGGTTTTTTTCATCCCACTGACCAAAATCATCTCTTACAGAAAAGATTCTTTCTTTTGCTCTTGCTTTTTCTTCATCTCTTCTTGCTCCTCCAATACATGCATCAAAACCAAACTCTTCTATAGCGTCTAACAACGTTTCTGTTTGCAACATATTTCTACTTGCATATCTACCCGTTTCTTCTTTTACTCTACCAGAATCTATATTGTCTTGTACATTTCTTACAATTAACTCAACACCTAATTCTTTTGCTAAACGATCTCTAAATTCAATTGTTTCAGGAAAGTTATGACCTGTATCAATATGCATTAAAGGGAAAGGAATTTTTGCAGGATAAAATGCTTTTTGTGCTAAACGTACTAAAGTTATACTGTCTTTTCCTCCAGAAAATAATAGAACAGGTTTTTCAAACTGTGCTACTACTTCTCTAAAAATAAAAATTGCTTCACTTTCTAAAGCATCTACTTGTATTGTTTCTTGACTCATAATTATATGTCTTTTAGATATGTAAACCACATTCTCGGTTACTTTCTACTTTTGTTGGATCGAAATATGTAAACTCATTTGGTAAATTTCTCTCTACTAAATAAGCGTCTAATTCTTCATCTGTAAAATTATAAAATGGACTTACTTTTACTACTCCATCTTTACTTTGAGAAACAATATCTATACTGTTTCTAAATGCAGTTTGACCTTTTCTTAAATTTGTAAACCACACATCTGGTTGATGCTCTTTCATTGCTCTAGAAAATGGTTCTAATTTAACCTGCTCTGTAAACAGCACATGTTTTGGGTCTTCTACCGAAGGAACTCCTAAAACAACGTTTCTATGAGAAGCTGTTTGTTTTGGCGTGTATAAATGAATGTTTAAATTCAGTTTTTCTATAATATCTTCTGCATGCTTATACGTTTGCACAGTATTGTAACCGGTGTCGCACCAAATTACCTTAATGTCTTTTTGTACATCTGTAACAGCTTTTAAAATAGCAACTTCATAAGGTCTAAAGTTTGTTGTTATTACAGGATTTTTAGCAAAAGAAATAGCCCAAGAAATAATTTCTGCTGGACTTTTACCTTTAAGGTCTTTATTTATTTTATCTAAATCTAGGTTCATTATTTTCCCCATTTTATTTTGTTCCATATCCTTTCGTGAAAGAAATATAAAATTAGTTTTGTTACAAAATCTACTGATGCTATTGAAGTTGCCAGAGCAATTTCTCCTGTTAACACATAAGACACTATTAAAGTATCTAACGTTCCAACAACTCTCCAACTTAATGCCTTTAGCACACTTCGTAAAGGTTTTTCGGAAGTTTTATCTTTCTCAAAACCTTTACTCTGTGCTTTTTTGCTAAAAATGATTTGGTCTAAAATCATAAAAAAAATTAATTCAAATAATTATCCTACTGCTTTAGTAGGGTATGCAAACATACATCAATTCTATATAAAAAGTCGAGATTAATTCTTAAAAATTACTTAAACCCTATAGATTTAGTAGATTAATAAAAAATAGGCATGAAAATTATGAATTTTTAACTACTACAAGGATATAGTAATAGAAATATTATAAAGCCCTTGTAAAAACGTAATAATAAGTATAAAACACAAAGGAACCTACCAATAAAAAGGGCCATTAATTGGTTGTTTATTCTTGGTAAAGACAATAATAAAAGGAATTGAAAGGTTGTTTTTTAGCAGCTACATAAATCTGCCAAAGTAGTATTTTTAAAGATCTGCAAAGAACTATCTCTAACCTGAGCCATTAACTTATGCACTGCACAGGCGTTTTCATCAGGGCAATCGGCACATTTTTCATAAAAATTAAGACTCACACAAGGAATCATAGAAATAGGACCGTCTAAAATTCTCATAACTGTTGTCATTTGAATTTCATTGGGCTCTTTTAAAAGATAGTAACCACCACCTTTTCCTTTTTTAGAAGCTAACAATCCGTTTTTACGAAGCGTTAACAAAATACTTTCTAAAAATTTTAAAGAAATATTTTCACTTTGAGATATGGTAGCAATAGCAACAGGAGCTTTATTTTCCTGTCTTGCCAAATAGGTAAGTGCTTTAATTCCGTATTTTGTCTTTTTTGATAGCATTCTACAAAAATACGTAAATAAAAATGATTACTATAGTAAAATAGTAGGATACACTTTTAGAGTAAAAAAACACGAATTACAGGAATAGAAACCTCTGTAATTCGTGTTCTTTTTATAAATTTTATTTATTACAATGCTAACGCTTGTTTAATATCTGCGATAATATCATCTGCATGTTCTAAACCAACAGAAACACGCACCAAACCATCTGTAATACCAACCTCTAACCTGTCTTCTAAAGACAATCTACCGTGTGTTGTAGATGAAGGATGTGTAACGATTGTTCTAGTATCACCTAAATTGGCAGATAATGAACACATTTTTATTTTATCTAAAAATGCCCTTCCAGCATCAATTCCTTCTTTAATTTCAAAAGCAACAATGTTTCCTCCTAATTTCATTTGATTTTTAGCCACTTCATATTGAGGATGTGATTTTAAAAATGGATATTTTACAAATTCCACATTTTCATTACCCTCTAAAAAAGCAGCCACTTTTAAAGCATTTTCACAATGTTTTTCTACTCTTATAGATAAGGTTTCTAAACTTTTTGATAAAACCCAAGCGTTAAAAGGAGACATTGCAGGACCAGTATTTCTTGCAAAAAGATAAATTTCTCGCATTAAATCTGCTCTACCAACAGTTACACCACCTAAAACTCTTCCTTGACCGTCAATTAATTTAGTTGCAGAATGTATTACTAAATCTGCTCCGAATTTTATAGGCTGCTGAATGTATGGTGTTGCAAAGCAATTATCAACAATAAAAATAAGGTTGTGCTTTTTTGCAATTTTACCAATTAAATCTAAATCTAAAATATCTACAGCAGGGTTTGTTGGTGTTTCTATATAAAGAATCTTTGTATTTTCTTTTATCAAACTTTCTACCAAGTCAACTTCATCAACCTTAAAATAAGAGGTTTCTATATTCCATTTTGGTAAAAACTTGGTAAACATACTATGTGTAGATCCAAAAACAGATCTACAAGAAACTACATGATCGCCTGCGTTTAACAAAGCAGCAAATGATGAAAAAATTGCAGACATTCCGGTTGCAAAAGCATAACCTGCTTCTGCTCCTTCCATCGCTACAATTTTATCTACAAATTCCGTTGTATTTGGGTTTGTAAAACGACTGTATAAATTACGTTCTTTTTCTTCTGCGAAGGATGCACGCATGTCTTCTGCATCATCAAAAACAAAACTTGATGTTAAATATAAGGGTGTAGAATGTTCAGAAAACTGACTTCTTTCTGTTTGATTTCTAATTGCTTCTGTTTCGAAATGTTTTTTCATTATTATGGTTTTTGGTTAATGGTTTTTGGTTGATGGTTTTAACTAATAACCAACAACTATAAACTAAAAACCACTTTTAGTTATTATGTTTTGCTAATCTTAAAATATCTCCAAAAACACCTCTTGCAGTTACACTTGCTCCAGCTCCCGCTCCTTGTATTACAATTGGTTGTTCTCCGTAAGATTCTGTATAAATTTCAAAAATTGCATCAGAACCTTTTAATGAACCTAAAGGTGTACTTTTATCTGTAGAAACTAATTTCACTTCTAATTCCCCTTTATTTTGTGATAAATCTCCACTTAATTCACCAATATAACGTAAAACGTGATTTGGTTTTTGATTGTCTTTTAAAGTTTGATATTCATCATTTAACAATTCTAAATTACCTAAAAAATCGGCAACAGAACCACCTCTTAAATTTTCTGGAATTAAATTTTTAATTTCAACCTCATCAAATTCGTTTTCTAACTCTAATTCTCTTGCTAAAATTAGTAATTTTCTAGCAACATCATTTCCTCCTAAATCTTCTCTAGGATCTGGCTCTGTAAAACCTTTGTCAATTGCTTCTTTTAATATCTCTGAAAAAGGAGCGTTTTTAGCTGAAAAATTATTGAACAAATAACTTAAACTTCCTGAAAAAACGCCTCTAATCTTGGTGATGTTCTCTCCGGATTCATGTAGCAATCTAATCGTATCAATTAAAGGCAAACCTGCACCAACATTTGTTTCGTACAAGTATTGCTTTTTGTATTCTTTTAACTTTGCTCTTACTTCTTTGTAAAAATCAAAAGACAACGTATTTGCTATTTTATTACAAGACACTAAATCGAAACCAGCTTCTATAAAAGGAATGTAATTACTTACAAAATTTACATTTGCCGTGTTATCAACCATAATTAAATTCTCAAAATGGTTTGCATTTGCAAATGCAATAATATCATCAACATTTACATTTTCTTTACCATTTTCTAACAAATTTTGTTTCCAATCTTTAGAAACTCCATTTTTATTTAACAACACTTTTTTAGAGTTTGCTACAGCAAAAACATTCAGTTGAATTTTTCTTCGTTCTAAAACAGATTGTGTGTTTTCTATAATTTGATCAATCAGGGTTCCTCCAACCAAACCTTTTCCAAAAACGGCTATGTTTATTTTTTTGGTAACTCCAAAAACCTGACCATGAATTACATTTACCGCCTTGTTTAATTGATCTTTTCTAACCACCAAACTCACATTTTTACCTGTTACCGTATTATTGAATAAAACAGGTACAATTTGGTTTTTAATTAAGGCATTATAAGGATGATGAAACTCACTTAAATCTTGACCAATAATAGAAATTACAGCCACATTATTTACAATAGAAATATGATTTACATCTTGCGAATAAAAATCATTTTCGAATTCTCTTTCTAAAGCCGTAACAGCTTCTTGCGCATTATCTGCATCAATAATTAACCCAATTCCTCTTTCTGAAGAACCTTGCGCAATAATACTGATACTAATATTACGATCACTTAAAGTCTTAAAAATACGTGCATCAACCCCAACTTTACCTAACAAACCTCTACCTTCAAAATTTAATAAGGCAACGTTTTCAATAGTAGAAATAGATTTTATTCCTTTTGTTGATGATTCTGCGGTAATTAAAGTTCCTTTATCTTCTTTATTAAATGTATTTAAAATTCTAAGATTGATGTTCTTTTCTAATAAAGGAATAATGGTTTTTGCATGTAAAATAGTCGCTCCAAAATTGGCCAATTCATTCGCTTCCGAGAATGATAATTGTTCAATTTTTTTAGCATCTGCCACTAAATCTGGGTTTGCCGTAAAAATACCGCTAACATGTGTATAATTCTGTAGCTCATCAGCATCTAAATAATTAGCCAATAAAGCTGCCGTATAATTACTACCGTTTCTACCCAAAGTAGTAGTTTCTCCTTTTTTGTTTGCTGCAATAAAACCAGTAACTATATTAATTACCGAATTGTTATCCTTAAAATAACTAATTACATTTTCTTTAGAAACCGCCGTAATTGGTTGTGCATTTCCAAAGTTTTCATCTGTAATAATTAAAGATCTAGAATCTACTGCATTAGCAAAAATCTGTTCCTTTTCTAACAAACTAGCCACTAATTTTACCGATAATAATTCGCCTTGTGCTAAAACTTCATCTTTAATTTTCTGGCTATAATCTCCTAATAAAGAAACACCTTCAAAAATTATTCCTAATTTTGAAAACTCTTCAGAAAAATCAACAGCACTATTTGGCGCTAGTTGATATTCTTTAAACTCCTCAAACTTACTTTTATATTCTTTTTTTGATGCTGCTAACTCTAAAATAGCTTCTAAATCATTGGTAGAGTTCCCTCTTGCAGAAGCTACAATTGTAATTTTTACTCCGGCTTTATATTTACTTGCAATAATTTCAATTGCATTTTCCAATCCTTTGCCATTGGCTAAAGATTTTCCTCCAAATTTTAAAACTTTCATCTTCTTTTCTCTATAATCTTTATTAAAAATAGGCTCAATAATTTTCTGTAATTGGTCATATTCCATTAAAAAAGCATCATGACCATGCACCGAATTTATTTCATTATACGTAACATTATCTTTTGTTAATGCTAATTTTTTATGCGTTTCTCTGTTTTCTTCCGCAGTAAAAAACAAATCTGAATCGACCCCAATAATGTGAATATTTGCACTTACTTGATCTAAAATTTCAATATCTTTTTTCCCACCAACAGTAACGTCAATTGTTTTTAATAATTGATTCATTAATTTGTATGAAGATAATTGATACCGTTCTTGCAATGATTTACCATGATGCAACAACCAACTTTCTACATCAAAAATATCTGAATCGTCTTTTTTTGATCGATGAAAACGTTCTTTAAAAGATTCTGGTGTTCTATAACACAACATTGCGTGCATGCGAGCATCATGAACAGGATTGCTAGAATTTACTAAAAACTGTTCTTGAATCTGGCAATTTGCAATTAACCAATCTGTAGATTTCCAATCGGTTGCAATTGGCAAAAAGTGTTTGGTTAATTTGGTGTTTAAAACCATCATTTCCCAAGCAATTCCTCCTCCTAAAGATCCACCGATTAAAGCAAATAGTTTATCAATTTTTAATACTGATAATCCTTGTAAAAAAATTCTAGCAACATCTCTTGCTATAAAATCTTTATAATTTTCTATTAAAAAACCATCAAATCCATTTCCTGGAATATTGAAAGATAAAATGGAATAAACATCAGTATTTATTGCCTTTTCTTTTCCAACAATATCAATCCACCAACCATTTTCACCAGCAACATCACTATTACCCGTTAATGCATGGTTAATTAAAATAATAGGAGCATCGCCTAGCTCTTGTCCAAAAACCTGATAACTCAAATTCATTTCAGAAATTAAGGCACCAGTTTCTGTGGTAAAATCTTTTATTTTGATATGTTCTAGTTGATGTTTCAATTATTGGCTAAATTTTAAATTTATTTGTCAGTTCGAGCTCAGTCGAGAACTTATTTACTCTCATACAAAAAGCTTTCGATTGCGCTCGAACAGACATTTTTATTATATTTTTGAAAAAGCAGCTTTTAAATCTTCTTTTAAATCTTCTAAATCTTCTATACCAACAGACAATCTAATTAAATCTTGACTAACACCTGCACTTGCTTGTGCCGCTTCGTCTAATTGCTGATGCGTTGTACTTGCTGGATGAATAATTAATGATTTTGTATCACCAATATTAGCTAATAAAGAAAACACTTTTGTAGTATCTGCAATTACTTTTGCAGCTTCAAAACCTCCTTTTACACCAAAAGTTACCAAACCACTTTGTCCTTTTGGCAAATATTTATCTGCTAACGTTTTGTATTTACTACTTGCTAAACCAGGGTAATTTACCCAAGTTACTTCTTCTTGCGCTTCTAACCATGTTGCTAATGCCAGTGCATTTGCAGAATGTTGTTTAATTCTAACAGGTAAAGTCTCTAAACCTTGAATGATATTAAATGCGTTTGTAGGGCTTAAGGCTGCACCAAAATCACGTAAACCTTCTAAAATTAATTTAAAAGTAAACGCTGCTGCACCTAAAGCTTCATGATATTTTAAACCATGGTAACCTGCAGAAGGCTCTGTAAATTCTGGAAACTTACCGTTTGCCCAGTTAAAAGTTCCTGCATCAATAATTGCACCTCCTAAAGAAGTTCCTTGACCGCCAATATATTTTGTTAAAGAATGAATTACAAGATTTGCTCCGTGTTTAATTGGGTTTAATAAAGCTGGTGTTGCCACAGTATTATCTACAATAAAAGGAACCTCAGCTGCTTTAGCTTCTACAGAAATTGCTTCTAAATCTAAAACATCTAATTTAGGATTTCCTAAAGACTCTACAAAAAATGCTCTAGTATTATCTTGAACAGCTTTTTTAAATTCTGCTGGGTTAGATGCATCTACAAACGTAGTTGTAATACCTAATCTTGGTAAGGTAACACTTAATAAATTATAGGTTCCACCATATAAACTGCTAGATGCAACAATATGATCTCCTGCTTTTAAAAGCGTTAATAACCCTGTTGCAATTGCGCCTGTACCAGATGCAAAAACTACCGCTGCGATTCCGCCTTCTACAGCCGCTAAACGGTCTTGTAAAATTTGGTTTGTAGGGTTGTTTAAACGGGTGTAAATAAATCCTAATTCTTTTAATGAAAAAAGATTTGCAGCATGTTCAGAATTGTTAAAAACATACGATGTTGTTTGATAGATAGGAACGGCTCTTGTTCCTCCATTTTGTGTTACATCATGCCCTGCATGTAATGCGTTTGTTGCTAATTTGTACGTACTCATTTTTCTGTTTTTTTTTGAGTTAATTTGGCTCCTGTTTTTACAGGAATGACATTTTCAAAAGATACAAAAATATAAACTATTCTGAATCAGTTTGAGATTAAACCAAAAGTTGAATGCATCAATTTTGTTGATGTACTTACTAGAAAAATGTTATTAAGAATTATGCAAATACACGGAAGTGTAATTGTTTTTCGGTTATCTATCCAATTTCTGATAAATGAATCTGAAATTAAGTAGAATTTAGCACCTTCTTTTCCTCACGAAAAGGGTTGCTAAGGTTTCAACGGGTCTTTCCCTCCACCTTTCTTGATAACATTTCAATAAGTTATTGAACTTTGAGAATGCAAATATATGCTTAGAAAAATTTAATATCCAAGTAAAAACCAAATTATTTTTTAGAAATATAAATATCACATTAAAACTCCTTGTTTAATAATTATCAAACAAATAACAAACAATGAATTTTGTTTTATTGATAATCTCATAATAAAATATTATGCTGAAAAATTATGTTATTAGAATTTAAGCTGTAACTTTGCAAAGAATTTTAGAGGAAAAATTTGAACTGATTGCAACCTCTGATGCTGATTTTATTTTATCAGCTGAAACAAAAAATGCTAAAGCAGTAATAATCTACTACTTTTAGCGACCAACGCAATCTCTTTTCATTTTTCTTTATTCCTGTTTACACAGGATAGATAAATTTTAAGGAAACTTTATGTTTTCTATACGGGAATCATTTTTAATACTATAAAAGAAGATTTATTATGTCATATTTATTTACCTCAGAAAGTGTTTCTGAAGGACACCCAGACAAGATTGCAGATCAAATTTCTGATGCTTTAATCGATAATTTTTTAGCATTCGACAAAACAAGTAAAGTTGCTTGTGAAACAATGGTAACAACAGGTCAAGTATTTTTAGCGGGAGAAGTAAAATCTAAAACATATTTAGATGTTCAAAAAATTGCTAGAGATGTAATTAACAAAATTGGTTACACAAAAGGAGCTTATATGTTTGACGGAAACTCTTGTGGAGTTTTATCTGCCATTCATGAGCAATCTCCAGACATTAACCAAGGTGTTGATAGAGCAAACCCAGAAGAACAAGGTGCAGGAGACCAAGGAATGATGTTTGGTTACGCAACCGATGAGACAGAAAACTACATGCCTTTGGCGTTAGAATTATCTCATAGACTGTTAATTGAATTAGCTGCATTAAGAAGAGAAAACAAAGATATTCCTTATTTAAGACCAGATGCTAAAAGTCAGGTTACTATAGAGTATTCTGATGACAATGTGCCACAGAGAATTGATGCTATCGTAATTTCTACACAACATGATGATTTTGATACATCTGATGATGTAATGTTAACGAAAATCAAAAAAGATATTGTTGAAATTTTAATTCCTAGAGTTGTAGCAAAATTACCTGCTCATATTCAGAAATTATTTACAGACAATATTACTTACCACATTAACCCTACAGGTGTTTTTGTAATTGGTGGACCTCATGGAGATACTGGTTTAACAGGAAGAAAAATTATAGTTGATACCTACGGAGGAAAAGGTGCACATGGTGGTGGGGCATTTTCTGGTAAAGATCCATCTAAAGTAGATAGATCTGGAGCATATGCAACAAGACACATTGCTAAAAACTTGGTTGCTGCCGGACTTTGTAAAGAAGTTTTAGTGCAAGTTTCTTATGCAATTGGTGTTGCTAAACCAACAAGTATTAATGTTGAAACGTATGGTACAGCTACTGTAAATTTATCTGACGGAGAAATTAGTAAAATAGTAGAATCTATTTTTGATATGCGTCCTTACTTTATTGAAAAACGTTTAAAATTAAGATCTCCTATTTATTCTGAAACAGCTGCTTATGGTCACATGGGTAGAACTCCAGAAGTAAAAACAGTAACATTTACAAACCCAATGGGAGAAACTACTTCTGAAGAAGTTGAAACTTTCACTTGGGAAAAACTAGATTATGTTGATACTATAAAAGAAGCTTTTAAATTATAAAAACTTCAATATTAAAATTAAAAAAGCCTTTAGAATTTATCTTCTAAAGGCTTTTTGGTATTCCTAAATTAACGTGAGTTCGATGTAAGAAATTTTAATTAAACCTATAAAAAAAGCAGAATATTTAGTATATTAAAGTACTGAATTCTAATATATTAATAAATATCCTGCTTATGATTTCTGATAGTAAAATTATAGAAATTTTCTGTTCTTTAGATGATTTTATGAAAGAATTTAACTTAATTCTTAATAAAAACAGCATTTCTGATGGTTCAACAACTAAAAAACGTAATAGAAAGTTCAAAATGTCTGATAGTGAAGTGATGACCATACTTGTTATATTTCACCTAAAGTCTTACCGAAACCTTAAACACTTTTACTTAAACCATATTTGTAAATACAGACAAGATCTGTTTCCAGATTGTGTTTCTTATAATAGATTTGTAGAACTTCAAAAAAAGGTTACACAACCTTTAGCCGTTTTTATGAAAATGTATTGTTTAGGCGATTGCACAGGTATCTCTTTTATTGATTCTACTCCTTTAAAAGTATGTCACTATAAAAGAGAAAAACAACATCAAGTATTTAAAGATATTGCCAAAAAAAGCTATGGAACTATGGGGTGGTATTTTGGATTTAAACTACATATTGTCTGCAATGACAAAGGAGAAATTATTGATTTTATGTTCACTCCAGCCAATGTAGATGACAGATTCCCTCTCAAACAAAAGAAGTTTCACGACAAATTATTTGGAAAAATTTTTGGAGACAAAGGATATATTGGGAAAGATTTATTTGAAAGACTTTTTGTAGACGGAATTCATTTAATAACTAAAGTTCGAAAAAACATGAAAAAGAAAGCAATGGACTATATGGATAAAGTTATCCTAAGAAAAAGAGCAATCATCGAAACAGTAAATGATGTACTAAAAAACACTTGCCAAATTGAACATTCTAGACATAGATCTTTTGATAATTTCATAACAAATATGATCTCTGGATTAATTGCATATTCTTTTTTACCTAAAAAACCTTCTATAAAAATCCCGAATATGTTACCGAATATTGCGATTGATTAGCTCGAACTCACGTTAAATTACGTATTCTGATTTTCTTTAATGAGATAAAAACATTTTAGAATCAACAGAAACATTAAAAAAGAAAAACCGTTTTGTAAAAAATTACAAAACGGTTTTAATAAATATTAAATCCAATAAAAAACTTTTACTTAGATACCTAACGCTTGTCCACCACCAACTTGAATAGTTTCTGCAGTAATAAAAGCCGCATCTTTACTTGCTAAGAAAGCTACAACACCTGCAACATCTTCTGGTTGACCCAATCTTCCTAACATAATGCTATTTGCCCAAGAAGCAAACACTTCTGGCTTAGTAGCTTTAATTTGAGCATGAAAAGGAGTATCAATTGTACCCGGAGATACTGCATTTACTCTAATACCATATTCTGCTAAATCTTTTGCCAAAGCTCTTGTTATTGCGTGTACACCTGCTTTAGATGTACCATAGATTCCTGCTCCCGGTCCACCTGCGTTCCAAGCAGCATTAGATGTATAGTTAATAATTGAAGCATTTTCACTTTTCTTAAGAAAAGGAATTGCTGCTCTAGATGCAAAAAATGTTGAATCAAGGTTTAAAGCCATTACAAATCTATAAAATTCAGTAGTCATTTCTTCAAATCTAGATCTACCACCTAAACCACCTGCATTATTTACTAACACATCAATATGACCATATTTTTCACCTATCTCAGTAATATTTGCTGTTACAGCTTCATCTTTAGTAACATCAAACCCATAATACTCAGCGGTAATACCTTCTGCTTCTAATTCTTTAACTCTTTTTGCTCCAGCTTCATCATCGATACCGTTTAAAACTACAGTATAACCATCCTTTCCTAATCTTTTTGCTACTGCAAAACCAATTCCTCCTGTAGCTCCTGTAATTACAGCAACTTTATTTTCTATTTTACTCATTTTATATATAATTTTAATATAATTCGTTATTATTTTTATTAATTTTTTGATTTTAATGGCTCTATTTTAGGTATTAATACCCAAACAGATGTTAATGCAATTATAGCTAATGCTCCACCAATTAAAAATGCAGGTGTATAATTACCCCCAGTAGTTACAAATGTAACTAAGATAGTAAGCCCTGCTGCACCAAGTTTAGCAGCCATACCTGCAAATCCTGAAAGTGTACCAACAATCTTTCCACTATAAAGATCACTTGGAATAGTTTGTATATTTCCTATTGCTACTTGAAATCCAAAAAGCAAAACAGCCATAATAATTACTGCATTAAATGCTGATCCAGGTGCTTTTAACAAGAAAAAGCAAGGAATCATAATTAAACAACCTAAAGTTATAGTCATTTTTCGTGTTTTATCTACAGACCATCCAGCTGTAAGTCTATTTTTGGCAAGTAATCCTCCAAATATAGCTCCTACCATGGCACCAACATAAGGTACCCATGCAGAAAATGCAATTTCCTTAATATTTAGACCAAAAACTTCTGACAGATAAATTGGAATCCAAACAATAAAAAGCCACCAGATAGGATCAATTGCAGCAGATGCAATTATCACTCCCCAACTTTCTTTACGTTTTAATAGTTCTCCTGTGGTAGGAGTATACCCTTCATCATAACTGCCATCTCCATCAATATCTTGATTTTCTTGTCCAGATAGAATATATTTTTTTTCATTATCTGACAACCAAGGATGAGATTTTGGATCTGATTTTACAATAAACAACCAAGGTAACAACCATAAAAAACCAAGTACTGCAACAACTATAAATATTGCTTTCCAGTCATAATAAGCAGATAATAAACCAATAACCGGATAAGCTACTATACCTCCAATAGCTGCCCCTGAATTAAAGATTCCTTGAGCTAATGCTCTCTCTTTAGTTGGAAACCATTCGGCATTAGCTTTTGCAGCACCGGGCCAATTTCCGGCTTCTGCAATTCCTAATATAGACCTAAAGATTGAAAAACTTAACATTCCTTGTGCAAAAGCATGTAAAGCGGTAGCAATAGACCAAACTCCAATAGAAAGGGCGAAACCTATTCTAGTTCCCATCCAGTCAAAAATCTTACCAAAAAGGGCTTGCCCTCCTGCATATGATAGTATAAATACAGTTGATATTGTACCATAGATAGCCTTATGTCCATCTTTATCCATCTCTGGAAATAAGTCATTTGCAATATCAGGCCAAAGAGCACCAAAAGCTTGCCTATCAATATAATTTATAACTGCTGCCAAAGCTACAAGTCCTACAACCCACCAACGTAATCCTTTTATTTTCATGTTTATAATTTTTTATTATTCTAAATTATAGCAATACATGTAGAGTTCTTTAAAATGCTCTTTCATTTTTTGTTTTGCTAGTTGAGGATTCTTTTCTTTAATTGCATCAAAAATAGCTTGATGATCATTTATTCCTCTTTGTGCCAAACCTGCATCACATACATGATGCGTCTTAAAATTAGTAATAATTTCTGGAGTAATAATTAGCATAAACGTATTCATTGTGCTATTACCACTGGCTTTTGCTATTGCTAAATGAAACAATAAATCTTCTTGCACAGCATCTTCTCCATTTAATACTTTTATTTTATAAGCTTCAAGTGCTTCATTCAATTTAAATAAATCATCATCTGTTCTTCTTAAAGCAGCTAATCTAGATGTTTTTAACTCTAATAAGATTCTAGTTTCAACAAGTGACTTAAACTCTGGTTTATCTAATTTAACAATGTCATCAATCATTCCATTTAAAGCAGTAACACCAATGTTTGCAACAAAAGTTCCACTTTGTGGTCTAGATTTTAATAAACCATAAAATTCTAAACGGTGTATGGCTTCTCTTACATTACTTCTACTTACTTTAAACTTTTCTGAAAGCATTCTTTCAGAAGGTAACTTATCTCCAGGTTCTAAATTTTTATAATTAATTAAATCCTTTATACCAATTATGATTTCTTTTTGAACCTCTTGATTTTCATTTTTAGTAACTACTTCTAACTTCATATTCTAGATTTTTAATACAAAAACTGGTTAACCAGTTTAACTGCGTAAATATATAAAAAACAAATCTTTTTTATAGAACTTAATGAGATACTTATAATTGTGTTTTAAACTTTGCTGGCAAAGAAATTTACCAGCAAAATTAAATACTATGTATATTAGAATATTATTAAATCTAGTAACCTGTATTTTGAGTTAAGCTAGGGTTTCTTTCTAACTCATCTCCTGGTAATGGCATTAAATAATCATCTGCAGAAAAAGCGGCTTTTGCTCCTTCTAAACCAGATGCACTAAATACAGTTGCTCCTATTTTCCTTCTAGCAATATCATACCATCTTTTACATTCAAAAGCCAACTCAAGTTTACGTTCTTCTAAAACATCATTTACAGTTACAGTTCCTGTAATGTTAGCAGGTACTGCACTTGCTGCTGTATTTAACCAAGAACCTCCAGATCTTGCTCTTGCTCTTACCTCATTCATATAGGTAATTGCAGATGCATTATCTCCAATTTCTACAGCTGCCTCAGCAGCAATTAATAATACTTCCGCATAACGCATCATAGAATAATTATGACTTGTTGCTCTACCATTACCTCTTGCAAAAGGCCCTGGAAAACGTGTGTATTTTGCAACATAAGGTTGATTTTTAGCAAATTTGTGTGGTCCTGCAGTTTTATAACCTCCTGCTGGAATTATATCTCCTGACTCATTAATTCCATCTTTATCAGCGTCTTCAGAGTATTGCACACAATCACCATTACTATCTTCCCAAAACCCAGAAGAAGTACCGTCTGCTTTAGTCTTGTAACACTCATTATAACCTACTTTAAGACCTCCAAAATAAGAAAAATCATCCATACTTACAGCTCTTCTGTAATCTCCTGCAGCCCATGCAGTATAAACTTTAAGAGCAGGAACAGCAACAGACCAACCACCTCCGTTTGTATCACTTCCTCTAATACCTGTCATTGGAGCTATCTGATCATATCCATTATCAGGAGCTTCAAAATTATTATAATCTATTGCAAATATAGGCTCTAATGAAGCGTCAATTTTAGTAGCATCAAACAACGATTGATAATCCGCTTCTAACGCTAATTGGTAAGTTCCTTTTTTAGTAATCACATCTTTAGCTTCCGTAAAAGCTTTTTGATATTCACCCATTGTTAAATACACTAAAGCTAAATAAGAACTTGCTGCAGATTTAGCAGGTATCGCTCTAGAAGCTTGTGTGTTTGGTAACCAAGTTTTAGCAAACTCTAAATCAGCAATAATATTTTCATATACTTCTGCTGCTGGAGTTCTTGTAATAGCTCCACCTGCTACTGCATCTGTAACTGGTGCATCAATATAAGGTACAGCTCCAAATTGTCTTACTAAGTGAAAATAATAGAATGCTCTAATAAAGTGAGCTTGAGCAGTTACTGGGTTCTTAAGATCGTCAGCAACATCTACATAAGTAGCACCATCTATTGCTAAATTAGCTGCAGCGATTCCTTGATATGTTTTTAACCAGAATTCACTAATCATACCATTATCGGTTAATGTAGTAAATTCATTATGCTCTCTTCTTCTAGCTTCATCTGAAGCTAAATCTACCATGTCTGAACGTAACATTAATGCTATAGACAATTTTCTTCCCCAAAACTTCTCATTAATAGCATGTGTAAAGGCTCCATCTACAGCCGTCTGTATATCTTTTGGGCTTTGAAAGAAACCATCAGGAGCTAATACTCCCACAGGTTCTTCTATTAAATCTGAACATCCAATTACTGATATGCTCATCAATAATATGAATAAATATTTATATGTTTTCATGTTTTTATATTTTTGAATTATTGATTAAAATTTAATGTTAAGACTTACATTAACTGATTTTACTGTTGGATAGTTTCCAAAATCAAATCCTTGTACTGTATTAGCAGATTGATTAGCGTTCCCAGAAGAAGAACCAGCATAATTTACTTCAGGATCTAGTCCAGAATAGTTTGTAAAAGTTAATAAGTTTTGTGCACTTACTGAAAATCTCACATTATCCATACCTAATTTTTCAGAAATATCTGAAGGTAAATTATAACCTAAAGCAATATTTTTTAATCTAACATAACTACCGTCTTCAACAAAACGAGAAGAAAACTCTCTATTACTATTATTACCTATACGAGGGGTATTTGTATTTGTATTTGTAGATGTCCAAGCACTATTAAAGTGGTCTCTAGTAGTATTTGCATCACCATTAAACAATTGTACATTGGTCATGTTAAAAATCTCACCACCTTGTGAACCCTGAAAAAAGATACTTAAATCAAAGTCTTTATAAGTAAAGTTGTTTGTAATACCAAAAGTATAATCTGCATTCGGGTTTCCTATAATTGTTCTATCTTCTGCATTAATAACACCTCCACCGTCTAAATCTTTAAATAATGGATCTCCCGCAACACTTCCTGAAGTTGTTGCTGTTCCTTCTGGAAAAGCACCACCTTGGTAAACACCTGCATAATCATATCCATAAAACAAACCTACTTCTTCTCCTACTCTTAAAATATTAGTTCTTGTAGTTCCAGAACTACTTAAATAACTAGGAGCACCATTGTTAAATACATCTGCATCTTTTACTAAAGCAACTACTTTATTTTTGTTTGCTGCTAAGTTAAAATCTGTATTCCAACTAAAGTTTTCATTAGAAATATTTCTAGTGTTTATAGATATTTCAAATCCTCTATTATTAATTTCACCTAAGTTAGCTAAACTTTCTGTATTCGTATTTCCAAAATACTCAGGAATACCAGCATTACTTAAAATTAAATCTTTTGTATCAATATTATAATAATCTAAAGACACTTTAAATCTATTGTTTAATAAACCTAAATCTACACCAAAGTTTGCTTGGTAAGAAGACTCCCATTTTAAATCTGGGTTTGCAGCTTGATCTGTAGAAATAGCATTTACAGTTTGCCCGTTACTAGAAGCATACAAACTAGATAATTTAGCTAAAGAACCGTAAGGATCAATAGAAGGGTTACCAGTAATACCATAACTTGCTCTTAATTTTAAATTAGAGATTGTTTCATTTTCTACTAAGAATTTTTCGTTAGAAACTTTCCATCCTAAAGCTGCAGAAGGGAAGATTGCATATTTATGATTTGCAGCAAAATTAGATGCTCCATCACGTCTTACAGTAGCCGTAATTAAATATTTATCATCATAATCATAATTTACTCTACCAAACTGAGATTGAATTTCGTATTCTGCTAAAGAAGAATCTGGTTGTAATAATGTTGTTGCTTTATCTAAAGCATAGTAAGAAAAACTATCTGAAATAAAACCAGAACCTGCTGCAGAAAAATATTCTGCTGTATTTTTCTGATAAGAAACCCCTGCTAATAATGTTAAATCTCCTTTACCTATTTCTCTATTATAAGTTAAATAGTTTTCATTTAAAACGTTAGTAGTTCTTGTATTCTCTAAATTTGCAATTCCTCCTTCTCTAGAAGCAGTAATTTTTAATGTAGATGGTTGATATGTTCCTCTAGTTCTATTTAAAGTACTTAAACCAAATGTTGTTTTAAAAGTAAGGTTCTCTAAAATATCATAATTTGCATAGAAATTTACTCTAAAATTATCTGTTTTGGTTTCATCTTGTCTTTCTGTAGCTACCGCATATGGGTTGTCTACTTCATCACCAATAGAATTTACTGTAAAATTACCATCTGCTTCTGTTATAGGCTGATCTGGAGCAAATCTCATTGCTAAAGAAATAACATCATCTCCACCAACTGTTACAGAACCATTAGATTGTGTAGCAACACCATTTTTAGTACCTCTACTTCCAAAAAGATTCATTCCTAATTTTAACTTATCTGATATTTGTGCATCTATATTTGATAAGAAAGTCATTTTTTCGAAACCAGAATTAACAATAATACCATCTTGCTCAAAGTAGTTACCAGAAGCATAAAAGTTAATTTTATCTGAACCTCCAGAGAAAGAAACTTGATGATTTGCTGTACTACCTGTTGTATAAATTAAATCTTGCCAATCAGTATCAGCAGTACCTTGAACATAACTAGGGTCTAATATTTTTTGATAAGTAGCAAATTCATCTGCATTTAATAAATCTAATCTATTCGAAGTATTTTGAACTGCATACGTAGTATTTAACTCAATAGTCATTCTACCACTTTTACCTTTTTTGGTTGTTACCATTACAACACCATTAGAACCTCTAGAACCATAAATAGCTGTTGCAGAAGCATCTTTTAAAACCTCTAAAGAAGCAATATCGTTTGCTTGAGGCATAGATGCACCCACAAAACCATCTACTACTATTAAAGGAGAACTATCTGCACTAATAGAAGTATTACCTCTAATTTTAATACTAATAGGTGCTCCTGGCTCACCACCATTATTAGACTGTACAACTACACCAGCTGCACGACCTTGTAATGCTTGCTCTGCATTTAATACAGGAAATGCACTTAACTCATCTGCAGTTACTGAAGATACAGAACCAGTTATATCGCTCTTTTTACGAGAACCATAACCTACAACTACAATTTCATCTAACAAACTAGCGTCTTCATCTAGTTCTACATTTATTGTTTTTTGACCTGTAAACGTTACTGATTTTGATGTAAAACCTACATAAGAAAACTGTAAAACATCTCCACTTTTTACTTTCAATTGATAATTACCATCAAAATCTGTACTAGTTCCCGTTTCAGTACCAGCAATGATAATGTTGGCTCCTAAAATAGGTTGTTGATCTGTCATGGACGTAACACTTCCTTTTACCGTAACGCTTTCTTGTGCATAATTAATTGCACTTAAGAAAAACATTGCAATAAATACTAACTTAATTTTTAAGTTCATAGTTAATTGTTTTGAATTGTTTTGAATTATTTTGAATTACTACTTTAATCATTTAGAAATTTAATAGAACATATTAAATATAAACTCTGCTATAATCAATACTTAATATTTTGTTGTTCTACGTAACTTCTAGTTAAAATTTTTGGTAAACCAAACTGGTTAACCAAACTGGTTGACCAAATATATGCTTTTTATTGAAATAAAAAAACTATTTGTTAATTATTTCACAAAACAAAGTGTAAATATTATGATTATTGCAATTTTATTGGCACAAAAACAACTCCCATAAAGAGTATTGTACAAGACATTAAGTATTTACGAGAAGTATTATCACAGAAGTTTAACTATACTAAAGTTAATAAATAAGAAAACAATACGAGTTTTATAATGCAGAAAGCATCTTTAAAACGAGTAAAGTTGATTTGAATAAAATGGGACAAAAAAAATTACACACATTACTTAGAAAGTATAATGTGTGTAATCTATGTTTTATAGACTTTAAAAATAGTCTATCTTTTATTTATCAATTGAAATAGGTGATATTACAATTTTAAAGAAATTTATTTTACTTAAGGTAAATTAAAATCCAGGAGTAATAATATCTATGTTATCTATAAACACCTCGTTACTGCTATCTTTAGCATTTAATGCTCTTGCATAAATTACAACAATATTCGCTGTTGCTTCAAATGTAAATGTGCTAGTGGTAAATGTATTATCACTAGAAGAACCTTTACTTGAGTTAAAATCATTCGTTATATTAAAATACGCATCTACATTACTATTATTTGCAGGGTCGGTATTTATGTCTTCTTCTGTAGTAATTTCATTATTTAAAATAAAAATTTCGGTATTAATCCCTTCTGCTTCAGAACGTGTATCAATAGTAAATGTATAAACAACACCTGGCTCTACTGCTACAACTTGATATAAACGTCTAGAAGTATTAGCCAATTTAATAGATCTGGTTTTTTTACCATTAACATAAGAACCATCACCTGATGAACCTGGTTGTTCATTAGTACCAAATTCTCCATCAATATAACTATTAAGAGCAGTATTATTCCAAATTGCTCTATATGGACTATCTATTTCTCCAGCAACGTCATCTTTTACCTTGCTATTAGGAGTCATATCCCAAGCATCAGCATTATCACTTGTTTCTTTTTGAAAATCATCACCAGTTCCGTTTTGTACAATTGCTTTAAAAGTAGGTTTTACAGCCCCTACAGGAACAGATTTTGTTTCACTTTTTTCTACCCCTGCCTCATTAGTAGTTGTTAAAGTAACTTCGTAAGTTCCTTCTGCAAGATAAGTATGAAGTGGATTTACGTCATTAGATAGCGAACTTCCGTCTCCAAAATCCCAGCTATAAGTTGCTGCTAACAAAGAAGCATCTGTAAATTGAACAACAAGACCATTACCATCAAAAGTAAAATCTGGTACTGTAGACAACACCAACCCTTCTATATTTTTTGATACTGCAACCTCTACATCTAAAAAATTAGTTACTGTTAATTTTGCGATAAAAGTATCTGCTGTTTTATAAATATAAGAAGGATTATAATCTGCATCTTGCTCTGTATCTTCCGAGTTCCAAGTTACTGTTTCACCATCTCCAAAGCTCCAAACTAAAGATTTTGCTCCAGAAGTTAAGTTTTCGAAAGTGACTTTAGAATCTACACTTGTAAAGTTAAAATCGACAAAAACAGGTGCTACTTTAGATGAATCTACGGCAACTAAACCATCTGTACTTGTAGTGGTCAATTTTACCATATACTCACCTCCTTTAGCATATTTATAATCTGGGTTTGCTTCTGTTGATGAAGTACCGTCTCCAAAATCCCACAAGTAAGAAGCGGCATCTGTAGAGTAACTTCTAAAGACCATTGTTAAATTATCGCTAGCATCTGTACTCGTAGTAAAAAGTGTACTAGGTTGTATGTTATTTACGCTTCCTGTTGGAGGTACAAATTCCTCATATCCATTATCATAACATGATACAAAACCTAAAAGGATAAAAGAAAGTGCCAAAACACTCCTATTAAATTTTTTAATTAATTTATAAATCATAATATCTATTTTAGATTTAAATTATTGTTTAACTATTATATCAAATGAATCTATTCTTATTTCATCATTTTTGTTTCTACCATAAATGATTACCGTTTCATTATCTCCTGCTTCAAATGTAATGGCGTGTTTTTTAAAAACGTCTGCAACTCTACCTGCTCCTGTATCTGTTCTAGATGCAATAATATTCTCTGTTAGTAAAGACTCTGCATAAGAACCAGTAGTAGGTACTAAAACAGATACTGTCATTTCGCCACCTTCACTATCTAAGTTAAATGCACTAAAATAGGTTAACACATACGTTGCACCCTGTGTAACTTCTATTTCTTGATATAAAGATCTTGTTCCGTCTGAAGGAAATTTAGCTGCTTGTAAACCTTCTGGTAAAATTCCTGCTGATTTTGAGTTGACTTGAAAAACGGAACCCCATAATGAAGAACTAGGTGCTTTCCAAGAAGCTCTACCGTCTCCAGTTCCATCAAACAGACTATTATCTTCAAAACCTGGCTCACCAATTTCTGGTGTTGCAATTGTTGGTATTGCCTGATTAACAGTTATTAATTTTTCTGTATATGCAGATTTACCTAAATTATCTGTTACTGTTAAACCAACTGTATATTCACCTGGATCTGGAAAAGAAAATATTAACTCTTGATCTTGTAAAGTAGCTGCAGTTAACTCTAATATTTGAGTTTCTAAATTAGCTACATTTAGTGCTGCCTCGGCTGTAATTGCTTCTTCTGCCGCTGCTAATTGTGCTTTTAAATCTACAATTGAAGCATTTAAAACATCAATTTTATCTTGATTTGATTCACATGGAATTTTAAACTCTAGTTTTGCAATTTCATTTTCTAAAGCTAAGGTTGTAGCTAACTCTGCTTCAATTGATTGCTTTAGAATAGGCAAATCTTTATGAACAAAAGTTACTCCTTCTGATGGAGAAACGGTCCAATCATAATGTGTACCGTTTACCGCTAAATTAGAACCCGCCTGAAAATTGAATTCATACTTAGCCCATAACTCAACATCATTACAGTCAAATTCTGAAGAGGTAACGTCTGTTAAAGTGTAAAAAGGAGTTGGACTTGTAAAGTCTTCTAAATCTCCTACTCCAGGTAAATCATCATTAATACAAGAGGCTAGCGTTAAGAATATCCCTAACACAATATATTTTAATTTAAACAAATATTTTTTCATAATTATGCGTTTTTAGTATCCACTATTCTGTGAATAAAAATTAGGTAAATTGTCTATTTCTCTCTGAGGAAAAGGAAGGTATTTTTTTGGACTTGTATAATTTAAACTGTTTTCTGCCGAAAATTTTACCAAAACCTCATCTGCAACACCAAACCTTACCAAGTCATATAAACGTTGATTTTCATATACAAACTCTACTCTTCTTTCATCTAATAATTGTTGTTTTGTTAAATTAGCAACCTCTTCCAGACCTGCTCTAAATCTAACTTCATTAAAAGCTTCTATTGCTCTAGAATCTGTAGTACTATCGTTGTTTCCTATAATTGCTTCTGCATATAATAACAACACATCTGCATATCTTAAAACAATCCAATCATTGTCTCCTATTTCTCCATCTGTAGGAAATTTAGCATTAAAAGTATCATTAGTTATGTCTGCTGGGTTGTATGATAATGCATTAATACTTGCATAGAATCTTACGGGTTGTAATTCTGGATTCATCACCTCTAAAAAATCAAGAGTGGCAATATTTACTCCATTAGAAGGTCCTTGCAATGTCATTGCAAAACTATGTGATTCTGAATCTGTTTCCACCTGATCATTTAAACCACTATCACTAGTTACGTAATTATCACTACTTACTAAATCATAAGCAATAGAAAATATTACTTCATTATTAATTTCAAACCCAGCATTATTAGACCAAGAACCATCAAGTACTCCGTCTGTATAACCATTAGATATTTGATTACCAAATACGTGACCAAAATCAACAATTAAGTTTGCATAATATTCTTGATCCGTTAAAACATCTGTAATTCCATCAAAATCTACAGCGTTATTTCTTTCGGTATACAATAAGTTATACCCATAAGAAGTATTATTTTCTACAACAGAAGCTAATAAAAGTTCTGCTTCTGTATAATTTGGGTTTGGTTGACTTAAATATGCTTTTGCAGCTAAACAAATTGCAGCGCCTTTAGAAGGACGGTATCTATTTTGTTCCGCATCATTTAAATAAGCTATTGAAGTTTTAAAATCATTAATAATTTTCTCATAAACTTCTGCTTCTGCCAACTGCGGATATTCTAATGCTTCTTCATTAGTAATATCTAAAACCTTATCTATATAAGGAACATTTTGATATGCTCTAACTAAATTAAAGTGACTTAAAGCTCTCATAAAATAAGCTTCACCAACAGTATATTGTTGGCTTTCTGGAGCTAAAAAACGGTTATCGATAATAGTGTTTGCATGTTTAATTACATGCATATTATTAGAATAATAAGTAGCAACATCTCCATTATTAGGATCTACATTATAAGCACTAATTGCAGGGAAATTTCCATTTTCTGAATTTGCTCTTACATTATCTGATCTTAACTCTGTTAATAAGAATTCATTTGCTGGAATTTTTTGATAAGCATCTAAAACTCCATTTGATAATGCTATAAAACCATCATCCGTTTGCAGTAATTCTTCTAAAGAAAGCGCCGTAGGGTTACTAAGGTCTAGTTCTGTTTCACAGCTTGTTAACAAAGCCATAAAAGAAAAACAAACTATTATATTTTTATATATATTTTTCATAATTAATTAAAATTGAAAGTTAATACCAGCAGAAATTGTTTTAACCACGGGACCATCTCCTCTTTGATAACCTGCGGTTAACGGAGTATTTGCGTTATCTGATGTTTGACCAGCAGCTTCAGGGTTAAATCCTTCATATCCATTAGCTGTAAAGAATAATAAATTTTCTCCTGTTACATAAAATCTTAATTTATCAAAATTATATTTTGATGTTAATGATTCTGGCAACGTATACCCTATTGTTAAATTTCTTAAAGCTACAAAAGAGGCATCTTGTATGTGATCATCTGTAAATCTTCTATGAACCGTTAAGTCTTTATCTGGAAAATTAGAAACTTCATTTACTGCAGATTCACTCTCAAAATACAACTGATCTAAATCTGCAACTCTTACCTCTGCTCCATGAGATCCTTGTAATTGGAAAGAAAAATCAAAATCATACAAGGTAAAATCAGAATTAAAACCCCATTCGAAATCTGGATAAGGGCTACCTAACTCTGTTCTATCATCATCATCAATTACACCATCACCATTTAAATCTTTTACATATACATCTGCATATTTATTGTTAAATCTATTAAAAGGATTGTCTACCCATTCTAACGGAATTTCTTTATCATATACCCATCCATAAAAAGAAGTAATTGGTTGCCCAACTTTAGCAATAAATTCTGTAGGTCTTGTATCTTGATCTATTCTAGAAATAATTTGCTCGTTATTACCTAAACTTTCTACGGTATTTCTGTTTAAAGAAAATTGTCCTGATGCACTCCAACGGAAGTCTTCTTTAGAGATTATTCTAGAACTTAATTCTAGTTCTACCCCTTCATTTTTTACCTCACCAAGGTTTTGCAACCAATTATCTGTACCATAAGTAGCAGAAGTAGGTGCAAACAGTAATAAATCTTCACTTGTTCTTGTATAATAATCTGCTGTTAAGCTTAGAATACCTCTACCAAATGTAACATCTATACCTGGGTTAAATTCTCTTAATTTTTCCCAACCAAGAATTTGGTTTGCTAAAGTAATCCCCTTAACTCCAGTACTTCCATTATAACTAACAGAATTAAATGCTTCTTCAAATCTGTATAAAGATTCAAATATATTATTTGATATTTGATTAGAACCAGATACACCATAACTAGCTCTTATTTTAAGAGACGAGACGATATTGTTTGATGGGAAAAACTTTTCGTTTGTTACCACCCAACCTAAAGATGCAGCTGGAAAAAATCCTGTTCTAGAATCTGGACCAAATCTTGTACTTGCATCACTTCTTACTGATAATTGAAATAAGTATTTTTCATCATAATTATAATCTAATCTTCCAAAATAAGAAACAAGCTTCTCGCTTGCGTTATCTGTATAGGTAGTTCCACCATCGGCAATTGATATATTATTATTAAAATCATTAGTAAAACCTACAGCTTCTGATTCTTGTCTATAATTATCACTCTGCATATATTCAAATCCAAGAACTGGACTAAAGTTATGTTTACCAATACTTTTCTTATACCTAAGAAGCGATTCAAATGTATATTGATTTAATTCATCTCTTCTTTCTAATCGATAAGCTTCTTGATCTCTATTTTCTTGACCATATAAGTAATCTGCTTCGTTAGATTTATTATGACTAAAAACACCAGAAACAGTTTGTTTAAAATGAAGATCGTCTGCCAATTCAAATTCAATATAAGAAGATGCATTTAAGCTTAATTTCTTTTTGGTTCTAGATCTTTCTAAGAAATGCACTAAAGGATGTACGTTTTTAGTTGTTGATAACGTTAAACCACCTGATGTTAAAGGGCTAACTGTTGGCAAACCTGTATTAGGATCTCTTGCAATTGCTCTAGGATTATTAGGATCTACAGTAAAAACATGATCGAAAGCTCTAGAAAAACCATAACTACCAACACCTAAGTTTTCAAATAATTTTCCTGCATCAGTAGAAACACCAACATCGGTAGAAAAATTAGTTACATATTTTAAATGTTCTTCATTTAAATATAAAGGCACATGCCCCATTTGTCTTAATGGATCTGTAAATCTAGCTGGTAACTTTTTTTGATCGTTATAATTTACACGAATACTTGCCCCGTACTTAATTTTCTTATTTTTTGATTTACTATCGATTTTTACTCTAGCATTGTACTTATTAAAGTTATCTGTAAGTGCGATACCTTCATCTTCAAGATATCCTAAAGAAGCAGAATAACTTGTTAATTCAGACCCACCTCTTACTGCAAAAGAATGACTCTTTGTAAAACCTCCATCAAAAACTTCATCTTGTAGATTTCTTTCTCCACCACCTAATGATGCAATAAAATCCATAGCTTCTAACTCAGCATAAGCAGTATTATAATCGCCAATAATTCTACTATAATTAATACTATTAGGAGAAATAGCATCTACTGTACTTTGTAAACCATCTAATCTAGATCTTTCTTGAGATATTGTGGTGTTAAAATTATCGTTTTTATCTGCATATCTATACCCTATATACGTATTGTAAGAGAATCTCGTTTTACCGGCTATCCCTTTTTTAAGGGTTACTAAAATTACCCCATTTGCACCACGAGAACCATAAATAGCAACAGAAGAAGCATCTTTTAAAACACTTATAGATTCAATATTATTATTATCTATAGATCCTAAAATATCAGAATCTGTACCTAAAATAACCCCATCAACCACAATTAAAGGAGAAGATGAACCGGTAACAGAACCAGGTCCTCTTAAGGTGATTTTAGGATCTCCACCAGCTTCAGAAGAAACTACTTGAATTCTTAAACCTGCAACTCTACCTTTAAGAGCATCCTCTACACGAGATACTGCTTGGTTTTGAAGATCAGCTCCAGAAACCTTTGTTAAAGCACTCGTTACATTTTTTTGTTTTTGATTACCATAACCAACTACAACAATTTCATCTAAAATATTAGAATCTTCTTCTAAGGCTACATTAATTGTTTTTTGATTTATAAAAGTTACTGTTTTAGTTTTGAAGCCTAAGTAAGAAAACTGAATAACATCTCCAGATTTAACGTTAATTTTATAATTACCATCAAAATCTGTACTTGTTCCTTTTATAGTTCCTACAAGAATAATATTAGCTCCTAGAATGGGCTCATTATCTGTTTTAGACATAACATTACCCGTAACTGTAACACTTTCTTGTGCAAAATTTACTGCACTAAAAAAAAGCATTGCAATAAATACTAGTGTAATTTTTAAGTTCATTATTAATTGTTTTGAATTATTTTTCTTTTAAAAAAACATTTAATTTTAAAAAAATGTCAATCTACTCTTAAAATTAAATACTGCTATATTTAAGTGAATATCTATTATTAATTACTCCATAAAACTTTCTTTATTAGGAATAAAACAGCTATTAGTATAGCTACTTTTGTACATGATGCTTCACAAAATGCACGAGGTGGAAAATAAACTGAATCTCCATAATCAAATAAAACTGTTTAACCTCTTGTAATGGCTGGCATATTTTTCCTTATGCCTTATCTCCAAAATAAGATGGGCCATCACCTGTTAAGAAATCTTCTCTCACCGGGCTAAACGTGTCAATTAGTTGTCCTTCTTCTAAACAAACTGCACTATGTAATAAATTAGGTTCTATATAAACACCATCTCCTGCTTCTACAATTTTCTTTTCTCCATCAATTTCAAATTCAAATTTACCTGAAACACAATAAGTAGCTTGCGTATGAAAATGTTGATGTGGAGCACCTAATGCTCCTTTATCAAATTTTACACTTACCATCATAATTTGATTATCGTAACCTAAGAATTTTCTTGATACTCCACCTCCAAGTTCTTCCCATTCTAATTCTTTTGAAATAACATATTTGTCACTGAATCTATTCATTTTTCCCATTTTATTCTATTTTAAGTTTATTTGTAATAATAAGAACCTACCCAAGTATAATTCTTGTTGTTGATTTTTAAACTATGTTTTGCTTCTTTAGAAGCGTTTGTATTTGCTGTAATAAATAGTTTAGCATCTCCTTTTAAAGTTCTGATGGAAATACCTGTATAATCTACAGTATCTAAAACCACTTTTATTTCTTTAATATTACTTTTAGAGTTGATAGCTGATTCTGAAACAGAACTATAACTACCATGCGCCTCTATTGTTGATACAAAAAGTGTGTTTTTGGTGTTTTTTCTCCTTAGCATTATTGCAGCTTCGCTTCGTAAATTAAAATCTGGGTCATTAGCACCAATTCTTGTAAAAAGTATTTCATCTTTAGCATTAGAAATAGTTGATAAAGTATAAAACTTACCTTTATTTAACCAAGAGAATTTAGCGTTGCTTTCTTTCGATTTTCCATTACCTTCTATATATAAATGTTGATATCCATTTTTACTACCTAAAGGTTTTAATGTTTTTGGTATGGTATACTCAAAATTGGTATTTAAAACTTGACCTAAAAAGTAATACGGAAAATCATACTGATTTGATTTATTAGAAACTACTTTCATAATATCTAATACAAATGGTTTTTCGAAATCTTCATCTTTAATAACCGCTACCGTTCTTTGCATATCTGTACCAGGATAGGTGTTGGTTACTTTTGCGCTTGAAGCTTGTACGTTTTTGTTATCCGAAGAAAAATAATGTAGGTCTGGATGATTTTGACTACCTATTTCATATTTACCATTATAATGAGAAGTTTCATTTTGAGTTACCGTATTATGAGCAATTGTTTGTTTTGCCCAAGTTTTGTTTTCTTTTAGATAGTTTCCACCACCTTTTTGTTCAATATTTACAAAACGAGCTAAACCATAATCTTGAATTACTTCATCGCCTTTTTCATATAATGAATATGATAATTTATCATAATGACCATGACTAGAACCTTGTGATGCATATTTAAAAACAAGCTCAATATCTTCGTTTCTTAAAATGGCTACACCACCTTGTTTCCCTTCTGGTCCGTCAGATAAATTAATAGACTTTTTTTCGAAAGGTTTGGCTTTTCCTTTTTTTATACCCAATGCTACAGCCAAACCAGAATCGTCTAATAAAACTTTATTTTGTTCTGATGCAATTGTTAATAAACCTGCATCTTGTTTACCAAAAAGATAAGAAATATCTACCGCAGTAACTAAAGCATCGTTATAATATGACATCCCTTTTTGACCATCATTTAATGGAAAAAAATCTCCATCTGCATCCGATAAATTTAAAAGTGCATTAATCGATTTTAAAAGCACTCCCTCTTTATATTCAAAAATCTTTAATTCTGGCTTTAC
Organism: Polaribacter sp. L3A8; assembly: GCF_009796785.1. NCBI lineage: Bacteria > Pseudomonadati > Bacteroidota > Flavobacteriia > Flavobacteriales > Flavobacteriaceae > Polaribacter > Polaribacter sp. L3A8. The sequence goes on from NZ_CP047026.1 coordinate 2,120,864, forward strand.
ATTATGTAGTCCTTCTGCAAAAACTAAAAAAGGATACATTGCATAACGCTGATAATAAGGCCCTTCATTATAATAACCATCTGGCGAAAAAGGTTCTTCTATATTTGCTAAAAAACCAGCTTTACCATCTTTATTCAAAAAACCACCATCGTCATCCTTTTCTTCTGTATCTAATTTTAAATCTTTAATTCCGTATAACGCACGATCAATTAATTCTTGATCATTCATTACCAAACCAATCATACCAACGGCAGCATTTCCCCAAGTACTGTGGTTGTGAACTCTTTGGTAAAATTGCGGACTATCTACAGAAATATGATCTGCAAATGGTTTAAATAAATTTGTTTCTAGTTTATTGCGTTCTTCTTCTGATAAATAATTATACACACAATCATAAGCTTGACTTACATAAACCAACCAGTTTGCATCGTTTAAACATTGCCAAAATAATTTACCTCTTGCATAAGACCTTGTTTTTGGGTGCAATGGTAAAGTTTTATACATCGCTTCATATTGCATTAACATGTCTTTTACATACTTTGCATATTTTTCGTCATTTAAAATTTGATATAAAACACCTGCTTTCTGTAATACTATCATGTTACGTTTATGACGAACATGTGTATAACCACCAGAATAATCTAAAGGTATTGGAGTCTCTATTCCTAAAGCTATTTCTGCATCTATTTCTTCTTTAACCACTTTTAATGTGCTATCAAAAATTGGAATATGACCCAACTGAGCTCTAATATCTTTAACTCCTTGTGCTGTTAAAATTAAATTAGGATGTTGGTTTGAAGTTGAAGTAGCCTTTTTGCTATTAGAAACCGGAGTTATTTCTTTATCGCAAGAAAAAATTATAAGCACCATGAGTGCAACCGTAAAATTTAATAGTATGTTTTGTTTTAATTTCATGTTTCGTTTTTAGCAATAATTTGATATTAATTCTATTCATTATAAGATAAAATAAAACTGGTTTACCAAATTGGTTTACCAAATATATGTTTATTTGATATTTTAACAAAATAATAAGATAGAAATAATTGGTTTTAACATAGTTAATGTATTAAAACTGGTTTTATGACAAAAACAAAAAGCCCATCTAATAAAATAAATGGGCTTTTTAAAGTAATTAATTCAAAAAATTACTCAATAATTATTTTTTTGAAGTTATTTCTACTCCTAAAAAAGGTTTTAATTGACTTCCTTTTTAATATCAAAATAGATGTTATTAATACATCAATTTCATTACTAAATTTTCTTCAGTTTTTATTTTACCAGAATTACTTAATGTATTTTTAGATTCGATATTATTTTTTGCTCCCCATAAGATAGAAACATATTCAACTTTATTATTTGTAAATGTATTTTTGGTAATATTTACGTTTACAATACCTCTATGATTTAATAACATACCGTTCTTTTCCTTGCTTCCACAATTGGTAAAAGTACTATTAGACACTAATAAGTTTCCACCAATAGTAGACTCATCATAACCACCTCTATAATAATCTATCACGTTTTGCTGTACGTTTGTAAAGTTACAATTTTCAATAGTTAAATATTCTGTATTGTAATCTCCTCTATCATTTGTTTCCTCAGATAATTCAATTCCGTTTTCACAATTAGAAATTGATGTATTTGTAAAAGTAATTGTTTCTGCAAATGTTTGTTTGTAAGCTTTTAAAACATAATTAAAGTTATTAATTTCACATCCGGTTACACTTAAACCAAAATGATTAGACATGTTTTCTTTTAAACTAGCAAAAAGTAATTGCTTATCATTTCCTGTAAGTACCATATTTTTGATATTTAAAATACCGTAAGGATTCAATTCAAATGCTGGTACGCTCTCTGATCCTGTAAAAACAATTTCTGCTTTTTCATTTTCTTTGGATTGAATGGTAATTGTTTTATTAATTACAATCGCTTTAGAAACAGCATACTTACCTGCACTTAATGCAATGATATCTCCTGGATTTGCTGCTGCAATTTTTTCTTCTAAATCTCCTTTAGCAGTTGTAGCCACAATAACTGTAGGTTCTTTAGCTTCTATTACATTAGAATACCAGTTTGCTCCATATTTTGTTTTATCTAAAATTAAAGGATCTTTTAATTCTCCTTTAATCGTTGCTCCAATAGAATTAGAATTTGCTCTAGAATTTCCAAAAAGATCATCGGTAATAGTATCAAAACCAAATCCACCATAGATTTCCAAACCACTTGCTAATTGAGGAATGTAGATATTATCGCTTAATTTTGATAACTCAAATTTACTTGCAGTAATTCTTTTAGCATCTCCAAAATCTACTCCTTGGTTATTAATGATGTTATTTTTAAAAGTTACACCATCTGCTTTGTCATGTTCTATAATAGGATTCTTATCTCCTTCTTTATTATAAATTACATTATTAGCAACAACACTTCTTAGCGCTCTTGCAGAACGAATTTCTGATTTTGGTAATACAGCTGCTTGTGCAATATTTGTACCTACACCAAATTGCCAAGGCGATTTACAATTTACATAGGTATTAAATGCCACAACAACATCTGTAACTTGATTGTATCTATTTAATGGAGATTTAGGAATACCATTCATAACTGCTAATGGACTCCTAAAGTTTTCACCTATAATATTATAAAAATAGTTATTGATAATCCAATGTCCTGTGTTAACAATTCTAATTCCACCAAATTGTTTGTTTTTACCATCACCAATAAAATAATTACCATCAATTGTAGCATAATTACCATGACGCGTAACTACAGACCCTTCACTTTTATAGAACACATTGTTCTTAATAATATTGAAATTTGTTTTACTAGAAATAATTTCAACTTCACCATTACATTCTTCAAATAAATTATTTGCAATCGTTGTGTTACTTGGAGACATAGATGTAAAACTACTTCCTAATTGAATAGATTCTCCTCTAGCCCCACCTTTTCTAGGTCTTGGTCCAAAATGATTATTTATAATTTTGTGGTAATTTCTAATACTTTGGTTTCCTTTTAAATCTACTCTTACTGTTGGTCCTCCGTTTGTTTTACCAGCAATATAACAATTACTTAATTCGTTATGTGTACCATAAAACTGAACCCATAAATCATCTTTATCTCTCTGTAATTGGTTATAATCTAAAATTACACAATTAGTAACTTTACTATAATTTGCTACTTTTTGTTCTGTTACTTTAAAAGCAATCGCATCTTTTGTTGGCGAATACCCTTTTCTAAAATAAAGCCCGCTTACTTGTAAATAAGAACCCCCAATCTCTAAATTAGACACTCCTTCAATAAATACTTTACCTGGTGTTTCTGCTTTTAAAACAATAGGCTTTTCTTTTGTTCCATCACCTATAAACTCTATTTCTATATTTTTGTAGGTGCCGTTTTTAATAACAATAACATCACCAGCTTTTGCATTTTTTGTTGCTTCAATTAATTCTGAATTATTACCTACTATAATTTCATTTGTAACATTTTCTTTACAAGAAAGAAGTGTTAAAAATAAACTGATAATTAGAAATGATTTTTTCATAAAAATTTATATAAATGATTAATGTGATACTGATAAAGAATAATATTTTAACTTAGAAAAAGCACCAGAATCTGTTGTATTCAAATAATTCCCTGCTTTGTAATAATTTTGAAAAGGCCATTTGGCTAAACTTATATCTTTATAAATATAAGGATTTTCATTGTTTAGTTGTAATTCAATTCTTCCTTTAGTTACCTTAATACTAAATTGAAACTCATTAAAACCTACGGTACCCATATTGTATTTTTCGTCAGTCCAAGTACTGCTAGATACATCTAATAGGTTATTTCCTGTTGTATTTTCGTTTACCAAAGATTTTTTATAAACCCATAAATCTCCATCAATCCAGGTCATTTTTATTAAAGGAGGACCATTATTTGATGAAAAACCATGTTTTTGCATATCTTCAATAGAAATTACACCATGAATTTGCATTACAATTACTCTATGATATTCACTAGAAGATGATTTATCTTTAGAGACTTCTAGCATTTTCAATTTCCCTACTATAGTTCCACCAGTTTCTAAAGTCCAATTAACTTTAGAGTCAGAAGGCTTAATTAACTCTCTTAATTCAGTTCTAGAATACTTACTATTAGCCGTAGCGTTTAATGGAAATGCATAAAAAACAATAGAAGCATCTGTTGTATCATCATACATGTAGGGTTGTACAGCTTTTATAGTTCTGTATTTTCCATTTATTAATTCATCTGGTTTATATTCATCCGGACTACCATTGTTATCTTCATCTACAGGTAAAGTTACTTTCCAATTAGAAAAATCTATATCTACATAATTTACCAAATTGTCCCCCTCACTATTATCTTCTTCTTCAATTTTAACGGGTAATTCTTCTATAGTATCATCTTTAGAAGTACAACAAATCAGCGTAAAAAAACTTAAGAAAGTAAAAACTAAAACTGTTTTTTTGAGAATCATAAAAAATGCATGTAATTGGTTTACCAAATTGGTTTACCAAATATATGCACTTAATTTGATTTTAAAAAATTTAGAGCAGAAAATTTAGAGCAGATGTTATTTTCATGCCTAAATCATCAGAATAAACAACAAATTGATTATTAAGTAGTTTTAAATAAAAACAGTCCTTAATTAATGAGACCTATCGTATCAATATTATTATTTTTCTTTAATAATAAAGATTTTTTACTAGGAATAAAAAGAGCTTTATCTTCCCATTTTGGGTTTTTATAAAGTATATTTTCTTTTTTAGCTTTGCCGCTTATTTTTACAAAACCGCTATTATAAATTAAACAATTAGAAATACTATTATTTGATCCTTTTAAAGAAATAGGAGTTGTAACTTTAAAACTGTTTTCAAAAACAGAATTTGTAATTTCTACACTTCCAATTCCGTCTGTTCTAATAATTTTACCTTTTTGATCATTATAAACATTACTAAAAATAGAATTTTTTACAATTAAATTTCCTCCTGGTATTTCTGGGGTTACCGTTTTTCTGTAATAGTTTATAGCTGCTTCTTCAATATTTTCAAAAATAGAATTGTCTATAATAATAGTATTTGCATTGTATTTGCCCATAATATCTTTATCATAAGATAAATTTAAACCTCTATAATTATTTTTAAAACTAGCGTTTTTAAAACTTAAAGTATCTGCTTGCGTACCATTATAAGCCTTAAAGACACTTCCTCCTTTTTTGTTTGTAAAGTTTTGAAACGTAACATGATCTACAAACAAGTTATACAACCCTGCTTCTTGTTTATCCGGAGAAACAATAGCATATTTTAAATTAGAATTTTCTCCATCTAAAATAGCATTTTTAAGATTTAAATAAACACCTTCGTTAACTCTAATAAGATAATCAATAGGTTTGTCTAAATCTTTTTTTGCTTTTATAATTGTTCCTCCATTTTTGTCTCCAACAATTGTAATATTTTTAGAAACTTTAATTTTATTTTCTAAAATATACTCTCCAGAAGTTAAATTTAATATAGATCCTGGTGCTGCTTTATCAATTGCTTTTCTTAGTGTTTCTGCACCTGGTGCCACCGAAATTTCAAGAGGTTTTACAATTGGAGCAACAATAGTAGGTGTCCAAGCTGTACCTGCCCTTAACTTTAAAGCCTTGGGTAGTATTTTAGAATCTAGATTAAAAGCACCTGCAGTAAACACTGTACGAACAGCATTGGTAATATCCTTATTAAAACTTTTATCATTTTTAGAAGTAACTAGTAAATTTTGGTTATTTGCTGTAGGTATAAGAAAAGCCCCAAGTTCCTTCCAATCTATTTTTGTAGCGATAAAACCTTCTAAATTTTGTTTTGTAGGTACATCTATATAATTGTTCTTAAAGTTAATGCCAGAAACATCATCAACAAACAAAATGTTAGTATCCGTTTTGGTATTATAAATTAAGTTATTAGAAAAGTTAGTATTAATAGGAGCTAACGTTTTTTCGGAATCTTTACCTTCTCCAAAAGAAATAGGACCCGAATTTATAATTGTATTATTCTGAATATCTACATTTTTAACTTGTTCATACCTATTTAAAGGCGAATTTGGTACACCATTCATAACTACAATTGGTCCTCTAAAACCATCACCTTCTAAACCAACAAATAAATTATTTCTAATTATATGATTAGAATTTATAATTCTAACTCCCCCTGTTTTAGAAACACCATTTCCTAAAAACACATTTCTTTCTACTAACGCATTATCACCATGCCTAAGCGTTAAAGCACCTTTACTTCCTACAAATAAGTTATCTCTATAAATATTGTCTCCAGACTTGTTAGAAATAATTTCTATCTCTCCATCACAATTGGCAAAAACATTTCTTTCTACTAAAGTTTTTGATGATTTTTTAGAATTTTCGCTTGTACCAATTCTAATCGTTTCACCTCCATTTGCACCCAATTCTTCTCGTGGTCCAAAAATATTATTATCTATTCTATGATTATTTTCTGTATGTTCTTGTCCTTTAAGCCAAACAACAAAAGTTGTACCCGGACTAGTTTTTCCTGTAAAGTTATTATGATCTACTCTATTATTCTTACCCCAAAGGTCTACCCAATGGTCTTTTATTCCATTGTCAACGGTAACATAAGAAATAGTACAATTTGTTAAACGACAGTTGTTGGCAAAAGTTTTTGAATCTTTTTTAAACTGCACAACCGATTTATAGGATGAATGCCCATCTTTAAACCATAAACCAGTAACTATTACATATTCTCCATAAATGTTTAAAGTAGAATTACCTGTTATTATTACTTCTCCAGGAACTTCCGCTTTTATTAAAATTGGTTTTCCTTCTTCACCTTTTCCAAATGCATTTAATTCAACATCTTGCCAAACTCCTTTTTTTAACACAATTATATCTCCAGCTTTTGCTGATTTAATAGTGTTATTGTATTCTGTAATATTAGACACTATTTGTTCTTGAGCAGAAAAATTAACAGTTCTTAAAGTAAAAATAATGATAAGTATAAAGACAGTGTTTTTCATAAAAGAATAATTTATTACAGATATTATCAAATCAAAAAAAAATCAGTTTATAAAAATAAACTGGTAAACCAATTTGGTTAACCAAATATACAAATTTATATCAAATAAAAAAAACACTGAAACATTCAAGAAATAAATAACACAACGCTATCATTTATAATTTAAGTAATTCTAATCATTTAGTGATTAGTTTCTAAACATTGTTTAAAATAAGTAGAAACTAATACATTCCTTCAAATATATAGGCTATAAAAACAACTATCTCTCTAGTTACTAAGCAATAAGAACACTCTAAACAACTACAATTTATAAAACAGTGTAAATACCTTTATTAAAGGAGGATTCGCCTGTACTTAGAGTTAAAAGAACAAACTAAATTTGAAAAACTAATCAAATACCTAAAAATCATGAAAACACAATTGAATAAGAAATTATCAAATTTAAAAACAAACCAAGAAGTTTGTGTACAAAAAACATCCTTTATAAAAAATATGTTTTGTATAAAATAAACACAAAGACGGTATCCGAAAAGTCTTCAATTAAGAGTAGGAAATTTAAACCAAACATTATGAAAACAACTACACAATTTATCCTTGTAGCACTATTACTAATAACCAATGTAGTAAGTGCACAAATTTACAAAGACACTATTATTCAAGTTAAAGAACGTAAATTAAACTACGAATATGATATACAATGGACTAAACCAAGATTAGCTAAAGAAATTAATATTTTTATAGAAGATCAATACAAACCAACATTAAAATCTTCTGCACAAATTAAATCTATATTAGATAAAATTCCATTATCAGAAAATGCATGTAAAAATGGTGGTTTCGAAGATGATTATGCTGGATGGACAGGAATAGGATTAAAACATTCTATACAAACGTTACCTATAGAAAACGGATTAATTTTAAACCCAGGTGTAGCAGCTTTACCTTTTACAGGTCCTGCACATGGTCAAAATCATACATCCATTCAGCTTTCTGGTCTAGACCCCATAATATCAACAGCTAGCCCATCTTATCCGTTACAAAGAACTGCACCTGGTACATCAGGAACAAAATCTTTACGTCTAGGTAATGATGCCGCAGGCCACAGTGCAGAAGCAGTAGCAAAACGTTTTGTAGTTACAGCAGAAAATGCTAAATATTATTTTCAATATGCAATAGTAATGGATAAAAGTCATTCTGGAACCAATGGAGATGCCAACGGATCTGAAGTGTTTTTTGCAGCAGAAGCAGTAGATATGTCTGGTAATACTATAGATAAAATTATAGATATCGGTAACCCAAGTAACCCATTTATTAATGCCGTAAATTCTGGAAGAACTTATTATAGAGACTGGCGTTGTGCATATTTAGACTTATCTAGTAAAATAGGTCAAGAGGTTGTAGTTATGTTTATTAATTCAGATTGTTCTGCAGGTGGTCATAAAGGGTATACTTATATAGATGATGTATGTAAAGAATGTAAAAACACCAATGAAGGTTATATCGATTTAGATTTAAAAGGAAAAGAATGTATCGATGAAAAAAACACTTATGGTGGTAGTTTTGATGTTCCTAAAGGTGCCGTTAATGTAAACATATCGCTAGATATTTATCAAAGTAACGCAATCGTTGCAACAAATAATACACCTACAATTACATCAAATAACTATTCTTTTAATATAGCAGCAGCATTGTTTCCAAACCAAACTTCTGGTACATGTTACGATATAGTAACTAAATTAACTTTTGATTTAGTAGATTTAAATGGAAATTTACAAACAGTAACACAATATTCTTCAAATCCAGTATTAGGAGTTCAAGATGGACAAACATCTGGTATAAATAATGATGTTTGTTTTTGTGATAATAATGATGGAGCCTATTGTTGTGATGCTACAAACTTAGTCGACAATGCAAATTTTGAAGCAGGAAACACAGGTTTTTCTAGCGATTATTCTCAAACAGCTACAACATTTCCAGGAGAATACAATGTAACAACAACAGCAGCCGCTTTCGGAGCAAATATTAAAGATCACTCTTATTGTGCAGACCCAACAACCTATGCTAGCAATAATAAATTTTTGGTAGTAAACGGAAAAACACAACAAGCAGGTTCAAGCACCGTATGGGAACAAACATTAACAGGATTAGAAAAAGGTAAAACATATAAAGTATGTGCTAATTTTAAAAACATGCCGCAATGTACCTTTGATATAAAACCACAAGTAACCTTAGAAGCAGCAAGTTCTAACGCAATGTTTACCGTTAACATGGCAACTACAGACCCTTGCGCATGGCAAACAGAAACAATTAACTTTACTGCAACAGGTACAACAGAAACTGTAAAAATAATTTTAAATGAAACAGGTAATGGAGATGGAAATGATTTAGCTATAGATGATATTTATGTAGGCGAAGTAGAAGACCCAAATTTAGCAATTACAGTAGAACATGATGGTCTTACAAAAGCTATTACAGGTTCATTAAATTCAAACGGAACAACAGATGATAAATTACATGGTAACTGTACAGATTATCATTGGTATGTTGCAGAAGTATCTTCATATCCTTCTATAGTAATAGATTGGAGCACTTTTGCACATGGTAATAACACTGGTAGTAATTTGCCACCTTTTGCAGGTACAACATCAACAAACACATGGAGTTTAACAACCAATTACCCTGGTTATACTTTTAATGATAATAAGTTATATATCATAGGAATGTATACACCAGCTTGTGGATGTTATGATAGCGGTTTTACATATCAATTAACCTTTAATAGTAAAACAAATCAAAATGCAGGATTAACAGACGCACAAGAGCAAGAAATTATAGACGCTATATTAAACGGATTAACACCAAATAGTCAAGAATCAAATAAAAATACAAGCACTCTACAAAAAGCAAGTGTATATCCCAATCCAATAATAGATAATACAATAATAAGACTAGAAAATGATACCATAGAAAGTATTAAAATAATAAATACAAATGGTGCTACAGTATTTACAGAAAAATATAAATCAGATGAAGAATCAGTAGGTTTAAACTTCTCAAAATACACAAACGGACTCTATTTAATAACAACACAAGGTACAAGCGGTAAAACATATACCAAAAAAATAATAAAACAATAATTTTATAAAAAAATAATTAAAGAAGCAAACCTGATACATATTGTATCAGGTTTTTTTTATAATTAAAAATTATCAATACCATAAATAATAAATTCATTTCTAGGGCGTGCCCATTTTTTATTGAAGAATCTTAAAAGAAATAATAATTCGTAATAAAAATGGTCAGGCTTTACGTTTCAAGTCCTCGTTCGTACCTCACTGTGGGCTTTCCACTGCAATCCTTCACGCAAGCAAAACTCATTTACAAATCAGAAAATTGTGACTTACTAGAATAATATTATATCCTTTAATTTATTATCTTTTTATTATTTAATTTTAACTTTAGATTTTATAAAAGAAGATGCTTGAAAGAAACCTAAACCACCATTATTAATATTAGTTGGTGGTGATGCAGGTGTGGGTTTGTAAACCCCACCATCTTGTTTAAACTGCTCCAATAAAAACTTAAAATACTCATAGGTTTCTTCTGAAATACTGCTCGTTTTGATATTTATTTCATCTCCAGTAAAATAGTAGTAATATCCAAAATTTTCTGGAGAAGCACCATTATCTAAAAAAATCTGAATATCTCCTGTATTTAGATTTTTATCTGACAATACCTCAAAATTCCAACTAGAGATTCTATTTGGATTTGATCTCACAAAATTTTGTGCTATGAGGTAATAATCGGTTGTCTCTTGTGGCTCAAAAAAAGACAATAAAGGCACATAATACTCTTGTCCGTCCTTTTCCAAAATTCTTAATTCATAAGCCAATGAATTAATTGTAGGGGGAGGCTTCATATAATCTGATGCTGTATAAATTTCACCATCTTTTGTTGTTACTTTAAGTGTATACTTACGATTCAGTTCTCCTTTAAAATTTGTTGTTTTATAATAGCCTCCTTTATCGAATATATCTTCATTTTGACTATTTTGAGGTATTGATACTAATTGTTCTATTTGTCCTGAATCATCAGATACCACGACAATAGCATCATCTATTATTTCTACATTTTCATCTATATCTAAATAATTATTTTTTATAAATGCACCAGTTGCACTTTTAGTAACTCTTATATAATGAGGACCGGATGTGTTTTCTATTAAACCTTCAATGACTACACGTTGCTTTACCTTGTTTAAATCTAAATTAAATTCTTCAACACAGCCTAAAAATGATAAACATACTAAACTAATAACTATACATTTTTTCATAAAAAATAAAATTTAAAGTTATAACCAACATATGGGGTAGCACCATATAGGTACATTTTGTAAGCTTTATTAAAACTTAAGTCATCATTACTTTGCTTTACAAATAAAGAAAATATATTTTTCCTATTATATAAATTATATATTCCAAAAGACCATTCTCCTTGCCAATTTCTAGTGTTATTTTTTTTCGATTTTAAATTTGCAGAAAAATCCATTCTATGATAAGCAGGTAAACGATAACCATTTCTATCAGAATAGTAATTAAAGCCCACTCCATAAAAATTAAATGTACCTTCAGGTAATGTTATAAATCCTCCCGAAGTAAATTTAAAAATAGAAGAAATATTAAATCTTTCAGAGAATTTATAAGAAAGTGTGGTTGAAAAATTATGTTCTTTATTAAAAGTTGTTGGATAAGAAAATCCATTGTTAATCCCTTCAATAGTTCTATTCGTTTCAGACCAAGTATAACTTAACCAACCTGTAAAATTGCCTGTCTTTTTTTCAAGTGAAAATTCTATTCCATAAGCTTCTCCAGAACCAGAAAGCACTTGCGTTTCAATGTTTGGATTTAAAAATAAATCAGCATTATCAATATAATCAATTACATTATTCATTTCTTTGTAATAAACTTCCGTAAAAAAATCAAATTTGCTGTTTTTAGTACTTGCATAGTAGCCTAAAGAATATTGATTTGCTGTTTGAGGTTTTATATAAGTATCAGAAGGAAGCCAAACATCGGTTGGTAACCCAACAGTAGAATTACTAATAAGGTGTTGATATTGCTGTGTTCTTGTATACGCTGCTTTTATTGATTGTCTATTATTTATATTATAAATTGTAGAAACTCTTGGTTCTAAACCGTGATAAAATTGAACTAATTCTCCGTTTTTGAATTCTTCTGTTGAAGTTATATTAAAGTCTGAATCATAACTATTAACAGAAGCATTACCTAACAAGAAAAAACTTGAATATCTTAAACCATAATTTACTTTTAATTTATTGGTTATTTTTTGAGTATTATTTATATAAACACTTGCTTCAATAGTCTTTTTATTTTCTAATTCAAACCCTTTAGAAATAGATTCAGAATTCCTAGGTGTTAATTTTCCTGGTTCATAAAAGTGGTTTTCTATTGCAAATCCAAATTTTAAATGATTTTCAGTATTCATATAAAAATCAAAATCAGATTTTAAATCAATCTCCTGCATTTCTGCAAACCATTTAAACTCCCTAGTATCATCTTTCAAAATATAAGAATAGTCATACTTACTATAAACAAGCATCGTGTTAGAAAATAACCTATCATTAAATGTATGATTCCAACGTAAGTTTCCAATTACGTTTCCCCAATCCATACTGCTGCTATCATCAATGTCTATATAGAAAAAATGATCCCTACCATTATAAGCTGAAAGATAAAGGTGGTTATTTTGGTTTAGTTCAATATTGATTTTTGCATTAATATCATAAAAATTAATTTCATTGTTGGAGCTAAAATTATTCAAACTACTAACGCCTAACGATTGTAGTCCGCTTCCTAAAGTATTAGCTGTAAGACCAGCATAACTATAGCGACTGGACAACATAAAAGAAGATTTTTCTTTTATAATAGGAGCTTCTATTGTAAGTCTACTTGCAATTAAGCCAACTCCTCCGCTTACTTTCTGCTCTTTATTATTACCTTCTTTCATTCTTACATCAACTACAGAAGATAATCTTCCGCCAAATTGAGAAGGTATGTATGATTTATATAACTTTACGTTTTTAATAGCATCTGTATTAAAGACAGAAAAGAAACCAAGAGCGTGAGATGGATTATATATGGGTGCATCATCTAATAAAAATAAGTTTTGATCGTGAGACCCACCTCTTATAGATAAGTTTGTAGTGCCTTCATGTGATGTTTGTACTCCTGGTAATAATTGGAGACCTTTTAAAATATCAACTTCACCTGCTACAGCAGGAATTTGTTTTATTTTATCTAAATTTAAGATATGAGTACCTGGTTCTGAATTAGTAATATCATTTTTTCTCTGGGCATTAATTAAAATTTCATTTAAACTTTTTGATTCTTCTGTTAAATCTATATTTAATAAAATATTTTGAGATATAATTAAGGTATTTGCATATGTTTTATATCCAAGATATGATACTTTTATAGTATTTTCTCCTTTTGGGAGTTCTAAAGAATAGAACCCATAAGAGTTTGATATAGTATATGATTTTGTGTTTGGATTATATATAGTAGCTCCTATTAATCTCTCCCCATTATTAGTATCTGATATAATACCGTGTATGGTATAATTTTGAGAAAATAAGGTAGCACAAAATAGTAATAAAATATAGTTTAGACTTTTTTTCATAGCGTTGAAAGAGGAATATAATCTATAACGTTAATAAGACATATTATTACAATAAGACATAACTTTTTTCTATTTTGTATAGAAAAACAAAATTATTACCAGGAAAAAAAAGTAATCTATAGTTATTCATATAATTAGAGGTATCATGAGATTAATTATTAAAACAAAAAAAACTCACTTATTCAAGTAAGGTTTTTGTTTTTCAGTGAGCCCTGAAGGATTCGAACCTTCGACCGCCTCCTTAGAAGGGAGGTGCTCTATCCAGCTGAGCTAAGAGCCCTGATAATTATGGATCAACACAAAAAGTTGTGGAGTAAATTAAAAAGCATGAACTTTACAGTCTAATAAATCTCTATTTTGGACACTTCAATTGAATTAACAAAACTATTATTACCAGAAATTCTTGTTGACTACTTTAAACTAACGAAACACGAAGTTAAAAATGGAGAACTTCATTTTCATTTCACAGAATTAAATACGATTCCTGAAGAATTCAAAGCACTTAAATTAAATTCTAAAGGTTTCTTTCCTGAAGCTACTGTTCAAGATTTCCCAATTCGAGGTAAAAACGTTTTTCTACACGTTATTAGACGACGTTGGGTTGAGGAAAATTCTAAAAAAGTGGTTACTAGAGATTGGCAATTAGTAGCAAAAGGCACTAGAATAACTAGTGAATTTGCTGCTTTTTTAAAAGATATCAGTAAGTAATAACGCCACTAGCACTAGTACTGTAGCTAATTTCTACGGAGTAAATCCCAGAAGTTTACAAAGACAGTATAAGGATTATTTAAGTGATTTTAAAGCTTGGGATCAACAGAAGCACGCAACAGACTGGTTATTGTTCACAAAGAATTTAGGTACTCACTTATCACTTGATGATACTGCCTTTTCTAACGGTGATTTATATACCATAATAACAAATAAATTAGCTAAAGGAAAGAAAGGCGCAATAGTAGCCATGATCAAAGGAACTAAAGCTGAAGTTGTCATAAAAATACTTCATAAAATTCCTTTAAAACATAGGAAGAAAGTCATGGAAGTAACCTTGGATATGGCAGGAAATATGGGGCTTATAGTCAAGAAATCCTTTCCAAATACTGCCTTAGTAATAGACCGTTTTCATGTGCAAAAATTAGCATTAGATGCACTGCAAGAAATAAGAATTAAACATAGATGGGAAGCGATTGATGCTGAGAATGATGCCATTGAAAAAACCAGAAATAAATCTTTAAAATACACCCCAAAACTATTACCTAATGGAGATACTCTCAAACAACTATTAGCTAGAAGCAGATATCTATTATATAAATCAAGTAATAAATGGACTAAAAATCAAGCCATAAGAGCAGAAATACTGTTTGAAAAATATCCTGATATAGAGAAAGCATACAAGTTATGTCAAAATCTATCTTGGATATTCAATAACACTACAGACAAAACATCAGCACTTATAAGACTTGCTAAATGGGATGAAAAAGTAAGACAGGCACACTTTAAAAGCTTCAACACTATAGCTAGAACGATGTCGATACATTATAAAAACATCTTAAACTATTTTGATAATCGAAGTACGAATGCATCAGCAGAATCATTCAATGCTAAAATTAAAGCCTTTAGAGCACAGTTTAGAGGCGTCAGAAATGTGGATTTTTTCTTATATAGACTTACTACTATTTTTGCGTAATTCTTAAATCCCACAACTTTTTGACTTGATCCATAATTATCTAGTTTCTAGTATATATAAACCATAAAATGGTAATATAAAAAAACCTCAATTCGTTAAGAATTGAGGTTTACAGATACGGATATTAGTCCGTATTAAAGAAAGGCGGCGACCTACTCTCCCACATAAATGCAGTACCATCGGCGCGATTGGGCTTAACTTCTCTGTTCGAGATGGGAAGAGGTGAGCCCCAATGCTATAACCACCCTAAGATTTTGGTTATTAATTGTTGTTGGTTTATAGTTTTTGGTAAAACTGTATACAATACAGCCCCATCAACTAATAACGATCAACTAAAAACCGCAAGCATCGCTTGCTTATAAGTTAACATATGGTAAAATAATATCTAAATCGTCTAATAAATAAAGAGTCTGTGCTCCCGCCTTTCGGCGGGAAGCGTACATAAGTCTATGGGTTATTAGTATCACTTGGCTATGACATTACTGCCTTTACACCTATGACCTATCAACGTTGTAATCTCCAACGACCCTTTAAAGAAATCTCATCTTGTGGTGGGTTTCGCGCTTATATGCTTTCAGCGCTTATCCCTTCCCGACGTAGCTACCCTGCTATGCTTCTGGCGAAACAACAGGTACACTAGAGGTCAGTCCAACTCGGTCCTCTCGTACTAGAGTCAGATCCACGCAAATTTCTAACGCCCACAGCAGATAGAGACCGAACTGTCTCACGACGTTCTGAACCCAGCTCGCGTGCCACTTTAATGGGCGAACAGCCCAACCCTTGGGACCTTCTCCAGCCCCAGGATGTGACGAGCCGACATCGAGGTGCCAAACCCCCCCGTCGATATGAGCTCTTGGGGGAGATCAGCCTGTTATCCCCGGAGTACCTTTTATCCTTTGAGCGATGGCCCTTCCATGCGGAACCACCGGATCACTATGCTCTTGTTTCCAACCTGATCGACCTGTATGTCTCTCAGTCAAGCACCCTTATGCCATTGCACTCTACGTACGGTTACCAAGCGTACTGAGGGTACCTTTAGAAGCCTCCGTTACTCTTTTGGAGGCGACCACCCCAGTCAAACTACCCACCAAGCACTGTCCTCATCTCTGAGTTAGACTCTAGATAAGCAAAGGGTGGTATTTCAAGGACGACTCCACAACGCCTAGCGACGCCGCTTCAATGTCTCCCACCTATCCTACACATTACTTATCCAAAGCCAATACTAA